>NZ_WSJA01000014.1:0-306285 GCF_009763235.1 Bordetella sp. 15P40C-2
TGACCCATCTGGACTCCAATTTCCACACGCGGCGCCGCCGCGCCTGAGCGGTCCTTCAAAAACAAACCCCCGGCAAAAACCAGGGGTTTATCAACAGCCTGAGGGAGCGATCAGCTCCCTTTTTTATTCCGCATCCACGCGGCATCAACGATCCTGACGACTTAGCCTCGTCCGACGAAGGGCATGTTTGTCGCCATGATCGTCATGTTCTGCACATTGGCATCCAACGGCAGTTTCGCCATTGCCACCACGGCCTGCGCCACGTGAGCCACATCCATCCGCGGCTCGACGCGTCGTTCGCCATTGGCCTGCAGCACGCCGTTTTCCATGCGCTGAGTCATTTCCGTGGCGGCATTGCCGATGTCGATCTGGCCGCACGCGATGCGATACGCCCGGCAATCCAGCGAAATCGATTTCGTCAGGCCGGAAACCGCATGCTTGGTCGCCGTATAGGCCACCGACAGCGGACGCGGCGCATGGGCAGAGATGGAGCCGTTATTAATAATGCGACCGCCGCCAGGCTGCTGCGCCTTCATCAGGCGGATCGCAGCTTGCGCGCACAAGAACATACCCGTGAGGTTCACGTCCACGATCTCTCGCCACAAATCCACGGGCACATCCTCGATCGGCAACGCTGGCATATTCCGTCCGGCATTATTGAACAGGACATCCAAGCGCCCGAACGAGCGTTGCAACTCATCGAACAAGGCGCGTACGGACTGCTCGTCGCTGACATCCGTGGGCACGACGAGCGCCCGAATACCGTCCTCACCGGCTGCCGTGCGGGTTTGTTCTAGCGCCTCGCGTCTGCGACCAGCCAAGACTACCCGGTAGCCCTGCGCCAAAAACTCCAACGCCACCGCGCGTCCGATTCCACTGCCCGCCCCGGTAACCAACGCCACCGGCGAAACGATCGCCTCGTTATCGTGCATCTTTTTATATCTCCTTTAAGGGGGTAGCCCGGTAATCTCTTTGAATGGTTGTCGCGGATACCGCTACCGTTGCAACAACCCGCGCCGCACGCCGGGATCCCAACGGCGCTCTAGGATCCAAGAGCTCGCGGATACAACTCCTATAATAGTGTGAATTTGTTATGCTTCGCGTCTCTCGCACGCCACTCCCCTTTTATGTCTAAACGCTCCGGCAACGTGTTCATGGTGGTCGCTCCCAGCGGCGCCGGCAAATCCAGCCTTGTAAAAGCCCTGCTGGATCAAGACCGCTCACTGGTTTTGTCCATTTCCTGCACCACCCGCGAGCCACGCCCGGGCGAAGTGGATGGACGCGAATACCGGTTCATCAGCAAAGCAGAGTTCGAGACCCTGCGCGAAGAACAAGCCTTGTTGGAATGGGCGGAAGTTCATGGCAACTTTTACGGCACGCCGCGCGACCTGATTGACCGCGCCACGGCCGAAGGTCGCGACGTACTGCTCGAAATCGACTGGCAAGGCGCGCGTCAGGTGCGGCAACGCTTTCCCGATGCGATTGGCATATTCATCCTGCCACCCTCTATCGAGGAACTCGAGCATCGCTTAAAGGCGCGCGGCCAAGATGCGCCGCAGGTCATCGCGCGGCGCCTGCTGGCCGCCGGAGGCGAGATCGCCCATGCGCCGGAATGCGAATATGTTATTATTAATCAAGAATTTAGCGTAGCCTTGGCGGAGCTGATCCAAGTCATCAGCGCCGCCCGGCTACGTTTTTCGTCTCAGGCCGTACGCCACGCCGCACTATTTGCGCAGCTGGGCATTTCGGCCGATCATTGAGGCGTTCCCTTTCACAGCCCGTTCCAGGTGTAATTCATGGCTCGCATTACTGTCGAAGACTGTCTGAATCAAATCCCCAATCGCTTCAAGCTGACGCTGACGGCCACCTACCGCGCCCGTGAACTGGCCCAGGGCCATGCCCCGCGCGTTGACAGCAAAGACAAGCCCACGGTCACCGCGCTGCGCGAAATCGCCGCCGGCCATACCGGCCTGGAAATGCTCCGTAAAGTTCCGACCTGATCCGGATCAGGGGGCAGCAACATGGCTTTTCCCCGGCTGAAGTACGCGTCGTCCGGCCTGCTGGCAGCGTTGCGGGCAGGCTCGCGCCTGGGACGCCGGGACAAGAAAAACGCGCCAGTCCAGCTGTCCAAGACCACCAGCGATGTCAGTCTGGCGGATACCCCCGCCTCTCCCGTTGCATCGCTGGCGCCGCTGACAGAAATCATCGGTGGCTATCTCGATCAAAAAGACGTCGAACGCGTCCGGGAAGCCTACCGCTTCGCCGATCAAGCGCACCTGGGCCAATTCCGGGCTAGCGGCGCGCCTTATATCTCGCACCCTATCGCGGTCACGGAAATCTGCGCCGGCTGGAAGCTTGACGCGAATGCCCTGTCGGCCGCCCTGCTTCACGACGTTATCGAAGACCAAGGCGTCGCCAAGCACGAACTGGCCGAGAAATTTGGCACCCAGGTAGCCGAACTGGTCGACGGTTTGTCGAAGTTGGATCGCCTGGACTTCGCCACCAAGGCCGAACAACAAGCCGAGAGTTTCCGCAAAATGCTGCTGGCGATGGCGCGCGATGTGCGCGTCATCTTGATCAAGCTCGCCGATCGCCTGCACAACATGCGCACGCTGGATGCGGTCAGCTCCGAGAAGCGTCGTCGCGTCGCGCGTGAAACCCTGGAGATCTACGCCCCGATCGCGCACCGCCTGGGCCTGAATGTTCTCTTTCGCGAGCTGCAAGATCTGTGCTTTGCGGCGATGTATCCCAATCGCTACCAGGTCTTGTACAAGGCGGTGCTCGCCGCTCGCGGCAATCGTCGTGAAGTCATCGGCAAGATCAGCGATGCCGTGCGCGCCGCCCTACCGGCTGCCGGTATCGAGGCCGAGGTCTCTGGCCGCGAAAAAACCCTGTTCGGCATCTATACCAAGATGGTCGAACAGAAAAAATCCTTTTCCGAGGTGCTGGACATCTACGGATTTCGGGTGATTGTGCATACGCTGCCGGAGTGTTATCTGGCCCTCGGTACCCTGCATCAGCTTTATCGCCCGGTCCCTGGCAAATTCAAGGACTACATCGCGATTCCCAAGGTCAACGGCTATCAGTCGTTGCACACGACGCTGGTCGGCCCCTATGGCACGCCCGTGGAGTTTCAGCTGCGCACGCGCGACATGCATCACATCGCCGAAGAAGGCGTCGCGTCGCATTGGTTGTACAAGGGCACCGACGTCACCCTGAACGATTTGCAGAAGCGTACGCACCAGTGGCTGCAATCGCTATTGGATATTCAGAGCCAGACCGGCGATTCCGGCGAATTCCTGGAACACGTCAAGGTCGATCTGTTTCCCGATGCAGTGTACGTTTTCACGCCGCGCGGCAAGATCATTTCCCTGCCCCGTGGTGCCACGCCGGTGGATTTCGCCTATGCGATACACACGGACATTGGCAATCAGGCGGTCGCCTCCAAGGTCAATAGCGAGTTTGTGCCGCTGCGCACCGAGCTCAGTAGCGGTGACGTGGTCGAAATCATCACCTCGCCCGCCTCGCGCCCGAATGCACAGTGGCTGAATTACGTGCGTACCGGCCGCGCACGGTCAGAAATCCGACATTATTTGCGTACCGTCCGCTACGAAGAATCGGTCGCGTTCGGCGAGCGACTGCTCGCGCAGGCGCTGCAGGAATTACACCTTACTCTGCCCGCCTCGGATGATCCTATGTGGCAGAAACTCGCGCGTAGTACAGGCGCGAGTTCGCGTGACGAAATTCTCGCCGATATCGGCTTGGGCAAGCGCCTGGCGGCCGTGGTCGCACGGCGTTTCGCGCCAGAGCATCAGCTGGTGGCAACGACGGCCGCGGCCGTCGACGAAATCACGTCGGCCCGCAGCGCCCCGATTCTTATCCAGGGCAACGAAGGCGAAGCCGTTCAGCTTGCGTCCTGCTGCGGTCCGTTGCCGGGAGACCCCATCGTCGCCGGCATGCGCCTCGGTCAAGGGCTGGTGGTGCACACCGCTGACTGTCCGACCGCGACGCGGCTTCGTGCGCGCGAGCCCGAGCGTTGGGTCAACGTCGCCTGGGATGCACAAACGGCGAAGCACCTGTCGACGCGACTGGATGTCATCACGCGCAATGAACGCGGTGTATTAGGCCGTATTGCCGCGGAAGTCACCGCCGCGGATGCAAACATCGTACAGATCACCATGCACGACGATGCCATTTCAACGGTCTCGCTGCATTTGACGATCCAGGTAGACAGCCGCAAGCATCTGGCACAGGTCATTCGCGCGATTCGCCACGTGCCGCACATCCAGAAGATCGTGCGGGTCAAGAGCTAAATCCTCTATGCGTCATGGCTCGCGCAGGGCGCTTGTTCCTGTCATGGCGTAGATACGACGGCGCTGACACTACCAAACCGTAGCCCCGACGCCGCGTCCGATTTTCATCGACTGATCGCTCGTATCTCATCCACTGCAATCGGCTGCCCTATGCTGTACGAACACGGGCTAGGTAGCCCGTTTCGGCCCGCATCGTATGTGAGCAATTCGCAAAACGGAGCCTGCACGACTGGCCACCGCGGTGTCCGACATGTCAATGGACTGATTTCGATCGGGGGATAAGGATGCACGACCTAACTAAGTACCAAATTGGCCATATTGCTGGCGGCATTCCGGTCATGGCGACGATGGCGACCACGGATTTGGATACGGACGCACAACCGCCATTTGTTGGCAGCGTGAGCCGACAAACAGGCATTACTGGCAATTTTGTGACTCGCGCGCTCGGTGCGCTGTCAGAGGGTATCCATCTAACGCAACACCCTATGCTGGGAGCGGGTTTCGCTGCGCTCATATGCGCGGTGGAGTTCCTTTCCCACGAAGGGATGCCCAGCCTGCACCACCGACCACAATGGACCGTCGAAGAGGCACAGTAAGCTCGGGCGGGACCATTCAACATTCGGTGTCTTTACCGTTTGTCTGATTCTAAGGCGAAAACGCACCCCGCCTTTCGTCCGATTTTCCTCCTCGGCTACCCTCGTCGCCAGCCGTTCGAGCCCCGCGCAGATGGCGCAACTCGAGAAGACAACACCGTCTTCGGCTACGACATCCTGGCTTGTCGACTTAGATAAATGGAGCAATGATGCGCGAACTTTCTTTATATGGTTTGGACTCCGTTGGCGGTGGTCGAGACGACGCCCTGGCCGTGCAGGTGCTGGCCACCGCCGCGACGGTAGGTGTATGGTCCTCCTGGACCGACCGAACAAACACCGAGGCGCTTTTCACAGCGATCAAACGATCCTGGATCCCGACGGCCATCGTCGATGTTGTCTGCGCCAAGGCATTCCCTGACCCATCGATAGACGGCCCGCTAGGCCCGATCAACGCCAACTACAACCGGTGGGCTTGCGCCATACTCAGCGGCACCGTTCAAAGCTTCTTTCATTTCGGTGTGAACCCGTTGGCCGAGCTGGGCACTGCCAACTAACGTTTTGCATAAGGAGACACAAATGCGCGAACTCGCTCTGTCAACCATGCCAGCTGTTTCCGGCGGCCTGGATTCCACCACCGGCGCCGCCATGATTGCTGGCACCTTATCCCGAGCGCTTGCCTATACAGTAACTTCCAGTGTGACTGGCGGCTCCTGCACGCTCGAAGGGCTCAAGCCATCATGGACCAAAGGCTGGATTGTCCCAGGCATCGCCGACGTATTCTTCGATAGCGACACCTATGAATCACGGCTCCCCGTAGCGTTCTTGTACGGCACACTGGCGGGATTCACGGACGCCCTAGAGCAGCGGGCGCAGGCGGCAACAGTCGCCAAGCGCGATTGATTCAGGGACGCAGAGCAATTGCAGCAGGCTTCAGAAAACCGTAGTAGCTACAAGCAGTGAAGCACCGCTGCCGTTAAAAGACGGTGTATCGCGTACATGTCGAGTGCGGCTACAGGCGCCCTGCCGCACTCGACACGCCACCTTAATAACGGAACGTCGCGGTCAGGTTACCCCCGTTCTCCTTATATCCCGCCCGGCCCTGATTGTGAAACAGTGCCAGGTTCAGCAAAAGATTTTTGTCGATTTCGCCCTCGACACCCAGCTTGACTTGCGCCACATCGCGCGCGTGCGAGAGTGTCGTGGTGACACCATCATCGTGAGCCTTGTAGGCCTTGTTGGTGTGCAACCAGTTGAGTTCAACATGAGGCGTGAAGGTCGAGTTTGATGTGCCTGCAAAGTTGGCCGCGGCCCGGACTCCAAGCACTGTTTGCAATCTCGGGCTATTGCTTACAGACACGCGTCTTGCGTCCCCGCTGTCAAAGCCCCGTGCGCGAACATTCTGATAGATCAGTTGTGCGTGTGGCTGCAACTTGTACTTAACATTGCCGCGCTCCGCGAGCATCGCGTCATAGCCGACTTCCAGCCCAGCGGTCAGCCCTTTGGCTTTGTACTTGTCGGCCGCGAGTTGATCTGTCTTGATCCGGTTGTCGAAAACGTTCCAGAGTAACCAGCTATCGATGTAGGCGCCGCGATCTTGACGACGGCCGTTTTCATAGTAGGTCCCATAAGCACCGAAGCTATAGCCGTTCACCGTGCCTGAACTAGAAGGCTTGTTCCGGTTAGAAGTGGTTTTGCCGTGATAGTGACCATACCCGCCCATAATGCCCAAGACGATTTGATCGCCACGCCGACCCGCTTCGTTGAAAAGATCGACGCCAAGCATGACGGCATTTTTGTCGCCTTTGTGGTGCAGTTGACCGGAAGCGTCGTTAAAGCGACTGTGGGAACCGCTATAGCGGATCCATGCATTGCCATGCGTGTTCCCAGCGCTCATATCGCCAGGTTGATAGTTGGCCAGTCGCTCTTGCAGCGACAACTGGAACATGGTGTTGGCCGCCAACAGATTGCTCGCAAATGCGCCGGCCCTGGGCGAATGTATCGGCATGGTGGCGATTGACGGCGGAGCATGGACCGGCGTGGTCTCCGTCCCCGGCATCACGGCGGACGGGGATTCGGCAGCGGATTCAGGATTTGATTCTTGAGATGCTTCTTCGGGGTTATCCGGCGGAGTTTCTTCGACCGGCGGTTCCTGCGTTAACGGGTGGGTTTCCTTATTTGGGGCAGCCTTGGCATTGGGATTCATTTCTTTCTGAGACGATTGCTCCGCATCCTCCGCACCCTCTTCTGGCTCGCCTTGACCATTTGACTGCTTGGCGGACACTGCCGGCGACGCGTTTGAATCTTGATGCTGCCCAGGCGCGCTCGCTGTTCGCTTCTCAGTGCTTGCCTCTACCGTAGCCCGAGCGGCAGATTCGGCGTAATCGGTTAAATGAACAATCTCTTGTCCAGTTGTCTTCAACGTCGTTAGGGCATCCTTGATCTCGTCCCCAAGCGACGTTTCGCTAATCACGGCTACGACATATGATGCTTCGCTGGCAGCGAGTGGCTTGGCGGCGTCTTCGAGTGCGACTGACGTACGGTCTATAAGCTTGGCGGCTTCTCCTGCCACGCGTACCGCGTCTGCCAACTCTGGCCCTACCGGGGCTATGACCTTTATAAGGTCTTCACTCTCTCGTCCCGCAAAGGCCTTCACTTCCTCCTCGGATTGATCTGCCAGAGCAGTCAAGGCGACCCCGGTTTTCAGGGCGTCGGCCACCTCGGACACCAGACTGGTCGCAAGGAGCACCTCCGCAATATCTGATGTTTGTTGTTGCGCGAAGGCCTTCGCTGCGGTTTCCATCTCATCTGTTTGCCGCACGAGCCATCGCACCGTTCCATCACATACGCCCACTGCGTCTTGGAGCTCGGGCATGAGGGGTTTCAAGATAGTTTTGACAGCGGTCGGCAATTCCTCAACCGGTGACCAAGGAACGGGCGGTGAGCTGGATCGATCCGACTTGGGAGACATCGCATTCAACCCTGGTTTTTGTGGCTGCCGCTGCGATTCGCCCAACGCATGCGATACGCTAGGAACGGCCAGGGACGCCAGTAATACGCATGAAACCCACGACGGATTCCTACGGTGCCGCATGTGCTCGGTAGCCATCTGGTCACCCTGCGCACACCCAATAAACTTGGTCATCATCCTATCCTCACTTAGTACAACGGTGTAGATCAGTCATCGAGCGAAGTATTGGGCCACAGTCCGCAAACCCGCCGCGGAAGATTCCATGTCCTCGCGGAAAACAGGACCTATGCACATGTGAGGACGCTCGACGCCGCAGCCTCCGATAACACGCGATCTGCGTATCGGTGCCTGACTGAAGTCTTATTTTTGGGGAGAAGACTCGCTTTTATTCGTGCTGTTCACCACGGAGATTAGGCTTGGATCCGCTCGCCATCGTGTCTGGTGATGGCAGCGTTTCCGCATCCCTTGGATGCATTCAATCGATAAATGCTTTAAAGCACGGAGATATGATGCGTGAACTGACTTTGCACGATCTGACCGACATTGGCGGTGGGAACGTGGTGAATGGTGCGTTTGTAAATTCGGTGGCCGCTGTGATTCGAGGAGTTTTGGGAAGCGCGAGCACCGATCTGAGTTTAGGTAGCGCCATTGATTCCGCCCAGAGAGGGTGGGTCCTGACGACGGCGATCGATTATGGCTGCATGAATTTGGCTCAGGCGGGTGGAGGGGGAAATGAGCACTACATCCGCTTGACATGTGGCACTTTGTCCGCCCTATTACAGAGCTACGCCCGCTGGCCCATCGCAAATAGCGCTCAAGCGTAGACAAGCGCGCTGGTTGCCGAATTAATCGTAATAAAGCTGGAGAACTAAATGCGTGAAGTTTCAACAAATGAATTGTCGATGGTCGGCGGCGCGTTCACCGCTACGGAAGTGGGCTGCACACTCGCGGCGGGCATCGTGGGTCAAGGGGCAGGCTACCTCGTCGCTGAATTATGGGATAGCGGCTTCAAGAGGTTTCCCTCCAGCGAATCATTGCACTCCGCCCTGACAGGCTGGGTTGCCCCGCTGGCAGTAAGCCTTGCTTACTACCAAGAAGATATTTACCAATCTCGCGGCCCATTGAGTGTAGGCATCGGCTTCCTGGCTGGCATCGCACACCATCGGGCGAAGCATAAGGCTGTCGAGCCTCAGGCGACTGCATAACGCTACTAACTAGTGCCTTGCACCCGCGCGTCCCCCCACCGGCGCGCGGCCGCCAGCAGGTCATCAACATGCACCATCATCTCCCGCGCTCTGTACATAGATTGATATTGCTGCATGACCGGCTGCCAACGAGGCGCATACAATACCTGCTGCCAGACTGGCTGCAAGGCGTCGGCACATGGCTTCTCTCCATCTTGCAAGCGGGCCGCAAAGGTAAGGCTGTCCTCACACGAAAGAAGCTGCATACGGCTACCAGGGCTTAACAATCCAGCAAGGGGCTCGATCTGGGAATCAGAGCAATAAAGCACGCCGCACGACGCCTCGGCCTGACACGTAGGCCATCCGGCGAGCGATGCACCATGGATACTGACTTCGCCTTCGTTTGTCATGCACGCATAGTGGACGTCCCGGCCCGCACTAGCCAAAGCCTGTAACCCACGCATCAAACGCGGCAAGTCCCCCGTGGCTGCGTCCGCCGAGGCTTTCGCTTCGATCAACAGGCAAAGGTCATAAGGCGAAGCCTCACTCGCGGACGCCGAACGCCTGAGTAGCACGACGTCCCACTCGCCCTTGGCATGATCTGTCGCCATCGGCAATATCGCAGGGGAACGTAGCGAGGTGACAACGCGATAGACGTTATGGTGATCGCACAATGCTTCGAGACGCGCCGCCAGATACTTCAGAGCATGTGCAGCGCGCAGCTCTACGGCATCGCCTCGTTGACGCGCTTGAGCCCCTTGCTCTCGCGCGTACGCACTGCCCGCAAGCGGACCCTGACGCGCTCGCAATGCCCGATACTTCATTACGTCGGTATGATTTTGGAGGACCGACAGACGCTGCAACCGTGAAAGTGCGCCTGTACTCAGCAGCCGTTTCAAGGACGCCGTAAAAACAAGATCACCGCGGATCGGTTCCGGTTGCACTATCGCCTGCGCTTCGTCAGCGAGCTTGTCCCAAGCTTCTGCGGCATACTGCTGATACATCCGCTCGGCGACTTCACGGACCGGCCCAACGGGCATCCGTAGCACCTTCTGCGGATGCGCGATGGCGTTGATGTTCGCGGTAACCGCGCGCCGGTCGTCGTTCTGCCCAGCTGAAAGCAAGACATACTCATTTACCGCCGCGCATTGCCGTTGCAAGAGCAACGCCTGAAAGGCCGGATCACCATGAACAGGGTGCGCCGCCTTTTCGATGAGAAGCGCTAATGCCTCGCAGAATTCGACGCTTAAGTCTTCGGACGGGCTCTCCTGGGCTTCGATGGCTTCGCGCGCGCGCTCGATTGCAACAGCGATTCGATTGGCCGGCGTCGCGGGGACCGCGCCATTAGCTGAAACCTGCTCCTGTATGGCCGGGTGCGCCGCTGCAATTAAAGAGGGGCGCGCCGGTATGCGATAGCGCCGTTCCACGGTTCGCAGCACCTGCTCGAGAATCGGGCACTGTCCTGACATACCGAGTAACCCCTCACAACGCGCCCAAACATCTTGCGCACAAACGATTATTCAAACCTAAATGATCGTGCCCGCCTGAGATTGAGCCGATCAACTCAACGCAAAACGCATCATCCGTCCAGCGCCACCCCGAGATCCAAGCTCATCAATTTCTCGGCATACAAAGTGCCGTTAATCAGCAACGCATCCGGTTCCTCACCATACACCTGAAAGCCCAGCCGCTCATATAAGCGCAATGCGCGAGTGTTCG
Source organism: Bordetella sp. 15P40C-2 (assembly GCF_009763235.1). Lineage (NCBI taxonomy): Bacteria > Pseudomonadati > Pseudomonadota > Betaproteobacteria > Burkholderiales > Alcaligenaceae > Bordetella > Bordetella sp. 15P40C-2. Next base: position 10,778 of record NZ_WSJA01000014.1, read on the forward strand.
AACCCGTCAATGTCAGCGTAATGCGCTGGATGCCATCAAGCTTGCGCGTCTGCTCGATCGCCATGGTCAGCATAGTTTCCGCCGCGCCGCTGCCGCGCAAGTCCGGATCCATGTAGACGCCCCAGAACGTCACTTTATGCGCGGTTTTACGCGCGTGGTTGCGGAATGCGCCGACTGTCCCCATGAGCTCGCCATCGAGAAACGCGCCCACAATGAACGCGTCTTCGTCCGGCCCGATACGCGATGCCCATTGGGCATCCGACAGCGCCGCCTCGTCTGCCACGCTGGCATGGAAGCACTCGGGTGAGTTGGTCAGCATGACCTCGCGCAACCGGCGCATAGGGGTTATGTCCTCGCGGGTCAAAAGACGGAATTGAGGCTGGCGCTTAGTGATTTGGGGACCTGACGTCATGACAATAAAGTTTAGAAACAAGAAGTTCGGCCAACATACCAGATCTCGCAGCTCGCGGGCGCTCAGGGACGCAGATGTCAGCATCAGGAGCGTCTGAATTCGCACACTCTCGCTACTTAGGAATTACCCCTATGTGGCGCATTCCAGGGACTTGTAGGCGGTCCAGACCCGTAGAATTGCATCGCACAAGGCAAAAGCCTCGAATTTTCATGATGTTTCCGTGTTTCGTACCGGCCGCATCGTTACTCTAAGTCAAGAAGGATCGTTCTCATGAAAAAGACCCTCTCCCTGCTGGCCGCCAGCTTCGCGCTGGCCTTTAGCGCCAGCGCTACGGCACAGACCAAATGGGATCTGCCCACGGCATACCCCTCCAGCAATTTCCACGTGGAAAACCTGAACCAGTTTGCCAAGGACGTCGATACGCTGTCCAACGGCAAGCTCAAAATCGTCGTCCACAACAATGCCTCACTCTACAAGGCCCCGGAAATCAAGCGTGCCGTGCAGGGCAATCAAGCCCAGATCGGTGAAATCCTCCTGACCAACTTCGCCAACGAAGACCCGATCTACGCTTTGGATGGCCTGCCCTTCCTGGCCACGGGTTACGACGCTTCGTTCAAGCTCTACCAAGCCCAGAAATCGTTTTTGGAAAAGAAGCTGGCTTCGCAAGGCATGACGCTGCTGTATGCCGTGGCATGGCCCGCCCAAGGCATTTTCGCCAACCGCGACCTCAAGACCGTGGATGATCTGAAAGGCCTGAAGTGGCGCGCTTACAGCCCGGTGACGGCGAAGATCGCCGAACTGGTGGGCGCGCAACCGGTCACGGTGCAAGCGGCCGAATTGTCGCAGGCGATGGCTACTGGCGTGATCGATTCGTATATGTCCTCGGCCTCCACCGGCTACGACACCAAGACGTACGAGTACATCAAGAAGTGGTATGACAATCAAGCATGGCTGCCCAAGAACGCCGTGATTGTGAACAAGCGCGCCTTTGACGCCTTGGATCCGGCCACGCAGGAAGCCCTGAAAAAGGCGGGCGCTCAGGCCGAGGAACGCGGCTGGAAGCTGTCCCAGGAAAAAGGCGAGTGGTACAAGCAGGAGCTCACGAAGAACGGAATGGCCATCGTCAAGCCGACTGCTGCACTTCAAGAAGGCCTGAGCAAGGTTGGTCAGGTCATGATCGACGAATGGGTCAAGCGTGCCGGAGACGATGGCAAAGCCATCATCGATTCCTATCGCAAGATGTAATCCCAATGCGCCGTTTTCTTGATTCTTTGTACGGCGCAGCCGGCCTTCTGGCCGGCTTGTGCATGATAGGGGTACTGGCTTCAGTACTTATTTCCATTATTGGCCGTCAGATCGATTGGCACGTGGCGGGCGTCGATGCCTACGCGGGTTATTTCATGGCGGCTGCGGGCTTTTTGGCGCTGGCCAGCACGTTCAAGCACGGCGAACATATCCGGGTGACCCTGTTGTTGAATTCCCTCGCGGAACGCAGCAGCCGCCGTCTTGATATTTTCGCGCTGTGCATGGGCACGCTGTTGGCCGCGGCTTTTGCGTTTTTCAGCATCAAATTGACGCTGGATTCGCATATGTACAACGACGTTTCGACGTCCAACGATGCCACGCCACTGTGGATTCCACAGCTCAGCATGGCCATCGGTACCGTGTTGTTCCTGGTTTCGCTGGTCGATGAACTGTTCCGCCGCCTGCGCGGCCTGCCTGCTCCTACGTCTCAGCAAACCCATGAATGAAGTCCTCGTCATCACACTATTGGTCGTCTCGATTTTTGCGCTGCTGGGTTGCGGGGTCTGGGTTGGTTTGACCCTCGCCGGCACGGCGTGGATCGGAATGGAAATTTTCTCCAGTCGCCCGGCAGGCGATGCCATGGCGGTCACCATCTGGGGTGCGGCGTCGAGCTGGACGCTGACGGCGTTGCCCCTGTTTCTATGGATGGGAGAGATCCTTTTCCGCACGCGGCTGTCGCAAGACCTGTTCAAGGGACTCGCTCCCTGGCTGAACCGTTTGCCTGGTCGCCTCTTACATACCAATGTGATTGGTTGCGCGATATTCGCCGCAGTGTCTGGGTCCTCGGCCGCCACCTGCGCGACAGTGGGCAAGATGACCATCCCGGAACTGAAAAAACGCGGCTACCCGGAAAGCAAGGTACTCGGCACGTTGTCGGGCGCGGGCACGCTTGGCCTGTTGATTCCACCCTCGATCATCATGATCGTCTACGGTGTCGCGGCCGACGTGTCGATTGCACGCCTGTTTATTGCCGGAATCTTGCCCGGCATCTTGCTGGCCGTGCTATTCATGGGCTATATCGCGTGGTGGGCGATCCGTCATCCGGACGAAGTCCCCTCCTCCGACGAGAAAATGTCGTTGCGTGAGAAGCTCTATCACTCGCGTCATTTGATACCTGTGTTGATCCTAATCGCCGCCGTGTTGGGATCGATCTATACGGGTATCGCCACCGCGACGGAAGCGGCCGCCATCGGCGTGGTTGGGGCACTGATCCTGTCGGCCTCGCAAGGGTCGCTGAACCGAAAAAGCTTCATGCAGGCGCTCCTGGGCGCCACAAGGCTGTACTGCATGATTGCCTTGATCCTGGCCGGCGCGCAGTTCCTGACGCTGTCCATGGGGTACATCGGCCTGCCGCGCGCATTGGCCGAATGGATCGGTGGGCTTGGCCTGTCGCAGTTTGGGCTGATCATCGCGCTGATGGTGTTCTTTGTCGTGCTGGGATGCTTCTTGGACGGTATCTCGATCGTGGTACTGACGATGGGCGTGCTGCTGCCCACCGTGCAAGCCGCGGGCATCGATCTGATCTGGTTTGGGATCTTCGTCGTCTTCGTCGTGGAGATGGCGCAAATCACCCCGCCCGTGGGATTTAACCTGTTCGTGCTCTCGGGCATGACGGGCCGCGAATTACCCTATGTGGCGCGTGCGTCCATGCCCATGTTCATCCTCATGATCCTGGCGGTGCTGTTGTTGTATGTCGTGCCTGGCATCGCGACTTGGCTACCTCAGCACATGATGAGCCTGCAGTGATCTTGCGGGCACCCATCTAAGGTCAGTCCCGCGTCTTGATGCCACCTTGGTGTCATGATGCGGGGCTGCCTTAGCTGGCGAAAGCCTCATTGAATGCGCCACCAGCTTGGCAATAACGCGCGTACCTTGCCGCGCCGATACCGGTCATCGATTAAATACACCGAGCCGGTATCGTCTTCCCCCCGAATGACCCGACCCGCTGCCTGCACCACCTTTTGCAAACCAGGATAAAGATAGGTGTAGTCGTATCCCACGTTGGCGCCATACAACTTGTCCATCGCCACGCGCATTTGTTCGGTCACGGGATTGAACTGCGGCAAGCCAAGCGTTGCAATAAAGGCCCCGATCAGGCGTTTACCCGGCAGGTCCACCGCCTCGGAAAATGCACCGCCTAGCACCGCAAAGCCGACTCCACTACCCGTTTCCGTAAACCGTCCCAAGAATGCCGTACGGCCGGCTTCATCCATGCCGGGCACCTGTTTCCAAAGTGGGATATCCGGATAGCGCTGCGCTAACAGCGCGCAGACTTGCTCCAGGTAATCGAAACTGCTGAAAAAGCTCAGATAGTTGCCGGGCTGCCGGGCATACTGCGCGGCGATAAGCTCGACAATCGGCGTGAGGGACGCGCCACGATCTCGATAACGCGTCGAAACATTCCCCACCACGCGCACCGCGAGCTGATCCGATTTGAATGGCGCAGCGACCTCGATCCAGCCGGTGTTCGCTGGCAGGCCCAAGGTGTCGCGGTAGTACTGTTGAGGATTCAGTGTGGCTGAGAACAACACGGAGACATGAGCGCCCGCGTAACGCGCGGCCAGATAAGGCGCCGGTACCACGTTACGCACGCAAAGTGTCGAGCTCAGGGTATCGCGCCGCCCGGGCGGATCTTGGGTCACGTCGAACATCGCGTGACTGCCGAACTGTTCGGCCAGACGCATGAACTGCAACGCCTCAAAGTAAAACTGCAGCAAGGGATCGTTCTGCGGCAGCGGCGTCTGGCCCATATGGTCGCCTATCGTCGCGATGGCTTTTTGCAGCGCGGCCTGTACCCCAGCGGGCACGCTTTCATAGACCTGATAGTGCTCTGCTTGCTTGCGATTCAAGGTACTCCACGAACGCGCAAGACCGTCCAAGGAACGACGTAACGCCTTGGGCGCCGCTTGACGCGCCAGCTTCAACGCGCGTTGCGAGAGCTTGCCCGTGTACATCTGCCGCGCACGGTCAACGAGATTGTGCGCCTCGTCCACGAGTACCGCGACGCGCCATTGATTGGCTTGGGTATAAGCATGCAGCATCGCGTTCGCATCGTAGTAGTAGTTATAGTCGCCCACCACCACATCGGCCCAGCGCGCAAGCTCCTGCGACAGGTAATACGGGCAGACCCGATGTTCCAACGCCACCGCACGCAGCGCCTCGCTATCCATCCGTTGTGCGCTTAACGCCGCGGCCCGTGCCGCCGGCAAGCGATCGTAAAAGCCCTGCGCCAAAGGACACGATTCACCATGGCACGCGCGATCGGGATATTCGCAGACCTTTTCGCGGGCCTGTAAATCCAACACGCGCAAGCGCGGCGAGACCGGCGCGTCGTTGATTTGCGCCAGCGCGTGATGGGCCAATGCTTTACCCGCATTCTTGGCCGCTAAGAAGAAAACTTTATCGATACCGGTATCGGGCGCTGCCTTGAGTAAAGGGAACAACGTGCCTAGCGTCTTGCCAATGCCCGTCGATGCCTGAGCCAGCAGACAACGCCCCTCGCGCGCGCTGCGATAGACCGCGACCGCCAGCTCCCGCTGGCCGGCGCGAAACTGGCCCATGGGAAACTGCAGCTGCGCCAATGCGTCGTCACGCGCTTGTCGATGCGCCTGTTCTGACTCCGCCCAGGCCATAAAACACGCGCACTGCGTTTCGTAAAACGCTTGCAAGGTCGCAGCGTCGTAGTCCCGCGTGAGGACGGTCTCTTCCTCGGTCACGATGTTGAAATACACGAGCGCGATGCGTAGGTTGCTCAAGCCGCGAGCCTGACACATCAAATGCCCATATACGCAGGCTTGTGCCCAATGCAGCGCGCGGTGGTTTTCGCGCACGCTGCCGAGCTCGCCGCGATAGGTTTTGATTTCTTCAAGCTGATTCGCGGCGGCGTCATAGCCGTCAGCGCGCCCGCGCACGAGCAGGCTATCGTATTGGCCGAACAGGGCGATTTCGGATTCATAGTCCGGCCCGCGACGCGCGACGACTTTGCCGTGGCCGGCAACCCCTTCCGCGCCCGTCGGCGCGGGCGTAAAGCGTAGGTCCAGATCGCCTGCGCGTGCCGTGAACTCACACAACGTACGGACGGCTACTGAATACTGCATGTCTCACCTTCGTGCCACCGAACATAGCAGACATGCGCCGCGATGCCATGCTCCGCGCAATATTGCAGCCAGCGGGACTGATTGTCCTGCAGCTTATCCCCCGGCCCCTTGATTTCAATGAGCTCATAACGTCGTTCGGCCGGGTAAAACCGAATCAAGTCCGGTAGCCCTGTTCGATTGTTCTGCAGGTCTTGCAAGATCCGCGTGAAGAAGCGCCGCAGGTGATCCGCGGGAATACAGTCCAGCGCCAGGCGTATAAGCTCGTCCGACAAAGCCCCCCAAGCGACAAAAGCCGATAGCAGACCCCACTTCTCTTCGTAGTGCCGCCAAACGGTATCGCGGTAGGTGTCCGAATCAAGTTGTGCGAAGCACTCCTCCAACAACGCCGCTCGCCGGGTAGCGAAGTCCGGGGCGGTCAGGTCCGCCGGTCCGCGCTGAAACGGATGAAAGAACGCTCCGGGCAAGGGCGCGAATATCGCTTTCCAGAACAGCAGACCGAATAAAGCGTTAATCAGCGTGTTCTCGACGTAATAGACCGGGGCATCCTCCGTATGCAGGTGGTCACGCGCGACGATTTCCACACTCAGGGGATCACTCGGTTTGCTCAATACCAGATCCTGGCGGGCGATTGGCGGTCGCTGGAGGCGCTGGGGCCGTGGTTCACCGGCATGACGTTGTAGACGTGGCATCATCCGCGTGACCGCCTGCAGTTCCGCAGCGCTTTCCGGCTGGGTTTGCGCCTCTTGCGCCAATGCCAGGGCGTCTTGATGGCGTTCCAGCCGCTCGAACACACGGATGCGACGATGGCGCGCGCCAGGATAGGCGCATTGTTCATAAACCCGCAGTGCGGTGTGCCAGTCTTGTGCGCGCTCGCACGCCTGCCCTAGACGAAATAATATTTTCGCGCGCCGCTGCTCCAGCCACGCGTTGTCACTGACGCAGGTATGCACGACCGACAGCAAATCGGTTACGGGTGTTCCTGCCTCCAGCGCCTGCCGGCAGCTGTGCAAGGTCAGATATACATCGATGTCCTCGCGCGCACGAAACGCCCGGGCTTCGCCGTCGAACGCCACTGTCTCGTAACGAAACACGCCGAGATCCGCCAGCACGAATTCCGACCAATCTTGATGCAGATTGCCGAAAAACATGAGACGTAGACGGTCGCAATGATCGCCCAGTGAAAACCGCCAAGCCGGTTCCGCGCCGGCACACCACTGCGCATACGGACGAGGTGCGTCATCGACCGCGCGTAACGCCTCTAACCACTCGCCTTTGCGGCGAGCCGCGACAGCCGGAACCCCAAAGATTGCTCGCAATTCCGGCATCGTGCACACGTCGAACAATTCGTCGAGCGTCATGTCGGCGTGATCCTCCAGCCAGCCTAACGCGACCAATGCCTGGGCGGCCGCCGGGATGTCGGGAATTTCTTCATACACTAGCCGGCTCGCGCGGAACCACGGGCCACGGCGCATCGCCATGCGCACGAACAAGGCTTGTGCCGAGTGCGGCAAGCGGTCAAAATCCACAAAGAAAGCCTGCTCGCGCGCGTCCAGCAGATCGCAATAGCACCGCCGCACGACGTCCAGCGCACGCCTGAAATTCTGCAGGTAGTAATAACGGTGCGGGGGTACCATCGAGGATAAAGCTGGATATTTATCCAGCCATCATAACAAATCGCGGGAGTTTTACGCTTTAGACGCCCAAACGGAGACAGGTATGCCACTTGCTGCCCACGAGAATTCAGTCAAGGAGACGTCATGATTTCTGAACGCTTGAGACGGATACGACATATCGCGGAGTTCGTGGTCGAACGCAGCGGTGACTATGTAGAACTGGCCGGCATCGAACTTTCCTTGTTCCGCTCAGCGCTCGTGACCACGATGATTGGCGGCGTGGCCTTGCTGTTTTGCACATTGGGGACGCTCGCCTTCATCTCCGTGGGGGCCATTGTCACGTTTTGGGATACAGAGCACCGCACACTGGCGGCATGGGCCGTCGCCGGCGCTTGGCTGCTCATTACCCTGATCGCCCTCGTTGTTGTGACGCGCAACGCGCCCAAGTCCTCGCCTTTCGCTGAATTGAGCCGCCAGGTACGCCTGGATACCGCCACTGTCCGGAGCCAACATGACCAAGATCGACCATCAAGCTGAGAAGCAGACCCTGTTGGCCAAAATGGAGCTGGATCGGGCCCAACTGGCCGATGCGTTGGTGCACCCTACCCCCGAAACCAAGACCACCAAAGGTTGGGCGTCAACGGCCGCTCTGGCTGCTGGTGCGGCTGTAGGCTGGCCACGATTCCTTCGGAAGCCACTACGCGCGATGGCTTTGGTCGCTGTACGTCAGCGGGTAGCGGAAATTCTCAACCGACGTAATCAGGTTCGAGAAGTGCCTGACGACCCCGAGATGCAACGCGTGGCGCAACTGGCTGCTGATTTGCGGCACGCCATGGCACAGGCCGAGCGCCCGGAAGACGTGGAACGCGTACGCCGGGAGCTCGACGAACAGGTGCAGCGGGTGCGCGAGCTGCGGGCCAGAGAAGCCGAAGCGTTAGCGAAGGAAGCAGAAGCGCAAACTCGCGAAGCGCAAGCAACGAGGATGGCCGCCCAGACAGAGGCACTCCATGCGGAGCACTCGCGTGTACAGGCTAAAAAAGCGCGACTGCAAGCGGAGGCCGAGCGTGCCGAAGCGGTCCAAGAAGAGGCAGCCCGCGTAAAGGCGCAAGCCGCAGCGCAGGCCGAAGAAGCCGCGAAAATGCATAAGGCCGCAAAGGCCGAGGCGGCCGCACAAGCACAAGCCGAGCGCGCCCGCGCGCTGCAGCAAGCCGATGAAGCCGGACGCGTCGAAGCAGAAGTCCTGCGCGCGAGCCCGCCCGCTACGGGTACTGCCGTAACCCCCAACGCGCCGCCGCACGCCGACGTAGCCCCGCTGCGATCAGCTTCCTCGCGCACCGTGGACCCGATTAGCGGCGATCCGGCTAAAGAACCGCCATCCGACTATTCAGCAAATCGGTGATCAGCATGTGGCCCGGAGCATGCGTGATGCAAAACTCGGGCTGCACCGCCGCGACCACGGACTGTGGCGTTACGCCGCATGCCCAAAATACGGGGACCTCGCCAGGACGAATCTCGACGGGGTCACCGTAATCCGGGCGATTGATATCGGCGATGCCGATTTCGGCGGGATCGCCGAAATGCAACGGCGCCCCGTGCACCGAAGGGAATCGCGAGGTCACTTGGATCGCGCGTATCGCGTCGGCGGCTTTTAAGGGGCGCATCGACACCACCACCGGACCATGGAACGGGCCAGCCGGCAACGTGGGGATAGACGTGCGGTACATCGGCACGTTGCAGCCTTGTTCGATGTGGCGGACAGGCAAGCCATTTTCGAGCATGGCTTCTTCGAACGAGAACGAGCAGCCGATCAGGAACGACACCAGATCCTCGCGCCAGATGTCTCGCACGTCGGTCGGCTCTGCGACCAATTCGCCTTTGTGCCATACCCGGTAGCGCGGTATATCGCTGCGGATGTCGATGTCGTGGCCCAAATCCGGCAGCGCCGGATCGCCCGGCTCAGACATCGCCAACAAGGGGCATGGCTTGGGATTGCGCTGGCAAAAATGCAGGAAGTCTCCCGCCAGGCTAGCCGGCAGGATCGCCAAGTTAGCTTGGACGTATCCCGGAGCGATGTTCGCCGTGGGCCCCGTCAACCGACCGTCGCGAGCTTCCAACCGTGCCAGATAAGACGGGCTTTGTTCAACGTCAGACTGTTTCATCGTTTAACCACGCAGCAAATCTTCGACACCCATTCCGATGGACAGAATACGTGCATCCGCGCCGTTCGCTCCCGCGATCATGAGGCCTACGGGCGCGCTGCCCTCGGCATGGCAGGGTACGGAAAGTGCGCAACCATCCAGGAAATTGATGAATGTGGGATTACGCAGGATAAGGCCATTGGCGGCGTAGTAGGCTTCGTCGCTGGCCGTGACCTCGGCGATGGTGGGCGCCACGACGGGCACAGTAGGCATCAGCATGGCGTCGTAGCCGGCGATGCGATGATCGACGGCGGCCACCCAGGCTTCACGCGCTTGGAGCAGATCCAGATAGTCGGCGGCGGACATGGCCTCGCCGCGACGGATGCGCGAGCCCACGCGTGGGTCATAGCGATCGCCGGCGCGGGCGAGCAGGTCACGATGCCATGCCCAGGCTTCGGCCGCGGTAAAGCCGCCTTTGGCGTTGATCTGAGCCAGCTGTGCGAACTCGGGGATTTCGATTTCTTCGATCAGCGCGCCGGCTTGGGCGAGCTTGTCCAAGGTAGCCGAGAACGTGGCGGAAACGGTCTCGTCCATGCCGTCAAGCACCACCGTGGTCGGTACGGCGAACCGCAGTCCGCGCAGCGATGCCGCATGCCACACGGGCTCGGTCGCGCCAATTTCATCACCGGCCAAAATCGCGTCAAGCGTGGCGCAACAACGCACCGTCGCCGCGATGGGGCCGATCGAATCCAGGTTCGTGGACAAGGGCAACACACCCGCCATCGACACACGCCAGGCGCTTGGTTTGAAACCCGTCAGACCGCAAAGCGCGGCGGGAATGCGCACGGACCCCCCCGTGTCTGACCCAATCGCGCCCAGGGCCATGCCGTCGGTCACAGACACGCCAGCGCCGGAGGACGAGCCGCCGGGAATGCGCCCGGTTGTGCGGTCCCAAGGATTGCGCGGGGTGCCATAGTGCGGATTGATACCCAGGCCGGAATACGCGAACTCGACCATATTGGTGCGGCCAATAATGACCGCACCGGCGGCAAGTAAACGCTGCACCACGACCGCGTGTTCGTCGGCCGCGGGTTCGCCTTCGCGCGCGACGGACCCCGCCATGGTCGTCTCGCCTGCGACATCGAACAAGTCCTTGATCGAGATCGGCAGACCATCAATGGGCGAACGCGCCAGCCCGGCGGCGCGCAACGTATCGGAGGCGCGGGCGGCTGCCCGGGCCTGTTCGGCGTAAACGCGGGTGTAAACGCGAGCGCCCTCTCCTGCCGGGTCGGCAGCGCGCGCAAGTGCGGCTTCGGTTAACTCGGCCGAGGTGACGCGCCCTTGTTGCAAGGCGGCGGCGGTGTCATGCAAGGTAGGAAGCATAATGTCCTCATTCCGCCACGGCGGCGGAGACTTCGTGGTTTACACGGCGCGCGACAAACCCACGCGCACATGCAAACCAGCACGAATATTGACTTAAGCGACTTCGGGCAGAATCTCGACTTCGTAGCGGTGACGCAACGAGCGCTGACGACGCGGATCGTAGAGTTCCATGATAAACGTCGTGGACGCACGGATACCGCCAATCGCGCCAACCGTACCGCAAGTCATGCCCGTACCGTCGGGCAAGGCCGTGCCGTTGGTATAGCCCGCGATCAGTTCTTGCGGCGTGCGCAGCGAATCCAGCGTGCCTTCTTGGTACAAGACTTCCGCGCCGTTTTCGACGATGATCGAACGGATCACGAGTTCGTCCCAGTACTCGGCCACGTCCGCCAGACGCCAGGCGGTCGTACCGACGGGCTTGGCGCAAACCTGTTTGGACAAGGCCACGCTGTGCGCTTCGAGTTTGCGATCGGTATGGTCCGACGCGATGCCGACGTAGAGTTCACCATCCACGGCAAACACAAAGGTTTCGATCTCGCCCGACGAAGCATCGCCCACGACTTGGATACGATCGGCCTGCGTGAGCTGATTATCCGCGATACGGTAGTACAGCGGCACACTGCTCGGACGCGGCACGCCGATGGCGGCGAGTTCTTCGATATGGTGTTCGATAGCGGCCATGTCACGACCGGCCCAGCCGGCGACGACCAGATTGCGGATATCGACTTCGAGCTGTTGCAGTTCGCGCCCGTCGACGGGCTGGACTTGGAATACGGCTTTCATAATAGTTCCTGCTTAAATTTTTTACGATTCAACGAGTGGCGTGTTTAGCCAAATACGCGCGGCATCCACAGCGCGAGATCTGGGAAGAACGCCAGCAACGCCAACAATACGAACATCGCGGCGACGAACGGCAGACTGCCAAGGATGACTGCGGTCATGTTGCCGCTCTTGCGCAGGCTCTGTACGACAAACAGATTCAATCCGACGGGCGGCGTGATCAAGGCGGCCTCGACCAGCACAATGATGACGATGCCCAGCCAGATCGGGTCGTAGCCCATGGCAATCATGATGGGAGCCACGATGGGAATCGTCGTGATCATCATGGACAGCGTTTCCATAAAGCAGCCCAGGATCAAATAGAAGATCACGACGATCAGCAACATCCATCCGGGAGACAAGCCCAGACCCGTAATCGATTGGGTGAGCGCGTCGGTCAGCCCCGTTGCCGACATCACGAAGTTCAGAAAGCTCGCGGCGATCACGATTAACATGATCATGGCCGTGGACTTCATCGTGCCCTCGATGGACTCGCGCAACATGGTCCACGTCAAACGGCGGAAACATGCTGCCAGGACCAAGGCTCCCAGCACACCCAATGCGGCGGCTTCGGTGGGCGTGGCCAAGCCGGCGTAGATTGAGCCCACTACCAGGAAAAAGATCCCCATTGGCGGCGCCAGATGTACCAGGCTGACCAAACGCTGGCCCCAGGATGCCTGGATCTTGCGACCACCCCAGCTGGGCTTGATCATGCAGCCGATAATCACCGTCAACATGAACAGCAACGCGAGACCGAAGCCCGGGATGATGCCGGCCAGATACAGTTTCGGCACCGACGAGTTGGTCAATACCCCATAAATCACGAGATTGATGGATGGCGGAATCAAGATTCCCAACGTGCCCCCCGCGGCAAGGCTGCCGAGAAACAATGGCTCGTTATAGCCATACTTCTTGATTTGCGGGATCGCGACCGTGCCCACCGTTGCGGCCGTGGCCACGCTGGAGCCTGAGGTCGCGGAAAACAAGGTGGATGCGCCGATGTTGGCGTGCATCAGTCCGCCCGGCAGCCACGACAGCCACAGGCTCATGGCGCTATACATGCGTTCGGCCAGACCAGAGCGCAACAACACTTCGCCCAACATGATGAAGAGCGGAATGGCGACCATGAGGAATTCGTTGTTCGTGCTCCACGACACTTCCCCCATGGCGCGCGTGAGCGGCAACATGGAATAGAGGGGGTCAAGAATCAACCCCAGCAAACCCAACGCAGCGCCCACCGGGATTGAGATCCCGATGAGCACCAACAGCAGTATCAGAGCGGTGGCGATCATTCTGCACTCCCCTTAACCAAACGCTCGCCAGCGGCGGCTTCCTCTTCGGCTTCTTCTTGCGATGAACGCACGCCGCAGATGGCTTTAACCAATTGAAGATCTCCGGTGACCAGTGCCAGCGACGCGCGCACCAGCATCAGCGCGACGGTGACGCACATCCACACCAGACCGAGCCACCACAGGCCTTGCGGAATCCACAACGGCGTGGCTAAGGGAGTGTTGGCTGCGGAACTACTGTCCCAGGACATTTGGACCATTTCCATGGCGTAATAAGAGAGGTACACCATGAACACGCCAAGTGCGACCAATGCGATCCAGTCGAGCAAGGCCGATACGCGTACGGGGAAATATTGATAGAGCACATCCACGCGGACGTTGGCGCGTTGCAGCGTCGCGAACGCCAACGACCAGGCAGTGCTGATCGCAAACGCATAGCTGGACAATTCATCGGCACCACCCGTGGTGAAGCCAAAGAATTTACGCGCCAGCACATCGAAAGAAATCAGCAGTACGCTGGCGAGGATGAGCGCGCCGCCCGCCCATACGGCGGCACGCGAGAAGGACTCTGCGCAGCGCAATAGCTTGCCCAACGTCCGGAAGTTTTCATATGAGGTCATAGGGTGCCTCCGCGATGATGCGCTGGGTGGAGCGGAGCCGCCGAGCACAGCATCTGGACTGCGATGGAGAAACCAGCGTGGTTGCGGCCACGCTGTAGAAATGGCTTAAATGACGGACGCCGGGCCATTGCGGCCAGCGAGGTGGCGCCCGTCACGTCACACGTTTACTTCTTGGCGACGACGCCCAACTCTTTACCAATGGTGGCGTTGAAGTCTTCCACGCATTGCGCCGAGCAGCGCGCGGCCCATTTCGGCAACACGGCTTCATTCAGCACTTTCTTGAGCAACACGCGGTCCTCTGCGGTGGGCTCAACCAGAACCATCTTGCCCTTCACAGGGTACGGGCAAGCATCGGAACCCGTATTGCAGTCGTAGCCTTCCTGCGTTTGACGCGCGGCAGCGGCCCAGATGTCATCGACCATCTTGTCCACGTTCTCTTGCAGGAACTGCTGCACCTTCGGATCGAGCTTGTCCCATGCCTTTTGGTTCACAGCGTGAATCTGCTGGTTCCAGTTGATGGGCAAGGCGTACAGGTGCGTGGCAACCTCGTACCATTTGGCCGAATATCCCGACAGCGAACCGGTGATCGCGCAATCGACGACTTTGTTTTGCAGTGCCGGTACGACTTCGCCGAACGCCATGGTGACGCTGGAGCCGCCGAGCGCCTGCACGAATTCGGCCGTGGTGCGGCTGCTGGTGCGGATCTTTTTGCTCTTCAGGTCGGCCAGGCTCTTGATGTCAGCGTTGCAGAACAGCACTTGACCGGGATAGGTGGAAATGCCCAGCAGCTTGACGTTGGCGCCATCGCCATACACCTTGGCGTAGACGGGCTCGAACGCGTCGGTGACGGCGCGAGCGGTTTTCGCGTCCGGCGCAAGGCCGGCCAGGTCGATGGCTTCGTTAATGGGATTGTCGCTGGCGAAGTACGACAGCGTAGCGGTACCGAATTCGATCACGCCTTGCGACATCAGGCGCAGCAGTTCCGGACCCTTGAGCCCCATTTCGTTAAAGCCCTTGATGTCGGCCGTCACCTGCCCTTTGGAGAGCTCGGGGACTGTCTTGGTCCAGAACGGCTTTTCGTAGTCGTTGTAGGCGGTCAGGTTGCTCAGGCCACCGACGACTTTCAAATGGGTCTTCGGCAGATCCTGGGCGTGGACGGCGGTGCCCAACAGCGCGACAGCGCTGGTTGCGGTGATTAACAGCTTTTTCATGGAGCTCTCCTTGCAGGCGGGATTCGACGCGCGTCGGGCCCCGTTACCCGATTGACGCGCTGGGATAGACGATGTGGCTGGTGCAGAAACAGCGTTCTGCGATCAGTCCTGCCATGCTGCGCATTCCACCGTTTGGGCAAAACCTTGTCCAATCGTAAGTTGCGATGCACAGACATAAAGATTATTTATACCCCCTCGGCTCCGAAATCAGGATATCGGCAAAATCCAGTAACGACGCGGGTTTCCAGGCAGTGGTGCTGCCAATATCGGACCAATCTTAGGCCCTACACTTCATTTAGACTGAGGCGAATCCTAGGGAAACCCCTAGGTGACTACGAAAGGACAATCGCTTGTTTTTAGCTGTCTGCAGGGGCAAGCGTGCCCGCAGCCGCCTGTTGCGCCAACAAGGCGATGGTGCGCGCGATATGACTGTCCGGGCCTTGAATCCAGGTCGCGGTAAAGGCCAGGTCGGGTAAGGGATCCGCCTGCACGTTCAAAATCTGGAGCTGTCCGCTGGCCAATTCCTCGTCCAGGAACACCGGCGCGATGACACTGGTGCCGATGCAATCCATGGTCATGCGCACCACCATGGACAACGACGCGCTGCCATACATGCGGGGCGCGCGCACGCCGGCGCGGGTCAACATGTCGCGCACCATCTGATAGGGGCGGCTGCTGGAGGGATAGGTAATAACCGGCAAGGTGCCGATCTGTGTCAGTGTGAGCGGCTCGGGTCCCAACGACAAACGTGGGCTCGCGACCCAGGCCAAGGGATAGGAACACAGGGGCAGGTTTTCGAACCGTGGCTCCAAGATCGGCCCCATCAAAAAGGCCAGATCGATCTGCCGCGCGGTCAGATGGTTGCGCAGTACCGATGAGGTGTCGACCTCGATCTGCAGCACCAGGGCCGGATACGCGGCGTGTACGTGTTCGATCAACCTTGGGAGCCAAGTTTGAACAATGGTCTCCGCCACACCCAGACGCAAGGGCCCGCGCATGACGTTTTGCTCGCGCGCCGCGCGCAGCATGTCGCTGCGTAATTGCAGCATCCGCTCGGCATGCGAGACGAGCTCTTGGCCTTTGCCCGTCAGCGTGACCCCACGCGCGTCGCGCTCGAACAGCCGCACGCCGAGATCGCCCTCGAGCGAGGCAATGCGCTGCGAGATGGCAGGTTGTGTGGTGTTGAGCTTTTCGGCCGCCGCGCGAAAGCTGCCGAGCGTGGCTACCCAGAAAAACGTTTCTATGTTGCGCAGATCGAGCATAGTGAGCATCATAGCCCGCTGTCCCGCCAGAGAATAGGCGTATCATGTCGCGTTGATCGAGCCGGCCCCGCGCCGGCTTGGCTTTGCCGAGCGCCTGAACGGAGGAGTATTTCATGCATCGGGCCGTCGCCGGAGCTGTCCCGGCCGCTACGACATCCGCGCCGCGTCCGCCTGCGACGCGCCCTGTGATTGGCATCGCGCTGCTGATATTGTCGGCATGGACCTTGTCATGTCTGGACGCCAGCGGCAAATGGGTCATGGGCGCCGGAGTGCCGCTGTGGGTTTTATGCTGGGTGCGCTATCTGGTTCACCTGGTGCTGGTGCTGGGGCTGGTATTGCCCTCGCGCGGGGTCAAGATTTTGCGAGCCACGCGCCCCAAGGAACAGCTGGTTCGCGGCGGCGCGATGCTGTGTGCCACGGTGGTGTTTTTCAAGGCGCTCAGCTATATGCCGCAGGCCGAAGCGACCGCGATTAACTTTCTGGCGCCTTTACTGGTGCTGGCGCTGGCGCCATGGGTATTGAAGGAACCGCCTCGCATGTCGCGCTGGGTGGCCGCAGCGGTAGGCTTTGGCGGCGTGCTCATCATCATCCGCCCTGATAGTGGTCTGCCCTTCATGGGCGTGGTCTTCGGTCTGCTGACCGCATGCTGCTTTGCCGCGCAGTTCATCGCGACCCGGCGCGTGGCGGGCGACGATCCGTACACGTCGCTGATCTGGAGCGGCGCGGTCGGTGCGATCGCGCTGACATTGATGCTGCCTTTCATTTTGCCGCCCGCCCTGCCTGCACTGCGTGAGCTGAGCACGGCGAATTGGATTTTGCTGATATCCACCGGGTTTACCGGGGCGCTGGGTCATCTGTTGCAGATCGGCGCCTACCGAAATGCCCCGGCCTCGATGCTCGCGCCTTTTGTGTATCTGCAAATCGTCAGCGCGACGACGGTGGGCTGGCTGTTCTGGGGGCATTTCCCGGATGCCTTGACGTGGCTCGGTATCGCGATCATCTGCGCCAGCGGGATTGTGATCGGGCTGATCGAGTGGCGCCGCAGTCAGAAAACGACTGCTGCGTTGGCGCGCGAGGCCAAGAACGCCTGAGCACGCCCGTCAACGGCGGGCTTTAATGGGATGGAAACGCTGACAGCGCCGATGCGTTTTTTCAGCCCGTAGGCGCACGCCTCGGGCTCATTGCACCTCAATCGACCATGCGCCCGGCCGAAAGAATCAGCTGGCGGCCGCAGCGCGCCGCGAGTTGAGCATCATGGGTGACCAACACCAGCGTCGTGCCGTGCTCACGGTGCAAATCGAACATCAGGTCCACGACCGTCTCACCCGTTGCCGCGTCCAGGCTGCCCGTAGGCTCATCCGCGAACAAGAGATCCGGCTGCACGACAAAGGCGCGCGCCAGCGACACGCGTTGCTGCTCGCCGCCGGATAAGGTCCGCGGATAATGATGCAGGCGTTCGCTCAAGCCTACGCGCCGCAACATGGCCTCGGCGGCCGCGCGGGCGGATGACCCGGCGAGCTCCAATGGCAGCATGACGTTTTCGAGCGCGGTCAGATTCGGCAGCAGCTGGAAAGACTGGAACACAAAGCCCACATGGCGAGCTCGTAGCTGTGCGCGGCCGTCTTCGTCCAGGGAGAACAGATCCTGCCCGGCAATGCGCACCGTTCCTGTCGAGGGAACATCCAGCCCCGCCATGAGTCCCAGCAAGGTGGACTTGCCGGACCCCGAGCTGCCCGTAATGGCCAACGCACTTCCCGCTGCGACCGTAAAGTCGATATCCTGCAGGATAGAAAGCGTGCCGCCGGCATCCGACACCTGCTTGCCCAGCCCTGAAACCTCAATCGAGACTTTGTTATCCATGCGTGTGTATCCCAAACTGCTGTGCTTGTTCGTCAGTGCGTTCTGCTTTGCCACGGCCGCCTTCGCTCAGACACCCTCGGCGTCACCGAGTTCCGAGCCCCGCGCCATATTGGCGGTGGGCGACAGTTTGTCGGCCGAATACGGTTTGCAGCGCGGATCGGGCTGGGTGGCGTTGCTATCGCAGCGCATTGCCGAACAATACCCGAATTACCGTGTGGTGAATGCCAGCATCAGTGGCGATACCACCAGCGGTGGTCTGTCGCGGCTTCCAGCGCTGCTGGAACGCGAGCATCCCGCGGTTGTGATCATCGAGCTGGGTTCGAATGATGCGTTGCGCGGGCTGTCGCTACAGATGACCGAACAGAATCTGCGCGGGATGACGCAGCGCGCGCGCGAGGCCGGCGCGCAGGTGTTGCTCGTGGGCATGCAAATCCCGCCTAACTATGGGCGGGATTACACCCAGCGCTTTGCCGCGCTCTTTCCAACGATTGCCAAAGCGGAGGATGTGAGCTTGGCGCCGTTCCTGCTCGATGGCATCGCGACGGACCGCGAACAGTTCCAAGCGGATGGGATACACCCTAACGAGCAAGCCCAACCGGCGCTGCTAGAAAACGTATGGGCCGCATTGCGGCCCATACTGGAGACGACCCAAGCGTCAAAACGCTAGTCGTAGGTCTGTGAATTATCCTGCGTTCTCGGACGATTCCGCGCCCTGGATCGCCTGCTGCGCGGCCGGCAAGATCTGGACCTTGTACTGCTCGCGCAGCTGTTTGAGGACAGCGGCAGCCTCGGCCTCGCCCCAGGTGCTGCCTAGCTGACGGGCCAGCAGCTCGTTGGCGGAAGCGTCGGTCTTGCCCGGCTCGACCTTGTCCAGACGAATCACGACGAAGTCGTTGCCTTCTTCCACGCCGGCATAGGCCGGCAGCTTCTGGGCGGGCAAGCGCATGGCGGTCTGCAGCACCGAAGGAGGCAGCTGGGAAGCCTGCTGGCGCGACACCACAATGCTTTCGCCAAAGCCCTCGGGCAGGCTAGCCGCGTCGGCGGACCAAGTCTTGAGGGCGTCCTCGCCTGCCTTGCGAGCTGCCTCGGCGGCACGTTCCTCGATCAGGCGTTCACGGATGGTGGCCTCGGCCTTTTCCAGGGGCGCGACGTGCTGGGGCTCAACGTTCTCGACGCGTACCACCAACAACTTGTCGGACGACAGCTCGATCACGCCAGAGTTGAGTTTTTCGCGCAGGGATTCGGGGCTGAACAGGGCTTCACGTACGCGAGGATTGTCCAGCAGCGCGGCATCTTCGCCAGCGGAGGCCGGGCTCTCGCCGGTGGTGTCGTCAGCAGACAGCAGACCCTTGCGGGTGATGCCGCTGGCGGTGCGCGTCTTCAGACCCAAGGCATCGGCGGCGGGCTGCAGGCTATCGCGCTGGTCGTAAACGATCTCGGTCAGCTTGGTCGCCATTTCGGCAAAGCGATTGGCAGCGATCTGTTTACGGATTTCCGCGACGATCTGGTCACGCACTTCGGCCAGTGGCTTGGTGGCGGCCGGCTGAATCTCGGTGACCTTGAACACGTGATAGCCCGAGGGGCTTTCGATCACGCCGGAGATTTGATCCTTATTCAGGCTGAATACCGCCTCGCCCAGCGAGCCGGTCAGCATGCCGGCGCCCAGCCAACCCAAGTCGCCGCCCTTTTGAGCGGAGCCAGCGTCTTGCGAGTTTTCTTTCGCGAGCTTGTCGAACTCGGCCGGATTGGCGGCAGCTTGTTGGGCCAAGGATTCGGCCTTGGCGCGCGCGGCCTGACGATCGCTGTCACTCGCGTTGGCGGGGACTTGAATCAGGATGTGGCTGGCGCGACGGCGCTCGGGCTGACCAAAGCGCGATTTGTTCTGCTCGTAATAGCCCGCGATATCGGCATCGCTGACTTGCACGTCTTTCGAGGCCGCGGGCTCGTCCAGCACCAGGTACTGCGCAGTCACCTGTTCAGGGATGGTCAGTTCTTGTTGATGCGAGTCGTACCAGGCCTTGATTTCCTCGGGCGTGACCGACACTTGAGCACGATAGTCGGCCGCCGGGAACCGGCGCAGCTGGATCGTACGCTCTTGCGTCAGCGCCGACTCGAGCGAGGCCACGACTTCGGCGGGCGCCAAGCCGGATTGAATGACGGGCTGCAGAACAAGGTTGATCGCCAGATCACCACGCAGGCCTGCCTCGAACTGCGCGGGCGTCATGCCTTGTGCAGCGAGCACCTGGCGGTAGCGCTCGGCGGAAAAACGGCCATTGTCCTGCACGGCCGGGATGGACGCGATCGTATCGCGCAGCGTGGTGTCCGAAACCGAAAAGCGCTCGGCTTGCGCGACCTGGGCCAGCAGACGACGGTCGATCAAATCGTTGAGCAGCTGCTCGCGCATCGCGGGCGTGTCCAGCATCGCGGGGTCATAGCGCGAGCCCAAAGTCTGACGATATTGCTCGAGCTGATTGCGTAGCGCGATGTCGAACTCGCCCTGCGTGATGGGCTGATCGCCAACGCTGGCCAGCTCGGGCTCACTGCTCATGAAGCTGTCATAGCCCTGTATGCCGACCAGGAAAAACGACGGCACGATCAGAATCAGCAGGATGACCTGCATCCAACGACGGTGACTGCGTATTAGTTCGAACATGGAATCCTTGTTGCCCCACGCGGCGCCTCGGACAGACGAACGCCACGGTAAAAAAAGGCGAACCGATTCGCCTTTGCCACGACTAAACCGCGCTGGTTTAGCCGCCGGAGTTTACCATTGTCGGCCTGAAATTCATCACTGGGGCGCGCGGCTCCCCCAAGGGCCCCATCGCATAACGCTGGCTGGATCGCACACTGGCGGCCCGAAAGCTAACGCGCCGGGGTTGGAAAAGCAGACACAGTTAATTTGCCGGAAAGCCGGTCCGATAAACAATGAAGGGTTATGCTTTTACCCTCGACCGTGATTTGGTCTTGTTTTCGTATCGTTACTGTTATGTCCACCTCCCAAAACTGGCCCTATCCTACTCATATCGCGCACCGCGGCGGCGGCCGTCTGGCGCCGGAAAACACATTGGCCGCCATGCGCGTTGGCCGCGATCATGGATTCCGCATGGTCGAATTCGACGTGAAGCTCAGCCGTGACGACATCGCGTTTCTGCTGCACGATGACGATCTGGATCGCACCACGGACGGCAAGGGTCTGGCCGGCGATCGCAGCTTTACCGAGCTGGCGCTCTTGGATGCTGGCGGCTGGCATTCACCCGCCTATGTCGGCGAGCCGGTGGCGAGTTTTCAGGCGGTGGCGCGTTACGCGATCGCCAATCAGATCGCCTGCAACGTCGAGATCAAGCCCACCACGGGCCGCGAGGCTGAAACGGGTACCGCCATCGCCCTGGCGGCGCGCAATCTCTGGCAAGGCGCTGTCGTGCCCCCCCTGCTTTCGTCGTTTTCCGAGGAATCGCTTGCTGCCGCACAGGCCGCCGCGCCCGAATTGCCGCGCGCGTTGCTAGTCGAGGAAGTCCCGGCGGATTGGCGCGAAAAACTCGCCAAGTACGAGTGCGTGGCGCTCAACATCAATCAACGCGATGCCACGCAAGCGCTGATCAACGATGTGCACGCCGCGGGTTACCGGATCGCCGCCTGGACGGTGAATGACCCCGAGCGCGCTGCCCTGCTGCTATCCTGGGGCATGGACGCGATCTTCACCGACGAACTCGCCCGTATTTCCCCTACTGCGTGACCTTAGGATTCCATTTTGTTTAGTTATCGACACGCCTTCCATGCCGGTAACCACGCCGACGTGCTCAAACACGCCGTGCTGGTCCAGATGCTGGATTACTTCAACCGCAAGGACGCACCTTACTGGGTGATCGATACCCATGCGGGCGCCGGCCTTTACGCGCTGGACGGCGAATGGGCCAGCAAGAACGCCGAATTCGAGGATGGTATTGGCCGCCTGTGGGGCCGCGAGGACCTGCCGGCGCTGCTGGCCGACTATGTGCGAGAGATCGAACGGTACAACCCGAACGGCCGTCTTCGTCACTACCCTGGATCGCCATGGCTGACGCTCGATGCGCTGCGCGATCGAGATCGCCTGCGCTTGTTCGAGATGCACCCGACGGAATCGGGCATCTTGGCGGGCAATCTCGATAAGCTCGATCGCGTGAATCTGCGCCAGACGACGATCTATGCGACCGACGGTTTCGAGGGGATGAAGGCACTGCTGCCGCCGCCGACACGGCGTGGCATGGTGTTGATCGATCCCTCGTACGAAGACAAACAGGATTACCGGCGTACGCTCACCGCGGTGAAGGAAGGCATCAAGCGGTTTGCCACGGGGACCTACGCGGTTTGGTATCCGTTGGTGCAGCGACGGGAAGCCACCGATATGGTGCGCGGTCTGGAAAACCTGCAGATCAAGAACTGGCTGAACGTCTCATTGACGGTGAAAAAGCCGGCTTCCGAAGGTTTCGGTCTGCACGGCAGCGGCATGTTCATCGTCAATCCGCCCTGGACCTTGCACGCGGCGTTGAAAGAAGCCATGCCTTTTCTGACGAAGCTACTTGCTCAGGACGAGCGCGCGGCCTTCACGTTGAAGCAACGCGCCGACTAAGGTCGCGGGCAACCGGTTTCGCGCCGCGCGCAAGAGCAACGCTCACGCGCGCGAAGCCGACCTCGATCAACGTCAGGGGTGGCGTGCAATATGCACGCCCACGGCCGCCCGATTTAATCGCGCCGCAACATCGCGATCAAATTCATCGCGAGTAAAATGGCGAACAACGCCAGGCTCCACAGGGCATATTCCACGCCCAGGATCTCGACCATGGCATCCATGCAGCTGGCATAAATACCGAATAGCCAGGGTGCAGCCCCATCCAGACCCGATGCGCTCATGAATTGATCGGCGAAGGTCATATCGCACGAAAACATGTGCGCGGCCACGTCATACTGATACCAAGCCGCCGCGATCCCGCCCGCACTCAACAGCAGCCCTAGGGTCGCGCACAGCCGCGTGAGCGCGCGGATATTTGCCCCTAAGAGTGCCAGCACGCCGATTACCAGATACAGCAGCCGTTGGAACACACACCATGCGCACGGCGGCATATCGAAGACATGCTGCGACACCAAGGCAGCGCCCACGGCGCCAAAGCACAGTAATGCGATCAACCATAAGAGGCGGCGGGATTGTTCCATGTAGCTTAACCTGATCAAACCGTTAAAAAATAGCCGGACTACATTGCAGCCCGGCCAGTTTACAAACCACATTAAGCTACCACATGTTCACCCGGTACGAGACCAGCCGGACATGTGCCGCGCAAGATCAACCGTCGTTTGCTACATATCCCATATTGAACTGCAAACCACCGGTGGACTCCTCGTCGCTGGAGCCGCCACGCGACTGCCCCAGACGTTCGAGGTATTCCGCGGTAATGTCGCCCGTGACGTATTGGCCATCAAAGCACGATGACTCGAAACGCGTCAACGCCGGATTGATGTCGGTCACAGCCTGTTCCATATCGCGCAGATCCTGATAGACCAAGCCATCGGCGCCGATGGTGCGCGCGATTTCCTCGTCGGAACGGCCGGTTGCGATCAGCTCGCTCTGCGTGGGCATATCGATGCCGTAGACGTTGGGGAAACGCACGGGAGGCGCGGCCGAGGCGAAGAACACCTTATTGGCCCCAGCGGCGCGCGCCATGTCGACGATTTCGCGGCTGGTGGTGCCACGGACGATGGAGTCATCGACCAGCAGCACGTTTTTGCCCTTGAATTCGCTGCCGATGGCGTTGAGCTTCTGGCGCACCGATTTCCGGCGCACGGCTTGCCCCGGCATGATGAACGTGCGACCCACGTAGCGGTTCTTGATCAGACCTTCGCGATAGTCCAGGTTCAGGCGCGCAGCCAGCTGCATCGCGGCCGGACGCGAGGAATCCGGGATAGGCATGACCACGTCGATGTCACCCAGGCGCATATTGCGCGCGACTTTATCGGCCAAGTATTCGCCCATGCGCAAGCGAGCGTCGTACACCGACACACCGTTGATCATGGAATCGGGACGCGCGAAATACACGTATTCGAAAATACACGGCACCAGTTGCGGGTTGTCGGCACACTGACGGCTGATCATGCGCCCGTCCAGATCGACGAACACGGCCTCGCCCGGCTCGACATCGCGCACAAACGCGAAGCCGCTGCCTTCGAGCGCCACGGATTCCGAGGCGACCATCCATTCCGGACCCTGCTCGGTATCCTGACGGCCGATACAAAGCGGACGAATGCCATTCGGATCGCGGAACGCGAGCATCCCGTAGCCGGCGATCTGCGCGACGACCGCGTACGCACCGCGCACGCGCTTATGCACGGCGGCAACCGCCTTGAACATCGTGTCATCGTCGAGCGACACCCCATTGGCTGCCGATTGCAACTCGTGCGCCAGCACATTCAACAGAACTTCGGAATCCGAATTCGTGTTGATGTGACGGCGATCGACGCGATAGAGCGACTCGCGCAGTTCGCGCCAGTTGGTCAGGTTGCCGTTATGGGCAAAGGTGATGCCGAAAGGCGCATTCACGTAGAACGGCTGGGATTCTTCTTCGCTGACGCTGGAACCCGCCGTGGGGTAGCGCACGTGCCCGATACCGCTGTTACCCGGCAGCGACCGCATGTTGCGCGTGCGGAATACGTCACGCACCAGGCCATGGGCCTTGAACATGTTGAAGTGTCTGCCTTGGGACGAGGTGGCGATCCCCGCCGCGTCCTGGCCACGATGCTGCAGCAGCAACAAACCGTCATAGAGCAGCTGGTTGACCGGCCCGCGCCCAATGACCCCGATGATTCCACACATGGTGATTTCCCGTTAAACGAAACTTAGTAGGGCACCCACGTCGCCAACGACGGGGGCAGCCACAACTTGATATGCCTGACGGCCTCGGTGGCCGAATGCGAAAACATGGCGTTTTGCCACCAGGGCTCTTGCGGCAGCGGCGTATAGCCGCCCAACGCCACCAATACCAATACAAATAACAACCCGCGCGCCAGGCCAAATACCGCACCCAGGCCGTGATCTGCGGGCGTTAATCCCGTGGTACGAATCAGAGCGGCCAGGGTCATATTGACCAAGCCCACGCCGAGCAGCACCAAAATAAATACCGCCGCATACGCTATGCCCATGCGCAGCATGGCGGTTTCGACGTAGGCCTCGAGCCATCCATACACCGTGGGCCCCCACCAGATGGCGGCGACAAAGGCCAGCAGAAACGCCATCAGAGAGAGGACTTCCTTGAGCAGGCCGCGCACTAACCCCAGCAGCCCGGAGACTGCCAGGATGGCCAAGACGACGAAATCGAAACCGGTCACTGGCTAGCAATAAAGCCGTTGTCATAACCCAGGGTGCGTAAACGAGCCTGGGCAGCCTGTGCGGCCTCGCGCGACGGGAATGGCCCCACGCGCAGACGATATTGCTGTTTCCCCCCGATGGTCGCGGGCTCGACAAAGGCGTTGGTCACGCCGGCTTGATGAAGCTTGGAACGACGCGACTGCGCGTCTGCCTGGGCCCCATACGATGCGATCTGCAGGACAAAGTTGCCTTTCGCGGCGGGCTTGGGTGCGGGTTGCGACGGCACGTCGGTAGGCGCACGGCCCTCAAGCAACGCCAGCGCGCGGGCGCCGTCGTCATCGCGCGCCGTGGGCTTGCTCGGCGCCGGCGGCGCGGATGGCTTGGCCGGTGGCGGAGCGGGCGGTTTCGCGGGCGGCTGCGGCTGCTGGGCCGGTGGCGTGGGCGCAGCGGGCGGTATCGTTACCGCGGGCGGTTCCGGCGGCTGCTGTTGGGCGGTGACTTCGCCCGGCGTGGTGGCGCCGGGTTGGCTGCCGGTGGCACCGGGGGTCGCGCCTACGACACCGCTGCCTGCATCCGCGACGGAGGTGGGCGCGGAGATCTGCGGTTGGTACGGCGTATTGCGCTCGGGCATGCGGATCGGGATATCAGCCGCCACCGGTACGGGCTCGGAGTCCAGGACCATGGGCAGCACGATGACGGCGGCCAGCACGAGCACGACGGCGCCAGCCAGCCGGCGACGCGCACGCCCACGGAGTTCCGCCGCCTGGGCCTCGCTGGAGACCGATGGACGCGGTCTGGCACGCGATGCCTCAGAGGCGGAATCTTTGCGAGTGAACAATCCCATGGGCAGGAATTCCTTGCGACCTGTTCGAGGACACCGCCTCGACTGCCGTAAACCTTAAACTTTGCGACCCAATGCCTGCAAAACCGCGGCAACGGTGAGAAACGAGCCAAACACCACGATTCTATCACCCTCGCCCGCCCGCTCGCGGGCTGCGGCGAACGCGGCGGCCGGGTCGGGGTAGGCTTGGACCGACGGCGCCTCGGCGCCAGCAGGGCCGTCTTCGAGCGCGGTGGTGACGTGACGAGCGAAATCTTCGCCGGAGCTACCGCGTGGGCCGGGCAAACCTGCGCAGTACCAGTGATCGATGCGGCCACGCAGCTTGGCAAGCACTCCGTCTACATCCTTGTCATTAAGCATCCCTACGACGGCATGTGTGTAGGGGTGAAAGCCCATATTGTCGAGGTTTTGGGCCAGGACGGCTGCGGCGTGGGGGTTATGTGCGACGTCAAGGATGATGACCGGCTGGCCAGGCAGAATCTGGAACCGACCCGGCACGGAGGCTTGCAAGAGCCCAACGCGCACGGCTTGTTGCGGGACGGACAATTTGTCTCGCACGGCTTCCAATGCGGCCAGCGCAGCCGACGCATTCAGTAGCTGATTCGCGCCACGTAATGCGGGATAGGCCAGCGCGTTGCGCCGTTGTGCGCGGCCACCGTAAGCCCATTGCTGCCGGTCGCCGGAATAGTTGAAGTCTTTACCGAATTGCCACAGCTCGGCACCGATCTCGTTTGCGTAGTCGATCAAGGTTTGCGGGGGCTGCGGATCGCTGCAGATCGCCGGACGGCCGCTGCGGAAAATGTGGGCCTTTTCCCAGCCGATTTTCTCGCGGGTATCGCCCAGATAATCCGTGTGATCCAGGTCCACGCTGGTGATGATGGCGCAATCGGCATCGATGATGTTGACGGCGTCCAGGCGGCCGCCCAGGCCGACCTCCAGAACCACTGCATCGAGAGACGATTGCGAAAAGAGTCGCAAAATCGCCAACGTGGTGAATTCGAAATAGGTCAGCGTGGTGTCGCCGCGTGCGGCTTCGATCGCGGCGAACTGCTCGGTCAGCGCGGCATCGGAGGCAATTTCGCCATTGATGCGTGCGCGTTCGTTGAAGTCGATGAGATGCGGCGAGGTGTAGAGGCCTACGCGATAGCCGGCGGCTAGCAGGATGGCCTCTAGCATGGCACAGGTCGAACCCTTGCCATTGGTGCCGCCGACGATGAATTTGACGGCGTCGATTTTCAGATCCAGCCGGTCAGCGACCTGCTTGACCCGATCCAATCCCAGGTCGATCGTTTTGCTATGGATGGACTCGAGGTACTGCAGCCACTCTGGCAACGGTGTGGCGGCGTCGGGATGGGGGGCTGACATGACGGGGTATCTGAAATTTGCTTAGACGTGGGAGTTTAGCAGTCTGCGGAGGTTGTACGAGGGATAACCCCTAGGGTTGTGGAGGGTTATCGGTGTATTTGCGTAGGTTGTTCGCGTTGTTCTTCTGTTCGTCGGAGCGGGGTGTGCGGGCCGTGGGGGCTTCACGAGGTCGGTCCGGCGCGCGGGCGCCGGACACCGCGTCGCTCGTCTCGTCCGCGCCTTCGCGCTCCCTTCGACTTCCGCTCGCTCGACCTCGAGGCGCCCCCACGGCCCGCACACCCCGCTCCGACTGGCGGTTTAGAAAGCCGGAACGTCTTGGGGGAGAGAGGGGTTCTTGGCGTTTTGGCGTGACGCTGGCGACCGTTGGAAGATTTTGCGGGGCTGCGTAAATCGGGTGCCCTGCACACCCGATTTACGCTATCGGAGATGCCAGCGCGGGATGGGCGACATCAGTAACGGTGTCAGCCTCCGTACCGATAGGGGTACCGGTATCCGTATCGGCATTGGCATCGCATCGGCATCTGCATCGGTATGTGAATCGATAGCTATTCGGAGCACGAATGCGAGTAGCGGGCGCGCTGGGCGCCCGCTACTCGCGGCCCTGCAAGACCTTCCTCCCAACTCTTTCCGTGCCACGAAGCCTAAGCAAGACGCCCGTCCCAGCGACCGCGCAATTCGAGACGCTGCGAGTCGATGGGGGGCAGTGACGGCGTCGGGGCGCCTCGTGGTCGAGCGAGCGGACGTCGAAGGGAGCGCGAAGGCGCGGACGAGACGAGCGATGCGGTGTCCGGCGCCCGCGCGCCGGACCGACCACGTGAAGCCCCGACGCCGTCACTGCCCCCCATCGACGCCACAAGCATCGACGCCAGCCCCAAAGATCGACGCCTCCCAAGCATCAACACCCGCCTCGTACAAGAACAACAACCCCGCACACACCCAGCCCCCCTTGCGCCATCTTTCATATCCATGAAATACTTTTCATACACATAAATTCAGGAACCCCCAGGATGACCCAACCACCCCGCTGGCTAATCCGCCAGCAAGATGTCCCCGGCTACCACCCGGCGAATCACACAGGCACCCTGAACCGACGCCTAATCGGCCCCGCAAACGTCGGCGCGAAGAACGTGGAAGTCCTGTTAGGCGTCATCGAGAAAGGCCAAGGCGCCCTGCCCCACGCCCATCCCGGTATCGAACAAGTCTGTTATCTGCTTGAGGGCACCGCGCGTGCGCAAGTCGGCGATGAGGTCGCCGACATGGTCGCTGGCGACTGTTGCTATTTCCCCCCTGACATTCCACACGTCTTTACCGTCACCAGCGACACCCCCGCGCGCCTGCTGGTGATCTATTCGCCCCCCTACGAAGAATCCCCAGAAAGAGTCATCCGCGAATTTCCCGGTCGCGCACCACCACCGTAAGCGTGCGCGGCCACCCCGAGAGCAGCCCCTGTCCGTTGACACGATTTCCAAACGGCCACGCCAGAGCCGTCCCGCAAAAGGAGACAACCATGCTTTTACGCACCCTACGCGCCGCGATGCTTTGCAGTGCCGCCATCGTCTCATTAGCCGCCCCGCCGGTTCAGGCGGCTTATCCCGATAAACCCGTCAGCCTCATCGTGCCCTTCCCCGCAGGGTCCGGCACCGATGCAGTGGGACGCATCTTCGCCGCCGAACTGGGCAACATCCTGGGGCAACAGGTCGTAGTCGAGAACAAGCCCGGCGCCAACGCCACCATCGCTGCGCAGTATGTGGCGCGTGCCAAGCCCGACGGGTACACCTTGTTTGTGACGACCAACACCTCGCATTCGGCAGCGCCTTTCCTCATGAAGAGCGTGTCCTACGACCCCGTCAAGGATTTCACGCCCATCGCGCGTGGCGGCAACTTGCCTTTCATCCTCGTCACCAATCCCAAGCAGCCCTATAAGAGTGTTGAAGAGCTGATCGAGTATGCCCGCAAGAATCCGGGCAAGGTCTCGTATGCCAGTGGCAACAGCACCGGGATCGTTGCTGGAGCAACCTTGGCGCGACGCGCTGACATCGACTTGTTGCATGTGCCCTACAAAGGCACGCCTCAGGCCCTGACAGACTTGGTCGGCGGGCAGGTGGACATGATGTTTACCGACCTGGCGTCGGGCTTGCCCTTTGTGCAGTCGGGTCAGTTGCGGGCGTTGGCAGTATCGACCGCGCAACGCAGCGATATTGTTCCTGATTTGCCGTCGATGAAAGAAGCCGGCGTGGAGAATTTCGACCTTAATTCCTGGAACGGCTACTTTGGACCGGCGGGCCTGCCGCCTGAGGTCGTGAGCAAGCTGAACGCGGCGATCAATCAGATCGTCGCAAATCCGGAGACGAAAAAACGCCTGGCCCAGCTAGGGTTTGACGCCTTTAGCGGGACCCCGGAGAGCTTTGCGGAGTTCGTCAGTGAACAACGCGACTTGTGGGGCAATTTGATTAAAGACGCAGGCATACAGGCACAATGACTCAACTCGCTTCTACCGGCCACGGACCCCTGGCCGGCATACGCATACTGGACCTGAGTTCCGTCGTGATGGGCCCGTATGCCACGCAGGTGTTGGGGGATCTGGGTGCTGACATCATCAAGGTCGAGTCCCCCGATGGCGACAATATGCGGGCCGTCGGCCCCATGCGGCATCCCGGCATGGGGCATCTGTATCTACACTTGAATCGCAACAAGCGATCCATCGTGCTGGATCTAAAAAACGAGGCGGGGCGTGAGGCTTGTTTGCGCTTGGCGCAGAGCTGCGATGTGCTGCTCTACAACATCAGGCCTCAGGCCATGGCGCGCTTGGGATTGTCCTATGAGGCGGTCCGCGCGCGCAACCCGCGCCTGGTGTATGTCGGCGCGTACGGATTCAGCGAGGCCGGCCCCTACGCCGGGCGGCCCGCGTATGACGACCTGATTCAAGGGCAAACCGGGATTGCGCATCTGATCCAGCAGCAAAGCGGAGATGTACCGCGCTATGCGCCCTTGACGCTGGCCGATCGTGCCGTCGGCCTGCATGTGGCCATCGCGATGGTGTCAGCGGTGCTGCATGCGCGGCAACGCGGCGAGGGACAGTCCGTCGAGATACCCATGTTCGAGGGCATGGCGCATCTGGTCTTGGGCGATCATCTGGGCGGCGCGACGTTTGAGCCGCCGCTGGGCAGCACTGGCTATGCCCGGCTGCTGGCGGCGCATCGACGACCGTATGCGACGTCGGACGGCTATATCTGCCTGTTGATCTACAACGACAAACATTGGCGCAGTTTCTTCAAGCTGATTGGCCGTCCCGAGCTGGCGCAAGATCCCCGCTTTTGCAATCACACCGCCCGGGCGCAGCACATCGATGAAGCCTATGCCTTTGTGGCCGAGGTCATGCGAACCCGTTCCAGCGCCGAATGGCTGGCGGATTTAGCACAAGCCGATATCCCCTCTGCGCGGCTGTATTCCGTGGATGACCTTATCGAGGATCCGCACCTGCGCGCGACCGGGTTTATCTGCGAACAGCAGCATCCGAGTGAGGGGCACCTACGCACGCCCGCACCGCTGGGGCGATATACCGGAACGCCCACCTCTATTCGTCGCCCGGCTCCCCGCCTGGGAGAACACAGCAGAGAGATTCTGCGCGAGGCCGGCTGCACGGACGCGGAGATCGATGCATTGATCGCGGCACGCGCCACCGCCGATATCTCGCTCAACAAAGGAAGCATTTGATGGACTTCGAGTTTTCGACTGATCAGCTCGCCTTGCGTGATGCCATTGAACGTATCTGTGCCCGTTATCCCGACGACTATTGGCGGGAACGCGATCGAGATGGAGGCTTCCCGCATGAGCTGCACGCCGATTTAGCGCGTGATGGTTGGCTGGGCATAGCCATGCCGGAGGAACTTGGCGGCGCGGGGCTGGGAATGACGGAGGCGGCGCTGATGATGCAGACGATCGCCGCTTCGGGAGCGGGATTTTCCGGGGCCTCGGCGGTACACATGAATATCTTCGGGCTTAACCCCGTCGTGGTGTTTGGCTCGGACGAGCAGCGGCATCGGTGGCTCAAGCCGTTGATCGCCGGACAAGAGAAAGCCTGCTTTGCTGTCACTGAACCCGACGCGGGATTGGACACCACCAAGCTATCGACCCGCGCGCAACGTCAAGGTGACGAGTACATCGTGCACGGCCGCAAAATCTGGATTTCGACGGCGCAGGTGGCGCAAAAGATGCTGTTGCTCGCGCGAACGACGCCCCTGTCCGAGGTGTCCAAGCCCACGCAAGGGCTATCGCTGTTCTACACCGATCTGGACCGCGAGCGCATTGAAGTGCGCGAGATCGAGAAGATGGGGCGCCACGCGGTCGACTCGAACATGCTGTTTATTGATGGCTTGCGTATCCCTGTGGCCGATCGCATCGGCGAGGAAGGGCGGGGCTTTGAGTACATCCTGCATGGTATGAACCCCGAACGGATCCTGATCGCGGCGGAGGCGGTGGGCATCGGACGCGCGGCGCTGGATCGGGCGGTCAAATATGCGGGCGAACGCACGGTGTTCGGCCGGCCCATTGGTCAGAACCAAGGCATACAACATCCGCTGGCGCAGGCCTGGATGCAACTCGAGGCCGCGAATCTGATGGTATTCAAAGCGGCCAGCCTGTATGACGCTGGCTTGCCTTGCGGGCCATTTGCCAATACGGCAAAGTACCTGGCGGCCGAGGCTGGGCATAACGCCTGCCAGACGGCGATTCTGACCTTAGGCGGCATGGGTTATGCCAAGGAATACCAAGTCGAAAGATTGCTGCGGGAAAGCTATATCGCCCGTATCGCACCGGTCAGCCCACAGTTGATCATGTGCTTTATCGCGGAGAAAGTGCTGGGCTTGCCAAAGTCGTATTAGCGGGCCACGCCTCGGGGAACCCACTGCCCTCAGACTTGTTCAAGGGCAGTGCATGCCGCCCTGAGCACGCTGGCGCACTCTTCCTGACGGGGTTCCAAGCGATACACCGGTCCCCCCACGGAAATCGCATACGTCTCGCCCGATAAGGTCAGCGGCCACGCCAGCGCACATACATCGGGGATCGATTCGCCCAGGTTCATAAACCAACCACGCTCGCGCGACGCGGTCAGATCCGCGTCAATCGCTTTGATGGTGGTCAACGTGCGTTCGTTATAACGTGTCAGCGGATAGCTCTTGAGCAACGCGTGCCTTGCTGTGGGGTCCATGACGGACAACAAGGCTTTGCCTAATGAATTCGCGTGCGCCTCACGAAATTCGCCAGCCACAGGCGCGTAGCGGATCGTGTGGGGGGAGTCGAGCACTTCCAGGTAGACCACCTTGCCTTCCGTGCTGAGCTTGGCAAACACAATGGTTTCGCGCGTGGCCTCGCGCAGCTCCAGCAATGTGGGATACACACGGTCTAGCACCGGGTCGGCCGCGGCAATGCGTTGCGCCATCGCCAGCAGCCGGCCGGTCGGGTAATAGCCTTGACGCCGGCCGGTCTCGTAGAGATAGCCTAAGTCCACCAGCGTACGTATCAACGCCAGACAGCTGGACACCGGCACGCCCAACAGGCGCGCCAGTTCCGATAAAGGCAATGCGCGTCGCTCGCGAGCATAAGTTTCTATGATCTCGATGACGCGCAGTGCGGTCTTGACGCTCATGGCACGGCAGACGGACTACGCCCGCCTTACTTCTTGCGCACGGGTGGCAAGTCGGTGCACACGCCCTCGGCGACTTCCGCGGCCATGCCCACCGATTCGCCCAGCGTGGGATGCGGATGGATGGTCTTGGCGATATCCACCATATCCGCGCCCATCTCGATCGCCAACGCAATCTCGCTGATCAGATCGCCGGCATGCGTGCCCACGATGCCACCGCCCAGGATGCGATGCGTTTCGGCGTCGAACAAGAGCTTGGTAAAGCCCTCGTCGCGACCGTTGGCAATCGCACGACCTGAAGCGGCCCACGGGAACAGGCCCTTCTCGACCTTGATGCCCTGCTTCTTGGCTTCGTCTTCCGTCAGACCCACCCAGGCCACTTCCGGATCGGTATAGGCCACCGACGGAATGACACGGGCGTCGAAGAATGACTTCTGGCCAGCGGCGGCTTCGGCAGCGACGTGACCTTCGTGTACGGCCTTGTGCGCCAGCATAGGCTGACCCACGATGTCGCCAATCGCAAAGATATGCTCGACGTTCGTGCGCATCTGGCGGTCGACTTCGATAAAGCCGCGATCGGTCACCGCGATGCCCGCCTTGTCAGCGGCGATCTTCTTGCCGTTGGGGCTGCGGCCAACCGCTTGCAGAACCAGGTCATAGCGCTGCGGCTCTTTCGGCGCGCCCTCGCCTTCGAACGTGACGTAGATGCCGTCCTTCTTGGCCTCGGCGCCCACGGTCTTGGTCTTGAGCATGATGTTGTCAAAGCGATGGGCATTCATCTTCTGCCACACTTTGACGAGGTCGCGATCGGCGCCCTGCATCAAGCCGTCTTGCATTTCCACCACGTCCAGGCGTGCGCCCAGCGTGGAATACACAGTGCCCATTTCCAGGCCGATAATCCCGCCGCCGATGATCAGCATTTTTTTCGGGACTTCGCGCAATTGCAGTGCGCCAGTGGAGTCCACGATACGCGCATCGTCGGGCAAGAACGGCAGCTTCACCGACTGGCTGCCAGCGGCGATGATGGCGTTCTTGAAACGGATCGTCTGAGTCTTGCCATCGGCGCTCTTGACCGACAGATGATGCGGATCGGCGAACTCGCCTACGCCGGTCACGACCTTGACCTTGCGGGCCTTGGCCATGCCGGCCAAACCACCAGTCAGCTTGGCGACCACGCTGTCTTTGTAGCCACGCAGCTTGTCCAGATCGATCTTGGGTTCGCCGAAACTGATGCCATGCGCAGCCAGGGCGCGAGCCTCGTCAATCACAGCGGCGTTGTGCAACAGCGCCTTGGACGGAATGCAGCCTACATTCAGGCACACGCCGCCCAGCGTGTCGTAGCGTTCGACCAGCACAACGGACAAGCCGAGGTCGGCCGCACGGAACGCAGCGGAGTATCCGCCAGGGCCCGCGCCCAGGACCAGCACATCGCATTCTTGATCGGCCGAGCCGGAATACGAGGCAGCGGCGGGAGCCGCGGTGGCTTTCTCGCCCGATGGCTGGCTGGCGGATGCTTTGCCGCCATCAGCCTTTTTATCGCCTTCGGCGGCCTTGGCCTTCTCCGCCGACTTGTCCGATTCGGCATTCTTACCAGCGGCAGCGCTCTTGTCGTCCGACTTGCCAGCCGAAGCCTCGGCCTCGACTTGCAGAATCACCGCACCTTCACCGACCTTGTCGCCGACCTTGACCTTGACCGACTTGACCACGCCGCCGGCGGAGGCAGGGATCTCCATCGAGGCCTTGTCGGATTCAACCGTGATCAGGCTTTGTTCAGCCTCGATCGTATCGCCTTCGGCGACGAGCACTTCAATGACTTCCACTTCCTTGAAGTCACCGATATCCGGCACCTTGATATCCACTAGATTGCTCATGAAGCCCCCTTACAGCACGATGCGGCGGAAATCCGCCAGCAATTGGCCCAGGTACGCGTTAAAGCGCGCGGCAGCAGCGCCATCGATCACGCGGTGATCGTAAGACAGCGACAGCGGCACGATCAGACGCGGGATGAACTGCTTGCCGTCCCAAACGGGCTTGTGCGCGGAACGCGACACGCCCAGGATGGCGACTTCCGGAGCATTGATGATGGGCGTGAAGTGCGTGCCGCCAATTCCACCAAGCGACGAGATCGAGAAGCAGCCGCCTTGCATTTCTGCGGGCGAAATCTTGCCGTCGCGGGCTTTCTTGGACAGCTCGCCCATTTCCTTGGCGATTTCCAGGATGCCTTTTTTGTCGGCGTCACGGATCACCGGCACCACCAGGCCATTAGGCGTATCGGCGGCGAAACCGATGTGGTAGTACTGCTTGTAGATCAGCTGATCGCCATCGAGCGAAGCGTTGAACTCGGGGAATTTCTTCAGCGCGGCAACCACGGCCTTGATCAGGAAGGCAAGCATGGTGACCTTGACGCCGGCCTTCTCGTTTTCCTTGTTCAGGGTCACGCGGAAGGCTTCCAGGTCGGTGATGTCCGCTTCGTCGTTGTTGGTGACGTGCGGGATCATGACCCAGTTGCGATGCAGGTTCGCGCCCGAGATCTTCTTGATACGCGACAGCGGCTTGGCCTCGACCGGGCCAAACTTGGTGAAGTCGATCTGCGGCCACGGCAAGAGACCGAGCGCAGCGCCACTATCGCCGCCCGCCGGTGCGGCAGCGGCGGCGGGGGCCGACAACGCCTGTTTGACGAAAGCGCGTACGTCATCAGCCGTGATACGTTCCTTCGGACCGGAACCCTTGACCTTGCTCAGATTGACGCCCAGTTCGCGCGCGAATTTGCGCACGGAAGGCGATGCGTGCGGCAACTGACCCGGCTTCAAGCCTGGGTCTTCCAAGGATGCAGTGGGCGATGCCTTCGTAGCAGGCGCGGACGTGGAGGCCGAAGCGGACTTGGCCGACTCGGCTTTGGCAGCCTGGGCAGCCGGCTTGTCCTCGTCAGAGGACTTGGCAGCCGGCTCGGCCTTGGCAGGCGCCTCTTGCGCACCGCCCTCGCCTTCGACCAGCACGATGACCGAGCCCTTGTTGACCTTGTCGCCAACCTTGACCTTGACTTCCTTGACCACACCGCCCGCAGACGAGGGGATCTCCATGGAAGCCTTGTCGGATTCGACCGTCATCAGGCTTTGATCGGCTTCGATGGTGTCGCCAACGTTGACCAGAACCTCGATGACCTCGACTTCCTTGAAGTCGCCGATATCCGGCACCGTGACCTCGACTACGCCGCCAGACTTGGCTTTCTTGCTGTCAGCGGCGGGAGCGTCGGCCTTGGCTTCCTTTTCCTCCGCTTTGGCAGCGGGTTTATCCTCGGCTTTCTCGGCAGCGGCGGCTTTATCGTCGCCGCCCTTATCGGCAGGAGCTGCCTCGGCCTTTTCGCCCGCAGCCTCCACTTCCAGAATCACCGAGCCTTCGCCGATCTTGTCGCCCACCTTTACCTTGACGGACTTCACCACGCCGCCAGCGGAGGCCGGGATTTCCATCGAGGCTTTGTCGGACTCAACCGTAATCAGGCTCTGATCGGCCTCGATCGTGTCGCCAGCCGACACCAGGACCTCGATGACTTCGACTTCTTTGAAATCACCGATGTCGGGTACCTTAATTTCCACGAGTGTGCTCATGTCTGTTTACCTTCAAGCGTGGTGCGGGTTGGCTTTTTCCGGATTGATGCCGTATTTCTTGATCGCTTCGGAAAGCTTGGCAGCCGGGATCTTGCCTTCATCGGCCAGGGCGCGCAAGGCGGCCAGTACGACGAAATGGCGGTTGACCTCGAAGTGCTCGCGCAGCTTGGAGCGGAAATCCGAACGGCCATAGCCATCGGTACCCAGCACGCGATAGGTGCGATCCTTGGGCACGAACGGGCGGATCTGGTCGGCGAACAACTTCATGTAGTCGGTCGACGCGATGATCGGGCCTTCGCTCTTTTCGAGCTGCTGCGTGACGTACGGCACTTGCGGCTTGGCTTCCGGGTGCAGCAGGTTGTGGCGATCCACATCCAGACCGTCGCGACGCAACTCGGTAAAGCTCGTCACGCTCCATACATCGGAGGCCACGCCCCAATCCGATTCCAGCAGCTCTTGCGCGGCCATGACTTCGCGCAAGATGGTGCCAGAGCCCATCAGCTGTACGCGCAGCTTGCTCTTGCCGTGCGACTTCAGCTTGTACATGCCCTTGATGATGCCTTCCTCGTCGCCGGCGGTCAGGCCCGGCTGCGGGTAGTTTTCGTTCATCACCGTCAGGTAGTAGTACACGTTCTCCTGGTCTTCGACCATGCGCTTCAAACCGTGCTGGATGATCACAGCCAATTCGTGCGCGAACGTCGGGTCGTAGGACACGCAGTTCGGGATGGTCGAGGCCAGGATGTGGCTGTGACCGTCTTCGTGCTGCAGACCTTCGCCGTTCAAGGTCGTACGACCAGCCGTGCCGCCCAGCAGGAAGCCACGCGCCTGCATATCACCCGCGGCCCAGGCCAGATCGCCAATGCGCTGGAACCCGAACATCGAGTAATAAATAAAGAACGGGATCATGATGCGGTTATTCGTCGAGTACGACGTCGCCGCCGCGATCCACGAGCTCATGGCACCGGCTTCGTTGATGCCTTCCTGCAGCAATTGACCGTTGGCCGCTTCCTTGTAGTACATGACCTGATCTTTATCGACCGGGATGTACTTCTGGCCTTCGGGCGCGTAAATCCCGATCTGGCGGAACAGGCCTTCCATACCGAAGGTACGCGATTCATCGGCCAGGATAGGCACGACGCGAGGACCGACTTCCTTGTCGCGCAGGATCTGGTTCAGCACGCGCACGAAGGCTTGCGTAGTCGAGATCTCGCGGCCTTCGGAGGTGGGCTCGAGCACGGACTTGAACGCTTCCAGCGCGGGGGCCTTGAGCTGTTCGTCGGCCTTCACGCGGCGCTTGGGCAGGTAGCCGCCCAGCGCTTTGCGACGCTCGTGCATGTACTGCATTTCGGGCGCGTCTTCAGCCGGCTTGTAGTACGGTAGTTTTTCCAGCTGATCGTCCGGGATCGGGATCGCGAAACGGTCGCGGAATTCGCGGATCGATTCCAGCTCGAGTTTCTTTTGCTGGTGGGTGGGGTTCTTGGCCTGACCCACCTGACCCATGCCGTAGCCCTTGATGGTCTTGGCCAGGATGACGGTCGGCTGACCTTCATGCGTGGTCGCTGCCTTGAAGGCCGCGTAGACCTTGTGCGGATCGTGGCCGCCACGGTTCAAGCGCCAGATGTCCTCGTCGCTCATGCGAGAGACGGCTTCCAGCAGTTTCGGGTGCTTGCCAAAGAAGTGTTCGCGCACGAACTTGCCGTCGTTGGCCTTGTACGCCTGGTACTCGCCGTCGACGGTTTCTTCCATGATCTTGCGCAGGATGCCTTCTTTGTCCGTCGCAAGAAGCGGATCCCAGTAACCACCCCAGATCAGCTTGATCACGTTCCAGCCCGAACCGCGGAAATCGCCTTCGAGTTCCTGGATGATCTTGCCGTTACCACGCACCGGGCCGTCCAGGCGCTGCAGGTTGCAATTGATGACGAAGATCAGGTTGTCGAGCTTTTCGCGCGCGGCCAGCGAGATCGCGCCCAGGGATTCGGGCTCGTCCATTTCGCCGTCGCCGCAGAATACCCAGACCTTGCGCTTGCTGGTGTCAGCGATGCCGCGAGCGTGCAGGTATTTCAGGAAACGCGCCTGATAAATCGCCATCAGCGGGCCCAAGCCCATCGACACGGTCGGGAATTGCCAGAATTCCGGCATCAGCTTCGGGTGCGGATACGAGGGCAGACCCTTGCCATCGACTTCCTGACGGAAATAGTCGAGCTGTTCGGCGGTCAGACGGCCTTCGAGGTACGCACGCGCGTACATACCGGGCGAGGTGTGGCCCTGGAAGTAAACCAGGTCGCCACCGTGCTCGGCGTCATCCGCGTGCCAGAAATGGTTCTGACCCGTTTCGATCATCGTCGCCAACGAGGCGAACGAGGCGATGTGGCCGCCGAGGTCGCCGCCATCGGGCGGATTATGTTTGTTCGCCTTGACGACCGTCGCCATGGCGTTCCAGCGCACGTACGAACGGATCCGGTTTTCCAGTTCCAGATTGCCCGGATGCGCGGGCTCCAGGCCCGGCGGGATGGTGTTCACATACGCGGTGTTGGGCGAAAACGGGATGTGCGCCCCGGAGCGGCGAGCCTCGTCAATCAGGCGTTCCAGCAAGTAATGCGCACGCTGGGGGCCTTCGCGATCGAGAACGGCAGCCAGGGCCTCAAGCCACTCTTGGGTTTCCAGAGCGTCGTCGTCGTTGGCGGCAGATAGCGCGCTAGCCTGGTTGTTAGAGGACATCGTGGTCTCCTTTGGGAGTCTGAGCAGGCCCGATCCATGATTCAGCTGGGTCGGGCAATCCAATAATCCGGCTCCTGGCCGGGCGTCTTGCGCCTAAACGGTCAATGCTATCGCGTAAGGCTTTAATACGAAAACGCGAAGATTAACCCGTTCGGAGGAAAATTTCATGTTGCGGTACGGAATTTCATAATGTGAAAAACACCTGTATTTCGGTTTAGAATATGCGTGCGGTGTAACCCGAGCCGCCTGCACTGGCCCCACAGAGCCGTAACACGCTCTAAAATGCCCGCTCCACACGTCGCTTCCGTCATGTCCAGCCCCGTCAAATCGAGCATCCCGAACTCCTTTCACGACCATGCGCGCAGTCGCCGCCGTGGCGTGTACTGGATCACGCCGGCCGTCGTACTGATTCTGTACCTGTGCGTGATGGGCGCCTTTTTCTGGCTGCAACGCATGCATGGCGACAGCGTCATGTTCGTCACCATCGACCAGGAAGTGCGCCAGCAGCGCCTGACGTGGCTGGTGATCGCGCTGTCTTGCGTCATCATCATCAGCTTGCTGATGCTGTGGCGCTATACCCGGTTCCGTTCGACCGCCGAAGCGGCACTGATCGCCGAGACGGGTTTTCGCCGCGCCATGGAAAACTCCATGTCCACCGGGATGCGCGTACTCGACATGGAAGGCCGCATCGCCTATGTGAACCCGGCGTTTTGCCGCATGATAGGCTGGAACGAGGCCGACCTGATCGGCCGCAGCCCGCCCTTCCCTTACTGGGTGCCGGGTCGCCACGAACAACACCAGCATACGCTAGACCTGCTGACTTCCGGCAAAACCCCCAGCAGCGGCCTGGAAATCGAGGCGCAGCGGCGCGACGGCTCGCGATTCACGGCGCGCATGTATGTATCGCCCCTGTTGGACCCGAACGGCACGCAGATCGGCTGGATGACCTCCATGACCGATATTACGGAGCCCAAACGCATCCGCGAAGCCCTCACCGCCGCGCACGAACGCTTCATGACCGTGCTCGAGGGGCTGGACGATGCGATCTCGGTGACGGCCGACACCGCCGATGGCCTGGAGCTGCTATTCGCCAATCGCACCTATCGGCGCGTATTCGGCGCGCAAACAGGTGGCCACGAAGAGCTGCTCGCGCAGCGCCGGGGTCGATTCACCGACGAAGCCGTCGAAATCTTCGCCCCCTCGGTGCAACGTTGGTTCGAGGTCCACCACCGCATGCTGGCCTGGACCGATGGCCGCCGCGTGCGCATGCAGGTCGCCCGTGACATCACCGAACGCCGCGTTCACGAGGAAGCCTCGCGCGTGCAACAAGAGAAAATCCAGCTGACCAGCCGTCTCACCACCATGGGTGAAATGGCTTCGTCGCTCGCGCACGAGCTGAATCAACCGCTGACCGCCATTGCTAACTACAGTATGGGCGCTGTGGCGTTAGTCAAGGCCGGTCACACCAGCCCGACCATGCTGCTGCCCGCCCTGGAAAAAGCCGCCGCGCAGGCCGAACGAGCGGGCAAAATCATCAGCCGCATCCGCGAATTCGTCAAACGCAGCGAGCCGCGCCGTCAGCGCGTGGCGGTTGGCCGCATCGTCGATAACGCCATCGGTTTTGCCGAGATCGACGCGCGTAAACGCCGCATCCGCATCGAGTCCTTTGTTCCGTCCAACGCACCGGCCGTGCTCGCCGACCCGATTTTGATCGAACAGGTCTTGCTGAATCTGTTAAAAAACGGCCTGGAAGCGATGGAGAACAGCGAGTCAGACGAGTTGAAAGTCGCCGTCATTCCCCACGATCAGCATATCGAGGTGGCCGTTGTCGATCGGGGCCACGGGTTGACCGACCCCGAGCGACTGTTCGAACCGTTCTTCAGCACCAAATCCCAGGGTTTGGGGATGGGGCTCAATATCTGCCGTACGATTATCGAGTCGCATCATGGCCGCCTCTGGGCGGATCCGAATCCCGCCGGCGGTACTATTTTCCGCTTTACCTTGCCCTGCGCCGCGCCCGAGCCGGCCGCGCAGAGTGATCAGTCCGAGGAGTTGCACGCATGAACACCCCCCTACAGTCGAGCACGGTATTCATAGTTGATGACGACGAAGCGGTACGCGATTCGCTGCGCTGGCTGCTCGAAGCCAACGGCTACCGTGTGCGCGCGTTTGCCAGCGGCGAATCGTTCCTGGATGAATATGACGCGTCGCAGGTTGGCGTGCTGATTGCCGACGTGCGCATGCCCGGCATGAGCGGTCTCGAATTGCAAGAGCAACTGATCGCCCGCAAGGCGCCCCTGCCCATCGTGTTCATCACCGGCCACGGCGACGTGCCGATGGCGGTGTCCACAATGAAGAAAGGCGCGGTGGATTTTCTGGAAAAGCCGTTCAACGAATCGGATCTGCGCGAAATCGTCGCCCGCATGTTGGAGCAGGCCACGCAGCGCGTCAGCCAGTTCCAAGCCCAAAAGGACCACGAGGCCATGCTCGCCCGCCTGACCGCGCGCGAACAGCAGGTGCTCGAACGCATCGTGGCGGGGCGCCTGAATAAACAAATCGCCGACGATCTCGGCATCAGCATCAAAACGGTGGAGGCGCACCGCGCCAACATCATGGAAAAACTTGAAGTCACTACAGTTGCCGACCTCATGAAGGTCGCACTGGCAAAACCCGAGGCACACGCATGACCCAGCAGGACCCCAACACGTCCGCCCAATCGGGCGCACGCATCATCGACGGCACCGCGCTGTCGCAACGCATACGCGAAGACGTCGCACAACGCGTGCAAGCCCTCGCCGCCCGGGGCGTGCGTCCCGGCCTGGCGGTCGTGCTGGTGGGCGAAGACCCGGCCTCGCAAGTCTATGTGCGCAATAAAGTCGCCGCTTGCGAAAAAGCCGGCCTGCATTCGGTGAAAGAGCAATATCCGGCCGATATGACCGAGGCCGAGCTGCTGTCGCGCATCGACGCCTTGAACCGCGACCCGGCGATCCACGGCATTCTGGTGCAGCTGCCGCTGCCGCCGCATATGAACAGCCACAAGGTCATCGAAGCGATCTCCGCCGAGAAAGACGTGGACGGCTTTCACATCAGCAACGCCGGTCTGCTCATGACGGGCCAGCCGCTGTTCCGTCCGTGCACGCCCTACGGCGTCATGAAGATGCTGGAATCCGAGGGCGTGGCCCTGCGCGGTGCGGAAGCCGTCATCGTGGGCGCGAGCAACATCGTCGGCAAGCCCATGGCGATGCTGCTGCTGCAAGCCGGCGCCACCATCACCATCTGTAACTCCAAAACCCGCGATCTGGCCGCCCAAACGCGCCGCGCCGATGTGCTGGTGGTTGCCACCGGCAAACCTGGCATGATCGATGGCAGCATGATCAAGCCGGGCGCGGTGGTCATTGACGTGGGGATCAATCGCGGCGCCGATGGCAAGCTCTGTGGCGACGTGGATTTCGCCTCCGCGCGTCAAGTTGCTGGCGCCATTACGCCCGTACCGGGCGGCGTGGGCCCGATGACCATCGCGATGCTGTTGGTGAATACTGTCGAAGCCGCGGAACGCGTCGCTGGCTGATTGCCCGCGGCGACAAGCACTTGCCTTTTGGGCAAGTGCCCCCATCCTAGAGATATCTC
This sequence comes from Bordetella sp. 15P40C-2, assembly GCF_009763235.1. Lineage (NCBI taxonomy): Bacteria > Pseudomonadati > Pseudomonadota > Betaproteobacteria > Burkholderiales > Alcaligenaceae > Bordetella > Bordetella sp. 15P40C-2. The sequence goes on from NZ_WSJA01000014.1 coordinate 53,914, forward strand.
GTCTCTTTCGCTGCGTCCTCCCATGACCCAAAATCCCCTGCTTGCTCCCGTCTCAGATCTGATCGACTACGCTGCCGTGCAGCCCGCGCACATCGTGCCGGCGATCGAAACCTTGCTGGAGGGCGCACGCGAGGCGGTCGACGCCGCAGCCGACGAGAGCCTGCCGGCGACGTGGGAGGCCGTTGTACAACCTCTGGACACCGCCTCTGAACGCCTGTGGCGCGCCTGGTCGGTGGCCGGCCATCTGAATGCGGTCGTCAATACGCCGGAACTGCGCGAGGCCTATAATGCTGCGCTCCCCTTGGTGACGGAGTTCTCGACCTGGGTGGGTCTACACGAAGGCCTCTACAAGCAATATCAACGTCTGCATGCCGCTGCCGATTTTGCGCAATGGGATTCCGTGCGCCGTCGCGTGATCGAGCTGGCGTTGCGCGATTTCCGCTTGAGCGGCGTGGAGCTGCAAGGCGAGGCGCGTGAACGCTATGCCGTGATCTCCGACCGTGAAGCGCAGGTTTCGCAGAAGTTCTCCGAAAACGTGCTCGACGCGATTGATGCGTGGTCGCTTTACATCGAAGACGAATCGCGTCTGGCGGGTCTGCCTGCCGACGTGCTTCGCGCCACCCGCCAGGCCGCCGAAGAAGACGACCGCAGCGGCTGGAAGCTCACGCTCAAGATGCCTTGCTATCTGCCCGTCATGCAGTACGCGAAAGACCGCGACCTGCGCGCGCAAATGTATCGCGCCTACGGCACGGTGGCTTCCGAGCAAGGTGAAACGCGCTTTGATAACTCGCCTCTGATCGAGGAGCTGTTGTCGCTGCGCGCCGAGGAATCTAGGCTATTGGGCTATGGCACCTTCGCCGCCTTGCGCCTGCAGACGCGTATGGCGCGCGACGCGGATGAAGTGACCACATTCCTGCGCGATCTGGCTTCGCGCGCGCGGTCCTACGCGGAACGCGATCTCGCTGAGCTTAAGGCCTTCGCCGCCAGCGAGCTGGGCCTGGAATCGCTGGAACCCTGGGACGTCCCCTACGCGGCGGAACGCCTGCGTGAATCGCGTTACGCGTATTCCGAAGACGAGATCAAACAGTACTTCACCGAGCCGCGCGTGCTGCAAGGCCTGTTCGACGTGGCCGAGTCGCTGTTCAACGTGCGCCTGCGTCCAACCGACGTGTCCTGCTGGCATGCCGATGCGCGTGGCGTGCGCGTCGAAACCCCGGATGGCGCGCTGATCGGTCATCTTTATCTGGACTTGTACGCCCGTTCCGGCAAGCAAAGCGGCGCATGGGTCGATAGCGAACGCAGCCGTCGTCGCGTCGGTGATCGGGTGCAAACGCCCGTGGTGTATCTAACGTGCAACTTCGCACGCCCAGGCGACGGCAAACCCGCGCTGCTCACGCACGACGACGTGATCACGCTATTTCACGAATCCGGCCACGCGTTGCACGCGTTGTTGTCGGAAGTCGATGAACCGGGTGCCTCGGCCTTCTCCGCTGTCGAGTGGGACGCGATCGAGCTGCCTTCCCAGTTCATGGAGAATTTCTGCTGGGAATGGCCCGTCGTCCAACGCTTGTCCGCGCATGTAGAAACCGGCGAACCGTTGCCACGTACGCTCTATGACAAGCTGGTTGCCGCGCGCAATTTCCAAAGCGGCATGCAGACGGTGCGTCAGATCGAGTTCGCGCTCTTCGATATGCTGCTGCATAGCCGCGCGAACGGCGCCAGCATTCAGGAAACGCTGGCATTGCTCGAGGAAGTGCGCAAAGAAGTCGCCGTGCTGTTCCCGCCCGCGTGGCATCGGTTCCCCCACGCTTTCTCGCATTTGTTCGCGGGCGGCTATGGCGCGGGTTACTACAGCTACAAATGGGCCGAGGTATTGTCAGCCGATGCCTACGAGGCCTTCGAAGAAGCCGCTGCCGCGGCTGGCGCGGACAACGCGATTGGCACCTTGGACGCCGCCACGGGCGCCCGTTTCCGCAAGGAGATCCTGGCGGTAGGCGGCGCGCGTCCCGCGGCGGAATCGTTCGAGGCTTTCCGTGGCCGTGCGCCGCGCATCGACGCGCTGCTGCGTCATAGCGGCATGGCCGGCTAATTCGGTAGCGAAGTCTCCAACGCGGGTGCGAACGGTAGCCTCTTGGCCCACCCGCGTTAGAATCCCAGGCATTACCGTGACCTCCGACGCCTGTCGCGTCCCGAATCCAAGATGCCTGCATCGTTCACTGCCCGTTTCTGGCGCACTCTCCTCTTCGTGACTTGCACGTTGCTCGCCGCTTGCGGCGACCGTGCGGTTAACTGGACGCTGTACGACATCAAGGGGCATCTGCCAGACCTGAAATTCTCCTTGTCTGGCGCGGGCGGAAAGACCGTCACCAGCGATCAGCTCAAGGGCAAAACCGTATTGCTCTTTTTCGGCTACGCCAGCTGTCCCGACATCTGTCCCACCACCATGGCACAGCTGAGCTCGGTAATCGAACAGCTGGGCGACGACGCCCGCGATGTCCGCATCGTATTTGTCAGCGTGGATCCGCACCGCGATACGCCCGACAAGCTACAGGCCTACGTCGATGCCTTCAACCGCCAGGCCATCGGCGTCACCGGCACCGAAAAACAAGTCGCTGATCTGGCACGCCGATATCGGGTCGCCTACCAGATCGAAAAGCCCCGCCCTGGCGACTCGGCCGAGAGCTACGACGTTACGCATAGCCGGGGGGTCTACATCTTCGACAATAAAGGCCGTGCCCGACTGCTGGCCTCGGATACCGACAGCACGGAGGCGATCGTCAAAGACGTTCGTCAGTTGGTCGATATCACGCGCTAAGCTGCCGTGTCGTCCAGCAGGCGCAGATCTGGCGGGCGGTTATCGATAATGGCCTCCATGCTGAAGAAACCCGTCACCGCGGTCAATTCGAATCCGGTGATCAAGCGCTGATAAAAGCGGTCATACCCCGCCATGCCGCGGCAGGCGACCTTGATCAGATAATCCCAGTCGCCTCCGATGCGATAGAACCCGGTCACCTCCGGCAAGCGCTCGACATGCTGTCGAAATTCGTCGGCCCATTCCTTCGCATGCCGGCTGGTACGTATCATCACGAACACCGTCAGATCGAAGCCCAACTCCACCAGATTGACCTGCGCGCGGGTGCCTTGAATGATGCCGCAGCTGTTCAAACGCTGCAGGCGGCGCCAGCACGCGTTCTGCGACAGCCCGACCCGCTCGGCCAGCTCGCGCTGCGACAACGCCCCGTCGTTTTGCAGCGCAGAAATAATAGCCATATCAAGCTTATCGATTTTTTCCATATCTTCGATCGTATGACCCGTTTTTGTGGGCTTTACGAAAAAAATAGGTGATGTTTCAAATTTTCTTCCATCGTATGATATTCGGGACCTTTTCGCATGACCTAGCTCCCGATTTAGATGGACACCTACACCGTCGCAGCACCTGCAACGCTTAGCGTTTTGCAGCAGTTTCAAGCTTCCCTGAATGCATCGGATTCTGCCTTTGCGCATGAATCCGGCTCCCCCCAGTCTCCCGCCTCACTTCCTGGCTCGGCCCACGAACTCGCACAGTCCCTCGCCAAAGGGCTGATCGGCCACAACGCCATAGTCCCCGGACCGTTCGGACCCAAGCCGATGGTGTACGCCGACTATGTCGCCTCGGGTCGCGCGCTGATGCAAGTCGAGCAATTCGTGCTCGCACACGTGCTGCCTTACTACGCCAACTCACACACCGAAGCATCCTACTGTGGCGGCTACATCACGCGCCTGCGCCGCGAGGCGCGCGCGGCCATTGCTCGCTGCTGCGGCGCTTCGGCCGAGCATGCGGTGATCTTTGCAGGCTCTGGCGCGACCGCCGGGATCAACCGGCTGGTGAATCTGTTGGGCGTCAAGGCGGCGGTCGCCGAGGGCCGCGCGGCGCGCGTCATCATCGGCCCCTATGAGCACCATTCCAATATCCTGCCCTGGCGCGAAAGCGGCGCCGAATTGATCGTTCTGCCCGAATGCGAACACGGCGGTCCGGATCGCGACGCGCTGGCCGCTGCCTTGCAAGCGCCGGCCGGCACGCTTGTGATTTGCGCGTTTTCCGCCGCCTCTAACGTAACCGGCATCGTTGCCGACGTGGCCGGCATCACCCGCCAGGTCAAGCAGGCCGGCGCGAAAATGGTGTGGGACTATGCAGGCGGTGCGCCCTATTTGCCCATCACGATGATGCCCGATGCCGACTCGCCTATCGACGCTCTCGTTTTCTCGCCTCATAAATTCATCGGCGGCCCGGGCGCGTCCGGCGTACTCATCGTACGACGCGACGCCGTCACCACCGCCAAGCCCACGTGGGCCGGCGGTGGCACGGTGAAATTCGTATCGCCAACGGGCCATGACTACAGCGACAGCCTGGAATCGCGCGAGGAAGCCGGCACCCCCAACGTCATCGGCGACATTCGCGCGGCATTGGCGCTCTTGGTCAAGGAGTCCATCGGCGAAGCCTATTTCAAGGATCGGCAGACGCAATTAGTGCAGCGCGCGTTGGAAAAGTGGAAGGACGTGCCCAACCTGGAATTGCTGGGCTCCTTGACTGCGCAACGGCTGCCGATCTTTTCCTTCCGCGTGCGTCATCCCGCTGGCGGCCTCGTGCATCAACAGCTCGTCACCCGAATGCTAAGCGACCGTTTCGGCATTCAGGCCCGGGGTGGATGCGCGTGCGCCGGCCCGTATGTTCATGATCTGCTCGACATCGAGCCCGAAGAATCCGCGCGCATACGCGAGGCGATTCTGTCCGGCAACGAAATCGAAAAGCCAGGCTTCACGCGACTGAACCTGAGCATCCTGCTCGACGACGCCAAGGTCGATTTCATCCTGAATTCGGTCGCGACGCTGGCCGCTGATGCCTCGCAGTACGTGGATCAATATACATTCGATTCCAGCCGCGCGATCTTCACGCCGCTGCCGAATTGAGCGGGACTTTGATGCATTAAAAGTGTTGTTCGTAGACGCCAAATACGTGTTGTTACACCGCGCTTCGCCACGATGAGTATGATCAAAACGTTACCCACCGCCTGAGAGGAGTACACGTATGAGCATTATCATCATGATCATCGTTGGCTTTGTCGTCGGTCTGATCGCGCGTGCGATCATGCCCGGGGATCAATCCATGGGCATCATCATGACAACGATTCTAGGGATCATCGGCGCGGTCGTTGCCGGATTTTTAGGGCAGGCGATGGGGTGGTACGAGCCGGGCGAGCCCGCCGGATGGATTGGCTCGGTGGTAGGCGCCATCATCGTGCTGTTCGTCGTGGGTCTGGTGACGAAAAAACGAGCATAACGCACCAGTCTCGCGCCCACAGGCGCATGATTGCAAAAACGGGCGGCTTCTTCACGAAGCCGCCCGTTTTTATTTTCGGTACATAGCCGTCTCGCAACCTGCGCGCATGTCAGGGGCATGACGCTCCGGGCGCGTGGATGTACAAGCTGTACCCTTGCAATGAACAGCCTTTTCAGCGCCCCCCAGGTGCAACCGCAGCACCTGTGCTCTGCTCGGGCTGAGATGCGATGGTCGACTCCGTCCAGCCCCCGCCCAGCACCCGATACAAGGTCACGAGATTGGTCAAACGCGCGAGTCGCGTTTCGACCATGGTCCGTTGTGCCGTGTAGAGCGAACGCTGCGAATCCAACACACTCAGATAGTCGTCAATGCCTTGATCGAAACGGGATTGCGACAAGTCATATGCGCGCTGATAAGCAGCGACCAAGAGCCCCTGTGCTTCGATCTGATTTTCCAATGTGCCCTGCCCGGCCAAGGCGTCGGCGACTTCACGGAACGCAACCTGGATGGCGCGCTCATACTGCGCAATCTGGATGTTCTTGCGTACCTTGGCGACATCCAGTTCCGCTCGGAGCGCCCCACCGGCGAAAATCGGTACGGAGATCGATGGTGCAAAGCTCCACGCGCCGGATCCCGCATCAAACAAGCCGCCCAGACTGCTGCTGGCCGTACCGGCGCTGCCTGTCAGGCTGATCCTCGGGAAAAACGCGGCACGTGCCGCGCCGATATAGGCATTGGCGCCACGCAGCTGATGTTCGGCCGCGCGAATATCCGGCCGCCGCATCAACAAATCGGAAGGCAGGCCCGGGGGTAATGCCGCAGGCACCACGTTATCGGGCAGGGTCTTAGCCTGGTTCAATCTGGCAGCGATATCTTCCGGCAAAGGCTGACCCGCCAACAACACCAGTGCATTGCGGTCCTGGGCGACACGCCGCGTGTACTCCGCTTGATTACGCTGCGCGGTGCGCAACGAGGCCTCGGCCTGGCTGAGATCCAGCGCGGTCGCAACACCCAAGTCATAGCTTTGCTTGACGAGATCGTACGACTGTTGCTGCGAGGCCAGCGTCGACTGGGTCAGCGCCAGCAGCTCTTGATCGGCGCGCAGCGTTAAATAGGCAGAGGCGGTTTCCGCGATCAACGCCAACTGCGCGGCAATGCGGGTCTCATCCTGCGCCAGATAGTTCTCCAGCGCCTGATCGCTCAGGCTACGGATACGCCCAAACAGATCCAGTTCCCACGAAGCCGCGGCCCCGACCTGGTAGGACCGGTTGATGGCGCTGCTGCCCGTGCTGCTCAGATCCGCGGGCACACGCTGCACCGATCCCTCGCCACCCACGCCGACCGAAGGAAGAGCATCGGCACGTTGAATACGATATTGCGCGCGCGCCTGTTCCACATTCAATGCAGCAACGCGCAGATCCCGGTTCGCCGAAAGCGCCATCGAGATCAGTTGCTGTAGCAACGGGTCGGCATAGAAATCGCGCCACCCTATATCCGCGACTGGCGCCTGCGCGGCCGGCCCCTGAGCCGGACGGGGCGGCACATACGCCTCTCCCGTGGGATATGTGGCGCTGACGGGGGAGTCCGGCCGTTCGTAAGTCGGCGCCAACGAGCAGCCCGCCAGGGCCGCGGTCAGCGCGGCCAGCATAAAAGGTCGATGCATGATGGATGTCATTCTCACGATTGCCCCCCAGTATGACCGGGCAGCGGTGCGGGATGGGTGCCGGGGTGATTGCCGCCATCCTGGTCGTCATCGTCTTCCTCGGCCAGTCGCTCGCTCAGACGCTTGATTTTGAACGCCCTCAACATCACCACAAAGAACGCGGGCACAAAGAAGATCGCCAGGAACGTACCGGCCAACACGCCGCCGATCACGCCCGTACCAATCGCATGCTGGCTGCCCGAGCCCGCGCCGTTCGAAATGGCCAGCGGCACGACGCCCAGAATGAACGCCAACGAAGTCATCAAGATAGGACGCAAACGCTGGCGCGCGGCATGCACCGCCGCTTCGATCAGGCTGGCACCGGCCTCATAGTGGGCCTTGGCGAATTCGACGATCAGAATCGCGTTCTTCGCCGTCAGGCCGACGGTGGTCAGCAGACCCACCTGAAAGTACACGTCATTGGACAAGCCCCGCACCATCGTCGCCGCCAGCACGCCCACCACGCCCAACGGCACGGCCAGCATGACCGAGGTGGGAATCGCCCAACTCTCGTACAAAGCCGCCAGACACAAGAACACCACCAGCAGCGAGATCGCATACAAGGCAGGCGCCTGCGACCCGGACAAGCGTTCTTCGAACGACAACCCGGTCCACTGATACCCCACCCCGGTCGGCATGGTGGCAGCGATCCGTTCCATTTCTGCCATGGCATCGCCAGAGCTATAACCCGGCGCGGGACTGCCCTGGATGTTGAACGATGCCACGCCGTTAAAGCGATCCAGACGCGGCGGACCATAGATCCACTCGGCCGACGAGAAGGCGGAAAACGGCACCATCTCGCCACTGCTATTGCGCACATACCACTTGTTCAGATCCTCGGGCAGCATGCGCGAGTCGGGTTGACCCTGCACATACACCCGCTTGACGCGACCCCGGTCGAGAAAGTCGTTGACGTAGGAACTGCCCCAAGCCGTCGACAGCGTGCTGTTGATGTCAGCGATCGCCACGCCCAGCGCACGGGCCTTTTCCCGGTCGATATTCAACTGGTACTGCGGCTGATCGACCATGCCGTTCAAGCGCGTACCGACCAGGATAGGACTCTTGGCGGCCTCGGCCAGGAACTGGTCCCGCGCTTCGGCGAGCTTTTCATGCCCCAGACCGGCTCGGTCCATCAGCTGAAAATCAAAGCCCGACGCATTACCCAGCTCCATCACCGCGGGTGGCGCGAACGCGGCGACGCGGGCATCGTGCAAGTTCGTGGCGAAAAAGGCGTTCGCGCGTTGTGCCAGCGCCGCGACCTTCTGATCGGCGTTGGGCCGGTCCGCCCAGTCGCGCAGCTTGATGAACATGATGGCCGAGTTCTGACCACGTCCGCCAAAGCTAAAACCATGCACCGCAAACACCGATGCCACGACATCTTTCTCGTCCTCGAGCAGATACCGGGTTGCCTCACGCACCGTGGCACTGGTGCGCTCCGCAGTCGCCCCCGTGGGTGCCTGCACTTGGACAAACAGGATGCCCTGGTCTTCGTCGGGCAGAAAGGACGTTGGAATCTGCGTGAAGAGAAAGCCCATCCCCAGCACGAGCAGCGCGTAAATCACCATCAGGCGTTTCGTGCGTCCCAAGCCACGCGCGACCGAGTTGGCGTAGCGACGGTTAGAGCTCTCGAACATCCGGTTAAACCAACCGAAGAACCCTGTCTTGGCACCATGATGGCCCTTTGGAATCCGCTTGAGCATGGTCGCGCACAAGGCCGGCGTAAAGACGATCGCCACCAACACCGACAGCGTCATCGCCGCCACGATGGTGATGGAAAACTGTCGATAGATCACGCCCGTCGATCCGCCAAAAAACGCCATCGGCACAAACACCGCGGATAGCACCAGGCCGATACCTACCAGCGCACCCGTAATCTGCTCCATGGACTTGCGGGTGGCCTGCTTGGGCGACAAACCCTCCTCCGCCATCACGCGCTCGACGTTCTCGACCACCACGATCGCGTCATCCACCAGCAAACCGATCGCCAGCACCATGGCGAACATGGTGAGGGTATTGATGGTGTAGCCGAACGCCGCCAGTACCGCGAACGTGCCCAGCAGCACCACAGGCACAGCCAGCGTGGGAATCAGCGTGGCGCGGAAGTTCTGCAGGAACAGATACATCACGAGGAACACCAGGATGATGGCCTCGATCAGCGTATGAATGACGCTCTCGATCGACAGGGATACGAAGGGCGAGGTGTCATAGGGATAGACGACCTCCATCCCCGGCGGGAAATAAGGCTTCAGCCCTTCGATGGTCGCCCGCACGGCCTCGACCGTATCCAAGGCGTTCGCGCCGGGCGCGAGCTTGATGCCCAGACCCGTGGCGGGTGTGCCGTTATAGAAGCTGTCGATCGCGTAGTTCTGCGCGCCCAGCGACACGGTCGCCACATCGCGCAGTCGCACTTGCGATCCGTTCGGGTTGACCTTGAGCAGGATATCGCCGAACTCTTCGGCCGTCTGCAAACGCGTTGGCCCGATGATGGTGGCGTTCAACTGTTGGCCGCGCACCGAGGGCAAACCACCCAAGGCGCCAGAGGACACCTGCACGTTCTGCTCTTCGATCGCGCGCACCACATCGTTGGTGGTGAGCTGGAAGTTCAACAGCTTGGCCGGGTCCAGCCAGATCCGCATCGCGTACTGCGATCCAAATAGCTGAAAATCGCCCACGCCTTGCGTGCGGCTGATCGGGTCCTGCACGTTGGCGGCCACATAGTTGGCCAAGTCTTCCTTGGCCATGCTGCCGTCAGTCGAGATAAAGCCAGCAAAGATCAGGAAGTTCTTGGTCGCCTTGGTGACGCGGATACCTTGCTGCTGCACTTCGCGCGGCAACAAGGGTTGTGCCACCGCCAGCTTGTTCTGCACCTGCACCTGAGCCGTATCCGGATCGGTGCCCTGCTTGAACGTCAGCGTCACGCTCATGCTGCCGTCAGAGTTACTTTCCGACGTCATATAGCTCAGGTTATCGATGCCGTTCATCTGCTGCTCGATCACCTGAACCACGCTGTCTTGCACGGTCTGGGCGGACGCACCCGGGTAGTTCACCTGAATGCTGATCGCGGGCGGCGCGATATTCGGATACTGCGCCACCGGCAGCGCCAGGATCGACAGCACGCCCGCCAGCATCAGAACAATGGCGATGACCCAGGCAAAGACCGGCCGGTCAATAAAAAATTTGGCCATGCGGGCTCCTTACTTGGTCGCGCCAGCGGACGCGGGGGCAGCGGCCGCCGCGGCATTCCCGCCCTGGTGCTCGAAGGGCTTGGCCACCACTTCCACCCCGGGTCTGACGCTTTGCAGACCTTCGACGATGACGCGATCGCCGGCCTGCAAGCCCTCGGTAACCAGCCACTGATCGCCGATGGCGCGGTCGGTCTTGAGCGTACGCAATTCAACCTTGTCCTCGGCATTGACGACGAGCGCTGTGGCTTGGCCGCGCTGATTCCGCGTCACGCCCCGCTGGGGCACGAGCAAGCCTTCGGGCGCGACGCCTTCCAGGATGCGAGCGCGCACGAACATGCCCGGCAACAGCTTGTGGTCGGGATTCGGGAAGACCGCACGCAGTGTTACCGAGTCGGTACCTTCATCTACGGTGACTTCAGAGAACTCGAGTTTTCCTTCCAGGCTGTAGGGTTGGCCATTGGCCAACACCAAAGAAACCCGCGCCGAGTCCTTGCTCATGTCACGCTGCAACAAGCCACTCTCGATCGCATCGCGCAGGCGCAGCAGTTCGACGCTGGACTGTGTGACATCGACGTAAACGGGGTCGATCTGCTGAATAAAAGCCAACGGCTCGGCTTGATTGGCCGTCACCAGCGCCCCCTCGGTCACCGAGGACCGCCCGATAATGCCGTCGATGGGCGACAGGACTTGGGTGTAGACCAGATTGATCTGTGCGGTCTCCAGCGCCGCCTTGGCAGCCGCCACATCGGCCGCGGCTTGATCGCGGGCCGCCACGGCATCGTCATAGGCCTGCCGGCTGACTGCGCGCGTCTCGGTCAAGGGCTTATAGCGTTGCACCAACAGCGTGGCCGTCTTCAACTGCGCCTGCGCGCGCGCCAGCGCGGCTTTCTGGCTGTTGTAGCTGGCTTGATATAAGGCGGGGTCGATCTGATAAAGCGCCTGGTCAGCCTTGACCTGGCCACCCTCCGTGAATAACCGCTTCTTGATGATGCCGCTGACCTGCGGGCGAACCTCGGCCACGCGGTAGGGCGAAGCGCGGCCCGGCAGCTCCGTCGTCAGCACCACTGGCTGTGTGCGCAGCGTCACGACACTGACTTGCGGCTTGCCCGCGGGCGGTGGCTCGGCCTTCTCGCCACATGCCGACAGTACCAGCGTCGTCACAGCCAGAGTCAACAAAGCGGCGCCGCGCCGCAATCCAGAGCAATTCATACGATCCTTTCCGAGCTTTTTCTACCGGCCACCTTATGTGGTCGCCCGCCACTATCCGTGTGTGGTCCAGACGGACGCAGTGCAATATGTTGCACTGCGCAACGCGCTATTTTGCTTTATGCCAATTCAGAAACAAAGTAGGGACACGGCAAAACATCATCCCATATATGGAACAATCAACGATTCTTCACAACGACTAACTCACCAATGAAACGCCTGCAAGGGATGGAGCTCTTTGTCGAGGTAGCCAAAACCTGCAATTTTGGGCGCGCCGCTGACAATCTGGGCATCCCACGATCCACCTTGTCCCGACAGGTGGCAGAGCTGGAGCGTTCGCTAGGGCTGCAGCTGCTGAGCCGCACCACGCGTAAAGTCGAGCTGACTGAAGCGGGCAAGCTGTATTTCGAACGCTGCCAGCGCATCGTCGCCGAAGCCCAGGTGGCGCACGAAGAGCTACAGAATCTCGTACAGACGCCGTCGGGCCCCTTGCGCGTCAATATGCCCGCGGATTTCGGCACCGACTTTTTGGCAGAAGCGTTTCTCGAATTCGCCGAGCATTATCCCGAGGTCACGTTTTACCTGGACCTCGCCAGTCCCGAACATGCGGGACGCGTATTCCAGACCTGCGATATTTCCATCGAGATCGGCGCCCTGCCCGATTCCACGCAAATCGCACGCATGTTGGGGCGTCTGTCGGCGCATCTGTATGCCTCGCCCGAATACCTGGCGCGTCATGGCGTGCCTAAGCACCCCAGCGACTTGCAACACCATGAGTGTATCGAATTTCGCGCCGACAACGGTCGCGTCACCCGTTGGCCGCTCTCGCGCGAGGATGAGTATATCGAGATCACCCCGGGCAAGCGCTTTTCGGTCAATAGCATGGCGATGGTGCGCAGCCTGGCCTCGTTGGGCGCGGGTATCGCGATCCTGGGGCCGGCGCGCAGCGTGTTGCAAGACGTCGCCGAACAGCGCCTGCAACGGGTCTTGCCGGAATGGAGCGCCGGGCCCTTTCCCGTCTACGCCGTGACCGATACGCGTCTGCTGCCCGCCAAGACCCGGATATTTATCGAGTTTCTGATCGAACGACTGCGCGATGGACGCTTGATCTACCAGGAGGCGGCCGATTTGTCGCTGTAGGATGCAGGCCGCACAACACCGCGCATCTTGCGGTCAAGCCATCAGAACTGTTCATCGGGGCGTAGATAGCGCCATTGCCCAAGCGGCAAATCGCCCAGCCTCACCCGGCCAATGCGCACCCGTTTGAGACCCACCACGCGCAATCCGACCAGCTCGCACATACGGCGAATCTGGCGTTTTTTTCCTTCGCGCAGAATGAAGCAAAGCTGATCTTCGTTCTGCCACCGGACTTTTGCGGGACGCAGGGGCTTGCCATCGAGCGACAGTCCATGATTGAGCAGCGCCAGACCGCCCTCGCTAAGGCGTCCTTGCACGCGCACCAGATATTCCTTATCGACATCGGAGTCCTCGCCGATGAGCTGCCGCGCGATACGTCCGTCCTGCGTCAGCACCAAGAGCCCTTGCGAATCGATATCCAGCCGGCCAGCCACGGCCAGCCCCTGCAAATGACTGCGCGAAAAACGCAGCGGCGAGCGGTCGCGCGCATCTCGCGTGCGCGCGTCGATAAGCGCCGCAGCCGGGGTATAGCCTTTTTCGGCCTGGCCGGATACATAGCCGACGGGTTTATTGATCAGAATCGTCACGCGCGAGGTTTGCTGGGCTTTGGCCGCACGATCCAGCGTGATGACCTGATCCGGGAAAGCGCGCGCGCCGAGTTCGGATACCACGACGCCATCGACCTTTACCCAACCACGTTCGATGTAGCTGTCGGCCTCGCGACGCGAGCACAGGCCGCGTTCGGCCATCAATTTCGAGATTCTGACTTTTTCCATATGCCTGGTTGGTTGCGCCGGCGGCTCACGGTGTATCTGTGCGGGCCGACTGGCCGCTATTTTAGGCCCAGGCGGCAAGGCGCCCTGGAACCCACCGCGCAAGCGCACTGTCACGTCCGCCGGGCGCAGCGCTTGCGACACGTCCATCCGAACCTCCATCGCCCTCGTCCACTGCCCAGTCTTGGCATAATTAAGGGTATGACACAGACTCTTCCTCTCGCAGCGGGCTGGCACGGCCGCGTGCCGCCATCCTTATCACCGGCACACAAGTATTGGTTAATGCGCCCGGGCGCCTTGACGGCGGGCTTGCGGCAACTGGGCAAGATGGATCTGCGCGTGTTGCGCGAATACGCCGATGGTGCGCCGCTAGACGAGGCCCGGGCGATGGGCCTGGCGGTCAACACGCCGGTATGGATACGCGAAATCCTGATGTCGGTCGACGGCGTGGACAGTGTCGTGGCGCGCAGCCTCACGCCGCTCACCGCGTCGCACGGGGTTTGGCAAGGCATGCGTCGGCTGCTCACGCGTCCATTAGCCGACATGCTTTATCACGATCGTTCGATTGTGCGGTCACCCTTCGTGTGCCGGAGGCTGGCTTCGCCCGTACCCTTTTACGCGACGGCGCGTTCGGTGCAAACTGACGCCGATCTGCGCGCATTATGGGCTCGCCGTTCGGTATTCTGGCGCTATGGACAACCGCTACTGGTCGCGGAATGTTTTCTACCCGAATTCTGGGACCTGGCCACGCAGCAATGCTGAAATGATCTAGCGATCTTCATGCTATGTCCGGCTTCGCAGCGGCGCGGCGGATTTAGCGCCAGACCTCTGGCACGACCGTGACTTCGCCCTTCACGCTGGAGACAAAGGCTTCGCCGTCTTGCACGTTGATGTTGACGACCATGGTGCGTTCCGCCAGCGCGGCCAGCTCGCGCGTTTGCGCCGATGGCAAATGCATCACGCGCAGATTGCGCGCGCGTTCGAGTTTGTTGCGCACGCCTTCCCACCAGACAGAGCTGGCATGGCCGCCATAGCAGTACACCACCACCTGCTGCGCGCGTCCGCAAGCCTTGAGGATACGACGCTCGTCCGGCTGGCCGACTTCGATCCAGAGATCAATAGCGCCCGTCAGGTCTTTTAGCCAGACGTCGGGTTCATCCGTTTCGCTCAGTCCCTTGGTGAACGCCAGGCCATCTTGCGCGTGCAGGCCAAAGGCGAGCAATCGCACCATCATTCGTTCGTCGGTCTCCGAGGGATGACGCGCGATCGTCAGCGCGTGGCTGTCGTAATAGTGCCGATCCGTATCCGCGATATTCAGGTCGGCTTTGTAAATCGTCGCGCGCAGGGCCATGGCAGAGTCGACGGCATGACCGTCTTTAAAAAAGCGCTAATCATACCCGCTAGCTCCTAAGTGCTATGGCAGCCGCGGCGACATGGCGCGCTCACGGCCCAGGCGCCCCGCGAGCCATCGCGTTTCGCGATGGCCGGTTGACGATTCACGAATTGCCTCTTCGCGCTGCTTCTCCGAACATATGCGGCTAAAACCAGACATCAGGCCCAGCCAATCCGCCTGACCACTCGGAGACAGACATCGTGACCCTCCCCGACAAGGTTGACATCGTGGAAGTGGGGCTACGCGACGGGCTGCAGAGCGAGCCCGAGTTCGTGCCTACTGAAACCAAGGTCGAAATGCTCAACGCGCTCATCGATGCCGGCGTCCGGCATTTTGAGGCGACCTCGTTCGTATCGCCCCGCGCCGTGCCACAGCTGCGCGATGCCCAGGAGGTGCTCGCGGGCGTCCACAAACGACCCGGCGTCGTGCTGGCGGCGCTCGCGCCTAACCGCAAAGGCGTCGAGCGCGCGCTGCAGTCGCAAGCGGACGAGGTGGTAGTGTTTGTGTCGGCTTCGCAGACTCACAACCAAAAGAACCTGAACCGCCCCATCGAAAAGTCGCTGCAAGATATCGAAGAAATCGCCGAATTATTAGGCGATCAGCCGATGAAACGTAAAGGCGCAATCGCCGTCGCTTTCGGCTGCCCATTTGAGGGCGACGTGGATCTCGCCACGCTGAAGACGATTTTCCGCCAGTTTCATCGTTTGGGTTTCGATGGCGTGACGCTTGGTGACACCACCGGCATGGCCACCCCCGCATTGGTTCGCCGCACCGTCGAAGCGCTGCGGGCCGAAGCGCCGGACATGAACATCTCGCTGCACTTTCACAATACGCGAGGCATCGGACTGGTGAATGTGGTCGAAGGACTACGAGCAGGCATTACCTCGTATGAATCATCCCTAGGCGGACTGGGCGGCTGTCCCTTCGCGCCGGGAGCGACCGGCAATATCTGCACCGAAGATCTCGTCTATCTGTTAGACGAGATGGGCATTGATAGCGGGATCGATCTGCGCGCGCTGATCGACGTGGCGCAGCGGCTCGAACGTGTCATCGGCCGCAAGCTGCCCGGTCAGCTCATGAAGGCCGGGCCACGGCTACGGCTCTACGATGTCGAGGCGGTGGTATCGGCCGTGGGTTAGAAGCAAGACGCGCGCTAGATTCAATCTTTACGCTTTACGGAAAAGAAATACGCATATGCCGCTGACTGGAATCCGGGTACTCGACCTCACGCGCATTATTTCGGGGCCCTACTGCAGCTCGATCCTCGCTGACATGGGCGCCGAAGTCATTAAGATCGAACCGCCCGGCGAGGGCGATCCCGTGCGTCATCAGGGTGTCATCCGCAATGGCTTGAGCTGGTACTTCGCCAACTACAACCGCAACAAGCAATCTGTCACGCTAGATCTGTATAGCCAGGAAGGCAAAGATATTCTGCGTGCCCTGATCCCAAGCTGTGATGTGATCGTCGAAAATTACCGGCCGGGCATCATGGACAAGATGGGCTTTGGCGAGGCCGAACTAAAGGCTTTAAAACCCGACATCATTCACTGCAGCATCAATGGGTTCGGCACCTCCGGTCCCTATCGCGACCGGCCATCGTTCGACTTCATTGCCCAGGCCATGAGCGGATTCATGAGCCTCAATGGCGTAGAGGACGACCCGCCATTACGCGCAGGCCCGCCCATCAGCGATTTGGTGGCGGGCATGAATGGCGCGATTGGTATTCTGGCAGCGTTGTTGCGGCGCGAGCGCACGGGTAGGGGCGAGGCCATCAGCGTCAGCTTGCTCAGCAGCATGGTCGCCCTATTGAGCTTTCACGCCTCCAATTACTTTGCCGATGGCAAGATTCCAGCGCGCACGGGCAACGATCATGGCATCGTCGCTCCGTACGGCCTGTTCGCGACGGCTGACGGGCAGGTCGCCATCGCGCCGTCGAACGACACGATGTATTACAAGCTGCTGGACGCCCTCGATCTGCGGCACCTCCGGGAGGACCCCGCGTTTCGCACCAATGCGGATCGGATGCGCAACCGCGAAGCCATCAAGACCGTCGTCGAATCGCGCACCCGGGAAAACACCAGCCAGTATTGGATAGACCGGCTCAATGCCTTTGGCGTACCCTGCGGACAGGTGAAAAACATGCAGGAGGTCTTTGACGACCCGCAGGTTGTCGATCAGGAAATGATGATCTCGGTGCCTCACGAGAACGGCGACGAGGTGCGTATGCTCGGATTTCCCGTCAAATTCGATCAGGCCCCGTGCCGCATCAGTCGCCCGACGCCCGCATTAGGTGCCGATACTGACGCGGTATTGACATCATTAGGGTTATCTACCCAAGAGATCGAGTCGCTGCGCCAAGCCAAAAAGATTTAAGCCGGGCGTAGTATTACGCCATCATGAAACAACGCTGACACCGCATGATCAGCGCGAAAAACATCTAGGAGACAGACATCATGTTACGTCGCACCTTCCTCGCAAGCTGCTGCATGGCCTTGGCGCTACCCGCCTTCGCCCAAAACAACTATCCCGAGCAGCCCATCCGTATCATCGTGCCATTCACGCCGGGCGGCGGCACGGATTTTCTGTCGCGCACGGTGGCGGCGAAGCTCTCGGAATCGGCCAAATGGAATGTGGTGGCGGAAAACCGCGCGGGCGCGGGTGGCACGGTGGGCATTTCCGCTGCCGCGCGCGGGCGACCCGATGGCTACGAACTGGTCATGGGTCAAACCGACAACCTCGCCGTCGCGCCGTCGCTCTACAGCAAGTTGAGCTACGACCCGATCAATGATTTCCAGCCAATCGGTATCGTGGGCGAAGCGCCCCTCATCGTCGTCGCCGGAAAGAACAGCCCGTATAAAACGCTGGATGATCTGATCCAGGCGGCCAAAAAGGCCCCGGGCACGATTAATTATGGATCGCCGGGCGCCGGCACGATCACGCACTTGGCCGCTGAACTCCTGCAGCAAAAAGCCGGAATCAAGTTAGTGCATGTGCCTTATAAAGGTTCAGGGCCGGCGATGACGGACTTGCTGGGCGGCCAGGTGCCGGTGATTTTCACCTCTATTCCGTCATCGGCCCCACAGATCAAATCGCAAAGCGTGATCCCGCTTGCCGTCACGTCGCCCAAGCGCAGTCCCGCTATGCCCGACGTGCCTACCGTGGCCGAATTAGGCTACCCGGATTTCGATGTGCGTGTCTGGTATGGCCTGCTCGCACCGGCCAAGACCCCACAGCCCGTGATCGAAAAGGTAAACGCCGAGTTGAATAAAATCCTGGCGCTTCCCGATATTCAGAATGCGTTGGCGGCGCAAGGCGCAACCGCCATGCCCACCACCCCACAAGAATTTGCCGCAACGATCAAGAACGATCTGGGCAAATGGAAACCCGTGATCCAAGCCGCTAATTTGAAGCTGGATTAATCCCGGGTTCCATCACGCGCCAGCCCTAGGCCGCCACCCGCAGGTGGCGCTTGCCGCGCCTGGTAGGCGTCGCCGGCGGGCTGAGCAAGCTGCTTGGCACGCCGGCCAGCTCCGCCACCTCTCCACGCTGACTCAGCTGGCCCGGCAACACCCAACTCCTTCCATCCGAGCATTCGGACTCGCGAACTTGTTGGGCCAAACGCATCGCCTCGAATTCCGCACGCTCACGCGTCGAGCACATCAGCGGTGAAAAACGGGTGAAGCTGAACGTGCGCTCGCCATCGCGCCCGATCACTTCCACACATCCTCGGTATTGCCCCGCATCCATTTCATGAACCCGTGGGCGTATCGTATAGCTCACCGGGCAAGCAAACGCTGAATGAGTGTCCATAGCCGATCTCCCTAACGATGTCCTACGCTTTCAGGGTAGATCAGGATTACTGGAGAGGCGGTGCGGTTTTGCAATGTTTGAGGACGATTACCCTCGCGTTACATTCGCCATAATTCAAAACATGCCGCCATTCGTGGGGGCAAAGGCGGCTGTTCCGCCCCGCGATGCCCGCCATTTACCGGCCAGCGCCCCGCTGCCCACGACCCCGCGCTCGCGAGGACACGCTTTCGGCCACTTGCGCCGCCATGCTATGGCCTGTTGTCGCCGCGCCACGTTCCGGCTCATACACATTAACCGGTGCGGCGCTCTCCTGCAGCCCGCCAGGATTTGCTTCGCGCGGGCCACGCGATGGGTTGGGAGACAAGCGCCGACCGCGCTTGCGCTTGCTGGGTACCGTGGCGAAATCCGACGTATACAGATCCCAGCACGAGAAAAACAAGGCCGCCACCAAAGGCCCGATCACAAATCCGTTCAATCCGAACAGGCCCATGCCGCCCAACGTAGAAATCAACACCACGTAATCGGGCAGCTTGGTATCCTTGCCCACCAGCACGGGTCGCAACACGTTGTCGACCATGCCGATCACCAGCACGCCATAAAGCGCCAACGCAATGCCCTGCCATGTCGCGCCGCTGACCAAGAAATACACGGCGACCGGTCCCCAGACCAACCCCGCGCCGATCGCGGGCAGCAAGGACAAAAACGCCATCACCACGCCCCACAACACGGGACCCTGGATGCCCAGCACATAAAAGATCACACCGCCTAGTGCACCCTGAGCGGCCGCCACGGCAATATTGCCTTTAACCGTGGCCCGGATCACCGTGGTGAACTTGCGCAACAAAAGCATCTTGTGCCCGTCGTTCAAGGGAATCGCTTCTCTGACTCGCGCGGCGACAATCGAGCCATCGCGCAACAAGAAGAAAAGCAAATACAGCATCACGCCAAAACTCACGATGAACTCGGCCGTGTTCTGTCCGATGTTCACCGCCTGTGTGGCGAGAAATTGGCTTGCCTGCATGGCTCCTTCGGTAAGCCGGTCTTGCAGGCTGGATAAATCGCTCACGCCAAAGCGTGCCAGCATACTTTGCACGCTGGCAGGCATGGCATCGAGGATTTGCTGCACGTAAGAGCCGAAATTCAGGTTGCCGGACTTCACGCGCTCGTACAGATTGGCGCCCTCTTGCACCAGCGAGCCCGCGATGAAGATCACCGGCACGATGACAACGATGAGCACCACCAGCAATGAGATCGATGCCGCGACGTTACGCCGGCTGCCCAGTTTGGCGGCAATGCGCCGGTGAATGGGCGCAAATAGAATGGCCAGAATAGCGCCCCAGAATACGGCGCCGTAGAGTGGCCACAGGATCCAGGCAAAAGCGACCGAGACGGCCACCAAAAGAATAAGAAAGGGTCGGTAGTGCTGGCTAGAACCGTTCATGACGCGTGTTTCCAGGCGCGGCACCGGCCGCGGGTGCTCCATTGTACAAACGCCTGGCCATCGTCTTGGTCAATAAGATTGCAGTTAATGCAGCCGCGCCGTCGCCGCCTCGATCGCGTCGGTATGCCCGTTGAGTTTTTCCAGAAGCTGATTAAGATCGCGCTGTACCGACGGGTCGCGCACTGCGGCGGTATCTCCGTCGGTGATCAACTGATCAGCGTGCGCTTGCAGATAATCCGCGACCGATAAAGTGTCGTTGAGCGCGGCCAATGCCACCAGGGTCATGGCTTCGAGCTCCGCCATCGAAAAGGTGACCGTTTTATTGAAGGCTGCGTCGTAAACCGCCCGCAGATCCGCGGGTTGATCCCATTCTGCTTGCGACGCCCGCGCGCGTTCAACAGCGAGGCGCAGGGCCTGCAAGCCGTTGGTCAGGGCACGGCGATCGGCGCGCAAGATTTCGTGGCGCGCCTGGATCTGCGCGACCGACCCCAATCGCTCATGATCGAAGGTATTGGCCAGATGCAGTACCTGTGTCTGCGCCAGCGCTTGGAAATCGTTGAGCACTGCGTACTGTTCAGCGTACTGGCCCAATGCTTCGCGCTGGTTTTCATCGAGCTCCGGCACGCGCGCACCGGGCGCGTCCACCACTTGCGTCTGCAGCCAGGCGATAAACGCGGCGCGCTCCTCGGGCTCCTTGTTCGTACAAGCGACGAGAATCAGACTGGAAAACGCCAGCACGAGCAATCTATAGGCAATCCGCATGATGTTTGTTCTTTAATCTTTAACAAAATGGCTGATTCGCGCGGGGCAAATGGATGCATCGACCCCGGACGCGCGAGCCAGATGCCCTACCCTACAATATGTGAATGAATTCATCCACCACACCTCAACCAACCGACTCCCGCGAAACGCCGCCATGGGGCTACACGCATCCCGATTGCAAAGGCTCGTCCGCGTTTCTATTTTTCGTCTCTGACCTTGCGCGCGTGGTCAACGAGGCACTGTCCGGCCGCGCGCTGGACAATGCCAGCATGACGGTCGCGCAAGACGCGGTCGATGCCCTGGTTCAAAAATACATCGACATCGAAGCCGCTCCCGCCGCCTTCCGCGGACAACGCATCTTGTTGAAGCTGGAACCGGCCCAAGGTGGCCGCGGCCCGCAGGTGGCGTTGCAGATGTCCCCCGAGTTGGAAGATCAGATCATCGAGGCGCAACGTCTCGCTCAGCATCAAAGCGCGTTAAAGCAGTAATTTTTACCCTGGCCCGATGGGTCAGGGCAGAAAATGCTTGCGCGATCTATCGCTTTTCGATAAAATTTAAAAAATGCTGTTCAGGCGCCCTGGGTTGGTCAGGCAATAATGCCGACCTACTACTAAAACCCATATGTAACCCGGGTAGCCCTACGCGAATACCACGTGTGTGTTTCGCACATAACGCGCTGGGCGCGTTTCACCCCTTCAGCTTGAAATTCTTCCCCGCTTTCACCCGGGGACTGCCGTAGCATCTTGTCTGTTGCTCATCCTGGGCACGATGATTGCTATAGCCGGATGGCTGTCCTTGCCTGGCTCTTTTTGAAGTCCGTTGAGGCCTGTCATCGCATTTCCATAATGACAATTCAAAATAGGATCATCATGACTCAAACCATTCGCCCCATCACCCCGTCGGATCTGCTGCCCCGCCGCGCCAAGAGCCAAATCGACCAAACGCCCATCCATATCGGCGACACCGTCGTTTTGCGCCCGGCCAATGGCCCGGATATCCGCGCCACGGTGATTTACAACGCGCCCATCAACGGCACGGTCACGTATACGACAGACGTCGTTCGTTGCGGCCGCCCCGATCAGCCGGGCATGCGCATCCGCTTCCGTCACGAACATGTTCATCGCATCGAGTCGGTACGCCAGGCTGCTGCTTAATATCGCTATGGCGGGCCACGTGCCCGCTTGGTGTTCTACTGCCGTAGTTTGCGCGGCCCCGAGTCGGTCGGATGACCGATTTTTTGCGTTCCGGCAGCGTGATAAAGTGACCTCCTCTTAATTGAGTATGTCCACGTCATGCCGTCACCTCGCTCAAGCGTCCGGATCTGGGACCTTCCCACACGTCTATTCCATTGGGCATTAGCCGTCTGCGTCATCGGCGCGTACGTGAGCGTAAAGCTCGGCGGCTTATACATGGACTGGCATGTACGGTTTGGTCTTGCCACGCTCGGACTGGTGACCTTCCGTTTGATCTGGGGCTTCGTTGGGCCGCGTTACGCGCGTTTTTCCAGCTTTGTGCGCGGCCCTGCCGCGCTCGGCCGTTATCTGCGTGGCCAAGCCCCTGTCGCGGGACATACTCCGCTGGGCGCCCTCTCGGTGATCGCCATGCTGGCCATCATTGCGTTTCAGGCCGTCAGCGGTCTTTTTGTGAGCGACGACATCCTGACCCAAGGCCCGCTCCATGGGCGCGCGCCCGAAGCACTGGCATCATGGTTCGCGTCTTGGCACCACCGCAATGAATGGATCATCGTGGGCCTGGTGGCGCTGCATCTTTGCGCCATACTCTGGTACGTCTGCGTGAGGCGCAAACGTCTGGTGCGTCCAATGATCACAGGCGATGCCCAAACCACCGACCTGCCGCCTGGCACGCCGCCCTCACAAGACGGGCCCACGCTGTGGATGCGCGCGCTTGTGGTTGCGGCCCTCGCCACGGCACTCGTGCTGTGGATCCAGTCATTGGAATTGGTGGCGGACTTTAGCTTTTCTTAACCCGCGCCCCAAATCAGTGATGATGAAAAAAACCCCGTGATGTTCTCACGGGGTTTTTGGTCTGTTATTTCTTCGCGCGGTAGCTGTCGTGGCAGGACTTGCAGCTCGCGCCGACGTTGCCAAACGCGGCGCGCACTTTATCCAGATCGCCGGAATCCGCCGCCGTCTGCAGCTTGGCGATGTTTTCCTTGAAAGCATCGCGTTTTTGCGCAAAGCCGGCTGCGTCGGACCAGACCTCGGGCCGCGCGTCGCCGCCTTCCGTGCCGGGACCGAAGGCGGCCCAGGGCAGTTCGGATAGCGTGCTGAGCAGCTTCACATTGTTTTTGATCGCCTCGGCGTCATAGGGGGCCTGCCCTTTGACGACTGGCTGCATGCGGCCAAAATGCGATGCGATAAGGGTCAGCGCCGCTTGGCGATACTTCACCGCATCGGCCGGCTTGGCGAATTGCGCCACGGCCGGAGCCGTCCACGAGGACAAGGCAATCGTACAAGCCGCGATGGCCAGCGCTGGAAACGACTTCATGGAAACCTCCGGAAAAAAGAGGGCCGACATACGCCGGCCCAGATCATTCATGCCCTGACGGCAGCAGTGACTATACCGCGCGACTAGACTTCGCGCGCGAGTTTCGCGGCCAGGCCAATGTAGGAACGCGGCGTCATCTCCAACAGGCGCGCACGGGCGTCATCAGGCAATTCCAGACCGCTGATGAATTCGCGCAACGCCGATTCAGTAATGCCCTTGCCACGCGTGAGCGCCTTGAGCTGCTCGTACGGTTGCGGCAGGCCATAACGGCGCATGACCGTTTGCACGGGCTCGGCCAGGACTTCCCAGCAGGCGTCGATATCGGCGTCGATGACAGCGGCGTTGACTTCCAGTTTGCCCAGACCACGCAGGCAGGAATCCCAAGCCACCAGGCTATAGCCGAAGCCCACGCCCAGGTTACGCAACACCGTCGAATCGGTCAGGTCACGCTGCCAGCGCGAGACGGGCAACTTCTCCGAGAGGTGACGCAGCACGGCGTTGGCCAGGCCCAGGTTGCCTTCGGAGTTTTCGAAGTCGATCGGGTTGACCTTGTGCGGCATGGTCGACGAACCGACCTCGCCTTCTTTCAGGCGCTGTTTGAAATAACCCAGCGACACATAGCCCCAGATGTCACGGTCCAGATCCAGGATGATGACATTGGCGCGAGCCACGGCATCGAACAGCGCCGCCATCCAGTCGTGCGGCTCGATCTGGATGGTGTGACGGTTCTGGGTCAGGCCCAGGCCGTTCAACACGCGGGCGCTAAAGGCCGGCCAGTCGATTTCCGGGTAAGCGGACAGGTGGGCGTTGTAGTTGCCGGTCGCGCCATTGAGCTTGGCCAGGGGCTCGACAGCCTCGATGGCGGCGATGGCGCGTTGCAGACGGGCGGCCACGTTGGCGAATTCCTTGCCCAGCGTGGTGGGGCTGGCCGGCTGGCCGTGGGTGCGCGACAGCAGCGGCTGGTCGGCCTGTTGCTGCGCCATCTCGTTGAGCTTGTCGGCGATCTCGCGCAGGCGCGGCACGATGACATCGGCGCGGGCGCGCTTGAGCATCAAGGCGTGCGAGGTATTGTTGATGTCCTCGGACGTGCAGGCAAAGTGGATGAATTCCGCGGCGCGGGCGAGTTCTTCGTCACCGGCGACCTTTTCTTTCAGCCAGTACTCGACCGCCTTGACGTCATGGTTCGTCGTGCGCTCGATATCTTTGATACGCGCGGCGTCAGCCTCGGAGAAATCGCTCACCAACTGGGCAAGACGGTCACGGGCGCCTTGCGAAAAGCTAGGCAATTCGGGCAGGCCGGCGTCGGACAAGGCGACCAGCCAGGCGACTTCCACCTCGACGCGGTGCGCCATGAAGCCGGCTTCGGACAACAGGCCGCGCAGCGCGTCGCCGCGCGATGCATAGCGGCCGTCCAGCGGCGAAAGAGCGTTAAGATGACTGATCTGGTCGGCGATATGCATGGCGTTGTGAAAAAAAGTAAAAGTGGTGCAACCCGCGATTTTATCATTGAGGGCGCACAGGTCCGCCCGAAAAGGATGCCGGTAAGCCCGCTTTGCAGTAGAGTTAGGTCTGTGCCTGCTATACTTCGGCCGCTTTCCGACTTCGCCTGTGGCTCCCATGAAACTGATCGGTTCTCTCACTAGCCCTTACGTTCGCAAAGTACGGGTCGTCATGGCCGAGAAAAAGCTGGACTACCAGCTTGAAATCGAAAATGTATGGTCACCCGACTCGCAGATCCAGACGTTCAATCCGTTGGGTAAGGTCCCGTGCCTGGCCATGGAAGATGGCGGCACGCTGTTTGATTCCCGCGTGATCGTGGAATACCTGGACACGCTTTCCCCGGTGGCGCGCTTGATCCCGCCCTCGGGCCGCGAGCGTGCGGCGGTCAAGTGCTGGGAAGCCATCGCCGACGGTTTGCTGGACGCGTGCGTATTGATCGTGCGCGAAAACATGCGCCCCGAGGCCCAGCGCAGCCAGGACTGGATCGATCGTCAATACGGCAAGATCGATGCGGCGCTGCACGCCATGGAAGAAAGCCTGGGCGAACAACCCTATTGCATGGGAATCAACTACGGGCTCGCCGATATCGCCGTGGGCTGTGCGTTGGGCTATCTGGACCTGCGCTTCCCGCACCTGAACTGGCGTGATTCGCACCCCAACCTGACGCGCCATTACGAAAAAGTGTCGGTCCGTCAATCCTTCATCGACAGCGCACCGCCCGCTGTATAAATCCGGGCCCCAGGCTATATCCCGACCCACCGGCCGGGCATAAAAAAACTGCAAGCAGCGAGGCATCGCCGGCTTGCAGTTTTTTTATGGGCTTTACTCCGGGCTCATACAGCCCGGCGCATCCGATCACAGATCAAACACGCCAGGCTTAGTCGGCCAGAAGCGTCCGGTCAGAGACCAAACGCCTGTACCGCCTTGAACAGCATGTAGGCCGCCAGCACGAACAACAGCCCGGAGAACACGCGCTTGAGCGTGCTGACCGGCAAGCGATAGGCCATTTTGGCGCCCACCGGTGCCATCAATACGCTGGTGGCGACCAAGGCCAGCAGCGCGGGCCAGTAGATATAGCCCAGCATATGCGGGTAGTCGATATCCATGGTCAAGCCCGAGGCGATATAGCCGATGGTGTTGGCCAATGCAATCGGGAAACCCAAAGCGGCCGAGGTCGACACCGCCGCGTGCAGGGCGACGTTACACCACACCATGAACGGCACCGACAGAAAGCCGCCACCCGCGCCCACCAGCCCCGACAGAAAACCGATCACCACGCCAACGGCACTGGTGCCCACAATACCCGGCATCTGACGGCTAGGCTTGGGCTTGGTGTTGCGCAGCATGCTAAAGCCCGAATACCCCACGAACAGCGCGAAGAAGGTCGACAGCCAGGCAGTGCTGATGAACGCAAACGCCGCGCCGCCGGACAGCAGGCCACCCAAGATGATGCCCGGCGCCATCGCCAGGACGATTTTCCACTGGATGGTGCCCTTGCGCTGGTGAGCCCGCACGCTAGAGAGCGACGTGAACAGAATCGAGGTCATCGAGGTGGCGATCGCGGAGTGCACCACCAGCTCAAGTGGCATGCCATGCCAGGTAAACAACATCGTGAGAAACGGCACCAGCAGCATGCCACCGCCAATCCCCAACAGTCCCGCTGCAAAACCGGCAACCGCGCCAAGCGCCAGCAGGCATACCAACATCAACACATCCACATCATTCCCCTCAGGTTTACAGTGATCGAAACACGCGCACAGGCTCGGAAGCTATCCATCCTGAAAATAACGAGCGCCCGGGGGTCGCGATCAACGCGTCAGCCACACGGGCGCGAGCGCCATTGTAAGAGCCTGACGCAATGCATGCTAACGTTAACGACAGCCCAGCTGTATCAATCTGTCGCGCTCGCGATGATCCCGCCGCCTAAACAAACATCGCCGTCATAGAGCACCGCGGACTGCCCGGGGGTCACGGCCCATTGGGGCTCGGTGAACGACAGCTCGAATTGGCTGGCGTCAGCGCTCACGAGCTGGCAGGCCGCGTCCGGCTGGCGGTAGCGGGTTTTCGCCCCGTATTGCTGGACGTTTGGCGCGCGGCCGGCGATCCAACTGGCGTCCAACGCCTGCAACCCACGCGACAACAGCCAGGGATGGTCGTGCCCTTGCACCGCGTACAGCACATTGCGCTCGAGGTCTTTGCGCGCGGCATACCATGCGTCGGCAGTGCCGTCTTCGCGCTGATTGCCTTTGACGCCACCGATGCCCAGGCCCTTGCGTTGCCCCAAGGTGTAGAACGCGAGCCCATGATGACGGCCGATGCGCTTGCCCTCTGGAGTCAAAATATCGCCAGGAGCCGTGGGCAGATAACGATTCAGAAATTCGCGAAATGGCCGCTCGCCGATAAAGCAGATACCGGTAGAGTCCTTTTTTGCCGCGTTATGCAGACCGATTTCGTGCGCGATACGGCGCACCTCGGTTTTGGGTATGTCGCCCAAGGGGAACAGGGTGCGCGACAACTGCGCCTGATTCAAACGGTGCAGGAAGTAGCTTTGGTCCTTGGTGCTATCCAGCGCTTTGAGGAGCTGATACTCCGTGCCTTGCGGGCCTTGCACCGCGCGCACGCGGGCGTAATGCCCCGTGGCGATATGGTCGGCGCCCAAGTTCATGGCGTGATCGAGAAACGCCTTGAACTTGATCTCGGCGTTGCACAACACATCGGGATTAGGCGTGCGGCCCGCGGAATATTCGCGCAGAAACTCGGCGAAAACACGGTCCTTATATTCCGCCGCGAAGTTCACGTATTCGAAATCCACGCCCACGCGATCGGCGACGCTCGCGGCGTCCAGCAGATCCTGGCGGGTCGAGCAATATTCGGAATCGTCGTCGTCTTCCCAATTTTTCATGAAAAGACCGATGACTTCGTACCCCTGTTGTTTAAGCAACCAGGCGGTGACCGAGGAATCGACGCCCCCGGACATGCCGACAACGACACGGCCCCGGGCGGAGGAGGAAGGAGAAGGTAAGGACATGATGGCGGTATTTTAGCCGCTGCCTTTCCCCTGCTGGCGGTAGGGTCGCTACAGACGCTGTGCAGCGCCTGCCCTTCGTGTATAACTACCCAACTGTGGAGGAGGAGCGACGATGCAGATCGGAATCCCGCGAGAATCCCGAGAGGGCGAAACTCGCGTTGCAGCGACACCCGAGACGATAAAAAAATATATAGCCGGCAAACATACCGTCGTCGTAGAACGCGGCGCCGGCCTGGCGGCGCGATATCCGGATGAGGTCTACGCCGCGGCCGGTGCGACGATGGGATCGGCGCAGGATGCTCTGGGCAGTGAACTGGTTCTGAAAGTCCGCGCGCCCGAGGGCGATGAGCTGGCGCACTTGAAACCAGGCGCTGTGGTGGTCGGGATGCTCGATCCCTATGACGAAGTGGGGATAGAGGCTTTAGCCCACACTGGCGTAACCGGCTTCGCACTCGAGGCTGCGCCGCGCATCACCCGCGCGCAGAGCCTGGATGTCCTGTCTTCGCAGGCCAACCTCGCTGGCTATAAAGCGGTATTGCTGGCGGCTCATTACTACGGGCGGCTCTTTCCCATGATGATGACCGCCGCGGGCACGGTGAAGGCCGCTCGCGTCGTCGTGTTGGGCGCCGGTGTCGCCGGTCTGCAAGCCATCGCCACCGCGAGGCGTCTGGGCGCGGTGGTGGAAGCCTCCGACGTGCGTCCCGCCGCGCGCGAGCAGGTCGAATCACTCGGTGCAAAGTTCATTGATGTGCCTTTCGAAACCGATGAAGAGCGCGCGATCGCTGAAGGCACGGGCGGCTACGCGCGCGCGATGCCGCCCGCCTGGATGGCGCGGCAGGCCGAACGGGTTGCCGAGCGATGCAAACAAGCCGATATCGTCATCACTACCGCCCTGATCCCCGGCCGCCCTGCCCCGACGCTGCTGACCGAGGAAACCGTCCAGGCCATGAAGCCTGGCTCTGTGGTCGTCGATCTCGCGGTCGAGCGCGGTGGTAACTGCCCGCTGTCCGAGCGCGACCGTGTGGTGGAAAAACATGGCGTCACGCTTATTGGCCTGACAAACCTGCCCGGCTTAGTAGCGACCGACGCATCCGCCCTCTACGCGCGCAACCTGCTCGATTTTCTCAAGCTGATCACCAATGCCGATGGGGCATTGGCAATTCAACGCGAAGACGAAATCGTCGCTGCCTGCCTGCTATGCGAAGGCGGCAATGTCACCCAAAAGCGAGGCTGAGCATGGACGCCATTAATCCAACACTCATCAACCTGATTATCTTTGTGCTGGCAATCTATGTGGGCTACCACGTGGTGTGGAACGTCACCCCCGCGCTACACACGCCCTTGATGGCTGTCACCAATGCGATTTCGGCCATCATCATCGTAGGTGCAATGCTCGCGGCCGCGCTGACCGAAGGCTACCTCGCGCGCGGCATGGGCGTGTTTGCCGTGGCGTTGGCGGCTGTCAACGTGTTTGGCGGTTTTCTCGTCACGCGTCGCATGCTGGAGATGTTCAAGAAAAAGGACAAGAAGCCCACCTCGGAGCCGCGCCCATGATCTCGCTCAATGTGGTGACTCTGCTGTATCTGGTGGCCTCGGTCTGCTTTATTCAGGCGCTTAAAGGCCTTTCTCATCCGACGACCTCGCGCATGGGTAACGCGTTTGGGATGGCCGGCATGGCCATCGCCGTGTTGACCACGGCGGCGCTGATCGTCGAACTGGCCAGTTCGGGAACCGCAGGCATGGGGCTCGGATGGGTAGTGCTTGGCTTGCTCGTAGGCGGCTCGGTCGGCACCCTGATGGCCAAGCGCGTCGAAATGACAAAGATGCCCGAACTCGTCGCATTCATGCACAGCATGATTGGATTGGCCGCCGTCGCAATCGCCGTGGCGGTCGTGGCTGAGCCACATGCCTTTGGCATTGCCGAGCCGGGTGTAGCCCTGCCTGTAGGTAACCGGCTGGAATTGTTCATTGGCACCTTTGTTGGCGCCATTACCTTTTCCGGCTCCGTCATCGCGTTCGGCAAGCTCTCGGGCAAGTATAAATTCCGTCTGTTCCAGGGCGCGCCTGTGGTGTTCGCGGGCCAGCACCTCATCAATCTGATCCTCGCACTGGCCATGCTGGCCGCGGGTTTCTGGTTCATGGCGACGCAATCATGGACGCCCTTTATCGTCATGACCGCCCTGGCCTTCGTGTTGGGCGTGCTGATCATCATCCCGATTGGCGGCGCGGACATGCCCGTGGTGGTGTCCATGCTCAACAGCTATTCCGGATGGGCGGCCGCGGGCATTGGGTTTTCGCTCAACAATCCCATGTTGATCATTGCGGGATCGCTCGTGGGGTCCTCGGGCGCGATCCTGTCGTACATCATGTGCAAGGCCATGAACCGCTCGTTTTTCAATGTCATCCTGGGTGGTTTCGGCAATACGGGCGGCGGTGCCGCGGCTTCGGGCGATGGTCAACAACGCAGCGTCAAATCCGGTAGCCCCGACGATGCCGCCTTTCTATTGGCCAATGCAGAGACCGTCACCATCATTCCCGGCTATGGACTGGCGGTCGCCCGCGCCCAGCACGCGTTAAAAGAGCTCGCGACCAAGCTCGGCGAAAAAGGCATCACGGTCAAATACGCCATTCATCCCGTTGCCGGCCGCATGCCTGGTCACATGAATGTGCTGTTGGCAGAGGCCGAAGTCCCATACGACCAGGTGTTCGAAATGGATGACATCAATGGCGAGTTTGGCCAGACGGACGTGGTCCTCGTGCTCGGCGCCAATGACGTGGTCAACCCGGCAGCCAAAAACGATCCTTCGTCTCCCATTGCCGGCATGCCGATTCTGGAGGCTTATAAGGCGCGCACCATCATCGTTAACAAACGATCCATGGCGGCGGGCTATGCGGGCCTGGATAATGAACTCTTCTATATGGACCGCACCATGATGGTATTTGGCGACGCGAAAAAGGTCTTGGAGGACATGGTCAAAGCCGTAGAATGAGCGCGGTGTCGCGGGGCGACGGACCAAACGCACCGATCATCCGCGCAGCTGTTCGTCCACGACCTCCACCCAATGCCGCACCGGCACCTCCGTCCCGCTTTGCAGGTGTGTCACGCAGCCTATATTCGCTGACACGATCACCTCTGGCCTCGTCTGCGAGATCGCGCTGAGCTTGCGATCGCGTAGCTCCAATGCCATCTCGGGATTCAACACCGAATACGCGCCGGCCGATCCGCAACATAAATGTGTGTCTGCAAACGGCTGCAGCTCAAAGCCCAGATCCAGCAGCAACCGTTCGCTCAACGGCCGTAACCCTTGCCAATGCTGCAGCGTACACGGCGGATGAAACGCCGCGCGGACCCCTGGCGTAAGCCGCGACCGCAAGGTCTCGACATGCGGGGCGACGATCTCGGCCACGTCCTTGACCAGTGACACGATGCGTTCCGCGCGCGCGGCATACGCCGGGTCGAGACGCAGATGGTGCGCATATTCCTTCACCATTGCGCCGCATCCCGAGGCGTTCATCACAATCGCTTCAACCGAGCCTGCCTCCACCAAGGGCCACCAGGCATCGATATTGGCGCGCATTTGATCCAGCGCCTCGCTTTGCGCATCGAGGTGAAAATTCACCGCCCCACAACAACCCGCACCTGGCCCCAAGCGCGCGCCGATACCAATTGCATCCAGCACTCTGAGTGTCGCCGCATCGATCGTGGGCATCATCGATGGCTGCACGCAGCCGGTCAGCATCAACACTTGACGAGTATGCCGCGATACATCCGGCAGCGCGCCTACATCACGCCGCTCGGGAACTTTACGCCGCAATGAATCCGGCAGCATGTCGCGCATCGCCTGCCCCAACCTCATCGCCGGGGCAAACAAAGACGAGTTCATGCCTTTGCGCAACAGCAATCGCCGCAGCCTGTCTGGCCACGGTCGCGTCACTTTCTGGTCCACGAGATTGCGCCCGATATCGACCAGATGACCGTACTGCACGCCCGACGGGCAGGTCGTTTCGCAATTGCGGCAAGTCAGACAACGATCCAAATGCTCCTGCGTGGACCTCGTCGGTTCTTTGCCTTCCAATACCTGCTTGATCAGGTAGATCCGCCCGCGCGGTCCATCCAACTCATCGCCCAGCACTTGATAGGTGGGACAGGTGGCCGTACAGAAACCGCAGTGCACGCAGCGCCGCAGAATCGCGTCGGCTTCACGGCCTTGATCGGTGTTTCGAGCCCAGGAGGCTAAATCGGTCTGCATGCTGCGCTATAGCTCCATCACCAATCGGCCGGGATTAAACAGCCCCGAGGGATCTAATTCCTGCTTGAGCCGCCGTGTGATCGCGGCGACGCCCGGCGCCAGCGGATGGAAAACGCCATCCGTCGGAATCGGCCCACCTGCCGCGCGGAATAAGGTGGCGTGCCCGCCAAGGCTTTGTGCGCGCGCGCGCACGGCCTGCGCGTCCAGGCTGCCACTAAACCAACGCTGCCCGCCACCCCACTCAATCAAGGTCGGCGCACCGAAATCTTCTGCCGGTGTGGTGGGCGGTAAAGCCACACGCCACAAGGGCCGTCCGTGTTTAAAAAACGGATGCGTTTGCTCGCGCAATGAACGCCACCAATCGGCCGCCTGCGCACCGTCGAGTTCGTGGCCGCCGATCGCGGCCTTGGCGGCGCGGATGGCCGGGGGTGCTCCTGACAACCGCACCGTCACACAGCCCGGTGTATCGGCGCCGAGGTACGTATCGCTATCCTCCAGCGCCGCCCAACTCGTCGCCGATATGGCCAGCGGCTGACTGCGCCATTGCGCGAAACGCGTCAATGCCTCCTGCTGTGTCGCTTCGAAGCGCAGGCTCAGCTCCTCGAAAGGTTTAGGCAGCACTTTGAGCGACACCTCGATAATGGCGCCGAAGATACCCAGCGATCCGGCCAGTAAGCGAGAGACATCGTATCCGGCGACGTTCTTCATCACCTCGCCACCAAACGAAAGCAGACGGCCTTGCGAGTCCAGCAGTCTTGCGCCCAGCACGAAATCGCGCACCCCGCCGACCGCCATACGCCGCGGCCCCGCCAGACCGGCGGCCACACACCCGCCCACGGTCGATGAAGCGCCAAAGTGAGGAGGCTCGAACGCCAGCATTTGCCCATATTCGGCCAGCTCCGCTTCCAAGGCCGCAAGCGAGGTGCCCGCGCGCACCGTGACGACCAATTCGGACGGTTGGTAATTGATGATGCCGTTGTAGGCCGACATATCCAGCAGGCAATGCCCGTCTTGCGGCGTCACCGGACGGTAGTTGCCGTAAAACGATTTGCTGCCGCCGCCACACACGTACAGCGGCTTGTGACCGGCGTGCGCGGTCATCACCTGATCACAGAGTTCAGACAGAACGAATTGCATACTCGCGCAACCTAAAAGCGCGGAAGATCAGGAAAACGCAGCTCTCCACTATGCACGTGCATTTTTCCGTACTCGGCGCAACGCGCCAAAGTCGGAATGACTTTCTCGGGGTTTAACAATCCCGCCGGATCGAACGCTCGCTTCACCGCCAAAAACGCATCCAGCTCATCACGCGAAAATTGCACGCACATCTGATTTATTTTCTCCATTCCCACCCCGTGCTCGCCTGTCACGGTGCCTCCCACCTGCACACACAGCTCCAGAATCGCTGCGCCGAACTTCTCTGCCCGTTCGACTTCGTCGGGCTTATTGGAATCAAACAAAATCAAGGGATGCAGGTTGCCATCGCCTGCATGAAATACATTCGCGCAACGCAGTCCGTATTCGTCTTCCATCTGCTCGATGGCTCCCAATACCCGTGCCAAGTGGCGTCGCGGTATCGTGCCGTCCATGCAGTAGTAATCCGGCGAAACACGTCCGGCGGCAGGAAACGCGTTCTTGCGTCCGGCCCAGAACAACAGCCGCTCCGCCTCGGAGCGCGACACTTGCAAACGGGTTGCCCCCGCTTGCCGAAATAGCGTTTCCATCCGCTCGATTTCGTGCGCGACTTCCTCCGCAGTGCCGTCGGATTCGCATAGCAGAATCGCTTGCGCGTCGACGTCATAGCCTGCCTTGACGAACGGCTCGACCATTTGCACGGCGCGATGGTCCATCATTTCCAGCCCCGCAGGAATGATGCCCGCGGCGATCACATCGGTCACGGCCTGCCCTGCCGCCTCGACACTGGCAAAACTCGCCATGACGACTTGGGCACAGGTGGGCTTTGGAATGAGTTTGACGGTGACTTCCGTCACCACGCCCAACATACCTTCCGAGCCAATGAAGACTGCCAGCAGATCAAGGCCGGCAGCGTCGGGAGCCTCAGATCCAAATTCGACGACATCGCCATCGATGGTCACCACCCGAGCGCGCAACACATTATGGACAGTCAGACCGTATTTCAGACAATGCACGCCGCCAGAATTTTCGGCCACATTGCCACCGATAGAACAGGCAATCTGGCTCGACGGATCGGGTGCGTAATACAGCCCATACGGCGCAGCCGCCTCGGAAATAGCCAGGTTACGCACGCCGGGTTCGACCACGGCCGTGGCGCTTTGCGGGTCGATACGGCGGATGCGGTTGAACTTCGACATCCCGAGCAAAACGCCGCGTGTGTGCGGCATCGCGCCGCCTGACAAACCCGTCCCGGCGCCGCGCGCCACAATGGGCACATTCAGACGTTTGCACACCCGCATGACGGCGACCACCTCGCCTTCGGACTCGGGCAGCACGACGATAGGGGGCAAGGCGCGATATAACGACAAGCCGTCACACTCGTACGGCCGCGTGTCCTCCTCGCGGTGCAAGATGCAATGCGCGGGGAGAACGCCGCGCAGCGCCTCCAGCAGCGCGGTGGTCTCGAAAGCCGCCTGAGACGACGGCGAGAGGAGTTCGGCAAACGCATTCATGCAGACACAATAGCCTGACACTATGGTTTGTGGGAGGGCGGAATAACCCGCATCCACGCCCCGCTAACACTGAGGACAGTAACGCTCAGTGACTAACCGACCCCTAGGCGTTTAGTTTACTTACCAAGTGATGATTTTGCCGGGATTCAGAATGTTGTTCGGGTCGAACGCATGCTTGAGGCTGCGCATCAACGCGAGCGCTTCATCGCCGTGTTCTTCGGCCATGAACTGCATCTTATGCAATCCGACGCCGTGCTCGCCGGTGCAGGTACCATCCGCGGCAATCGCGCGACGAACCAGATTATGGTTGATCGTTTCCGATTCGCGCCATTCGGTTTCGCTGTCGGGGTCCAACAACATCAGCACGTGGAAATTTCCATCGCCCACGTGACCCACGATGGTGTAGGGAAAACTGGCACGATCCAGCTCGTCCACGGTCTCCCGCACGCAATCCGCCAAGCGCGAAATCGGCACGCACACATCCGTGGTGCTGGCACGGCACCCCGGGCGCAATTGCAGACCAGCGAAATAGGCATTGTGCCGCGCAGTCCACAGACGATTACGGTCCTCGGGACGATCGGCCCATTCGAAATCCATGCCGCCGTGCTCAGTTGTAATGCTTTGCACAATAGCGGCCTGCTCCTGCACGCCTGCCGGACTGCCATGGAATTCGAACACCAGCATCGGCGTTTCGCGCAATGTCAGTTTGCTATGCAAATTGACTGCGCGTACGGCGGCGGCGTCCATGAATTCGACGCGCGCCACGGGCACACCCATCTGAATGATCTCGATGACGCTTTTAACCGCGGCATCCAGCGTGGGGAAATTGCAGACCGCGGCGGACACGGCCTCGGGCTGGGGATATAGGCGCACCGTCACCTCGGTGATGATGCCCAGCGTACCCTCGCTGCCCACGAAAATGCGAGTCAGGTCATAGCCGGCCGACGATTTACGAGCGCGGCCCGCCGTACGCACGATGCGACCATCCGCTGTCACCACCGTTAACGACACCACGTTCTCGCGCATCGTGCCATATCGCACGGCGTTGGTGCCGGAGGCGCGCGTGGCCGCCATACCGCCCAGGCTGGCATCGGCGCCCGGATCAATGGGAAAGAACAAACCCGTGTCGCGAATGTCCTCGTTCAATTGCTTGCGCGTGACACCGGCCTGAACCGTCGCGGTCAGATCCTCGGCGTTAACCGCCAAGACCTGATTCATCTGCGACAGATCCAGGCTGATGCCGCCCTGGATCGCCAGAAGATGCCCTTCCAGCGAGGAGCCCGCGCCGTAGGGAATCAGCGGTACGCGATGTTCATTGCACAGCCGCGCGACGACCGCGACTTCCTCGGTACTACGCGCGAAAACCACCGCATCGGGCAACATCGGCGGATACGGGGATTCGTCGCGCCCGTGATGCTCGCGCACCGCATGGGAAACGGACAAGCGGTCGGCAAATCGCTCACGCAAGGCATCCAGGCAAGCAGCAGGCACCGGGCGGCGCAGGTTTTCGGCAATAGCAGGCGCGTTCATGGCAGAAAGACGGCGTAGAGAGGAAAAGATACATTCTACGCCCTGTGCTGCCCTATTTGCTCACGGTGGAAGCCACGAGACGGCGCGCTTTAACCGCGGCGGCCAGGCGTTCCAACACGGCCACCGACGCCTCCCAATCGATGCAGCCGTCGGTAATGCTCTGACCGTAGACGAGCGGCTGACCGGGCACCAGGTCTTGGCGACCGGCCACCAGATGGCTTTCGATCATCAGACCGACGATACGCCCGTCGCCCGCTTCGATCTGGCGCGCGACGTCCTCGGCCACCAGTGGCTGATTCTCGGGCTTCTTGCTGCTGTTGGCGTGGCTGGCGTCGATCATGACACGCTGAGCGAGACCGGCCTTGGCCATGGCCTCGCAGGCGGCAGAGATGCTGGCGGCGTCATAGTTCGGCGCCTTGCCGCCACGCAGGATCACGTGGCAGTCCTCGTTACCCGAGGTGGACACAATCGCCGAATGACCGCCCTTGGTCACCGACAAAAAGTGATGCGACTGTGACGCCGCCTTGATCGCGTCGACCGCGATGCGCACGTTGCCGTCGGTGCCGTTCTTAAAGCCAACCGGGCACGATAGGCCGGAAGCCAGCTCGCGGTGAACTTGGCTTTCGGTCGTACGCGCCCCGATGGCGCCCCAGGACACCAGATCGGCAATGTATTGCGGCGTAATCATGTCGAGGAATTCGCAGCCCGCTGGCAAGCCCATGCTCGTGATGTCCAGCAGCAGTTCGCGCGCCACGCGGATACCGCGATTAATATCGAAGCTGCCATCCAGACCCGGGTCGTTGATCAAGCCCTTCCAGCCCACCGTGGTGCGCGGTTTTTCGAAGTACACGCGCATGACGACTTCCAGCTCGCCTTTGAGGCGGTCGCGCACCGGCTTGAGCCGGCTGGCGTATTCCAATGCCGCCTTGGTGTCGTGGATCGAGCAAGGGCCAATCACAACGATCAGCCGATCATCCATGCCGTGCAGGATGCGGTGCATCGACTGGCGGGCGGCGAAAACCGTCTTGGACGCGTCCTGCGTACACGGGAACTCGCGCATGACATGCGAGGGGGGATTGAGTTCTTTGATTTCGCGGATGCGAATGTCATCGGTATTGTGCGACACGAGTAACTCCTGGGTTTCCCGCCCGTCTGACGGCATGAAAAAAGCCGCCAGGGCGCTGGCGGCTTTTTTAAGGATCTGGGCAACTTCAGTTTGAGTGCGTCCCTTCCTCCGCCAGCGGCTTCAGAAACTTATAAAAATAAAAATAAAAGGCGGGGGACGCGAATTTCATAACGAAAGACTCTAGCACAGATATTTAGCGGCCGTCTATCAACTTTTGTCGAACAAGGTCTGGTGACCTTGCCCATCGGTGGATCGATTGTGGCGATGTCCCGGCGCATGCGTGAAGGCTAGGCCCGCTGCGCCGGGGTGGTCGTCAGGCCGTGCCGCCGACCGTGAGGCCTTCCATGCGGACCGTCGGCATCCCGACGCCTACCGGCACGCTCTGGCCGTCCTTGCCGCAGGTGCCCACGCCCGAATCCAACTGCATATCGTTGCCGATCAGACTCACCCGGTTCATGGCATCCGGGCCGTTGCCGATCAAGGTCGCGCCTTTGACCGGATACGTGATCTTGCCGTTCTCGATCATGTATGCCTCGGATGCCGAGAACACGAACTTCCCGTTAGTGATATCGACCTGCCCCCCGCCGAAATTGGCGGCGTACAAGCCATGCTTGACCGAGGCAATAATTTCCTCGGGCGGCGTGCTGCCGGCCAACATATAGGTGTTGGTCATACGCGGCATCGGCAGGTGTGCAAAGGATTCGCGACGGCCGTTGCCGGTAGCGGACGTCTTCATCAGGCGGGCGTTCAAGGTGTCCTGCATATAGCCGCGCAGAATGCCGTCTTCGATCAACACATTGCACTGCGTGGCGTTGCCCTCGTCATCGACATTGAGCGAGCCACGACGGTCCGGCAAGGTGCCATCGTCCACGACCGTGACACCCTTGGAGGCCACGCGTTCGCCGATACGGCCGGAAAAAACGCTGGAGCCCTTGCGATTGAAGTCGCCCTCCAGGCCATGGCCGACGGCCTCGTGCAGCAAAATGCCCGGCCATCCCGAACCCAACACGACCGTCATTTCCCCGGCGGGCGCCGGGCGCGCCTCCAGGTTCACGAGCGCCTCGTGTACCGCGCGCTCGACATAGCCCTGCAGCACCTCGTCGGAAAAATATCCTAGCCCTAGTCGGCCACCACCGCCGGCATGACCCATCTCGCGACGACCATCGCGCTCGGCGATCACGGTCAACGACAGGCGCACCAAAGGACGCACATCGGCGGCCAGACGCCCGTCGCTGCCCGCGACAAGAATCACATCGTATTCA
Source organism: Bordetella sp. 15P40C-2 (assembly GCF_009763235.1). Classification (NCBI taxonomy): domain Bacteria; kingdom Pseudomonadati; phylum Pseudomonadota; class Betaproteobacteria; order Burkholderiales; family Alcaligenaceae; genus Bordetella; species Bordetella sp. 15P40C-2. The sequence goes on from NZ_WSJA01000014.1 coordinate 92,492, forward strand.
GCGCCCAGACCAGCCATGACTTGAATGACGTGCGGATCGCGCGCGCGCGCCATGCGCTCGACGCGTTCGAGCAAGGCCACTTTTTCGGAAGCCGTCAGCGTACCCAGCGGGTCCACATCCCCATAGAGGCTGCGGCCGGCTTCGGGCGGCACTTGAGCGGCGACCTTTACCCGGCCCGCGCCCCGACGCGCGATACCGCGCACGGTACGGGCCGAGGACAACAAGGCCTCGGGCGAGAGCGAATCCGAGTACGCGAAGGCGGTTTTTTCCCCGCTGATCGCGCGCACACCCACGCCCTGACCAATCGAGAAGCTGCCGGTTTTGACGATACCCTCTTCCAGGCTCCAGCCTTCGCTACGCGTGTACTGAAAATACAGGTCGGCGTAATCCACCTTATGGGTAAAGATTTCCCCCAGCGCCCGGGCCATATCGGCCTCGGTCAGGCCCCAAGGGTCCAGCAATAAGGATTTGGCCGTGGCCAACGATTGGATATCAGGATCAATCAAGTTCATAGAATCTCTGGTTTACAGGACGCGGTGTCGCAGCGCGGGCAGCGATGCGCGCACCTGAGTCAGGCGCTCAGCCTCTATCGTACCTCTGACTACGCCCGGGCCTTCGGGCAGGACGTCGATAATTTCGCCCCACGGATCGATCAGCATGGAATGGCCCCAGGTGCGGCGTCCGTTTTCATGATGGCCGCCCTGTGCGGCAGCCAATACGTAACACTGGTTCTCGACCGCGCGAGCGCGCAGCAGTAATTCCCAATGCGCCTTACCTGTCGTGTAGGTGAAGGCGGCCGGCACCAAAATCAAGTCCACCTGCCCCATCGCGCGATACAGCTCGGGAAAGCGCAGGTCATAGCATACGGATAATCCCACGCGGCCCAAAGGTGTTTGAATCGCCTGGACGGATTCACCGGGACGAATCGCAATTGATTCGTCATACGACTCCGTGCCACGCTTGAAATTGAATAAATGAATTTTGTCGTAGCGCGAGGCGAGACGTCCGTCGGGGTCATAAACCAGACTCGTATTAAACACGCGCTCGGGATCCGGGCAGTCCAGGGGCAATGTCCCTCCTGCAATCCATATTCCGTGCTTGGCCGCCATATTCGCGAGAAAATCCTGAATCGGACCATCCCCCAAGCGTTCCTTAATCAGGAATTTTTGCCGATCGCTCGTTCCCATGAAGCAGAAATACTCCGGCAAACACGCAAATTTCGTACCCAGGTCCGCCGCTTGCGCGATTAATTCGCCAGCCTGCTTCAAATTATCTTCAACGCTGGGGCTCGAGACCATTTGAATAGCGGCCACGTTGATGTCTGTTAATACGGGATCATTCATGCTTGCTCCATAAAAACCGTGACAAAGCTTTTAATGCCATGAATATCAGTCTGATTTTGGGTATTATGTTGGCACAGGCCGACAATTAGCGCAGACAACAATTAGCATGTGCTCCACCGGCCGACCAAATTAATAGGATTACTCATGCCCCGTGAAAGCTACGCTACGCTTCAAGCCAAGATAGAAAAGGAAATCAGCAAACTCCAAAAGAAAGCTGAGGCCCTGCAGAACAAACGGCGCAAGCCGGTTATCGCCTCCATCATTTCCTCGATGCGTGACTACAATATCACTCCCGAGGAAATCGCCACGGCGTTTAACAGTGCTAGCAAAGCGCCTCGCCAAGCCGGTCGCCGCGCCGTCACTACATCCAAGCGCCCTGTCGCCCCCAAATATCGCCATCCCAAAACCGGCGAGACCTGGAGTGGCCGTGGTAAAGCCCCTCGTTGGCTTGCCGCCGAAGAAGCCGCCGGCAAGCAGCGTGAATCGTTCCTGATTGCTGAGTAGTAATCTAGGCAAACGTTTTCCTGCAGTCTAGCGAAGTGGATTATGGGCGTGCGCACTGACATTATCGATCAGCGCGCAGGAAACTCCACTTCGCGCTCAGAGCCATTATTACCCGGGAAATTATCGAATATGGCGCGGGCCAGATATGGCATGGTCCGTATTAAATCCGACCGCCCGGTCACAATGTACGCACTGGCGCGATAGACCTCGGCACCATGTCGCTCGTTATCGGAAATTTCGACGGTCAAGCGATTCCGAAACGCTACCGACGGTACATCGACCCAACTTGGTCCCCAAAAACCGGTGCCCCACCAAGGTGGCCCGTAAACCACCCCGAATCCGCCATAGAAATACGGATCGTAAGGCTGACGCACCATTACCTGCGTCTGCTCGCTACCGTAGTTGAACGACACATTAAAACGGGCATTTGTCCCTGCCGGCGCCTCCACCAGGCCCGTTGGCCCCATGCTGGCCCGCAGGATGTCTCGGTAAGATTGATATTCAAGATTATTGCGTTGGGCAGGCGTGGCGTCCACGAACTGGTAAGTCGCGCCCACGGCATTGGCTGGCCATTGCTGGAACGAGGTGACGGTGGCCGACACCGTAGGACCCGCGCAGCCCGTCAGCATTGACGCGGCCAGCACGGTCGCGACCGCCGCTGCGCGCCAAACCATTGGCCCGGTACGCGTATTCAACATAAAAGATCCTCCCGCTCGTTCGTTGGCCCAGCCAGTCTCCGGGCCTACGCTCCGAAAGAGAACGGTGGGCCGGCGACCATATTGGCATGATACTGCGAGAGGGTTGGACCTTTTTGTCCCAGGAAAGTTTTCAACCGAATATGTCAGCAGGTCTGTGGGATGGCGGGTACTACTACAATAAGGCGTTACCCATACCCATTCGAATCCAGGCATGCGCACCGAAACGCCAGTCACCGTATATCGCAAAGATTATCAGCCCTATCCTTTCGCCATTCCGGAAGTCGCGCTGGCGTTTGATCTGGATCCGGAGGTCACGCTCGTGCATAGCACGCTGCGGCTGGAGCGGCGTGCCGATGCGCCCGCGGATGCCCCGCTGGTGCTCGATGGCGAAGAACTGGAACTGGTGTCCTTGCGCGTCGATGGCGCGGAATGGCCCACGGACCGATATCGCGTCGAGACCCATACACTGACGGTGCTGGATTTGCCAGCCTCGGCGACCTTGGAAATTGTCAGCCGCTGCCGTCCGAGCGCGAATTCGGCATTAATGGGTTTGTATGTTTCGGGGGGGAACTTCTTTACCCAATGCGAAGCGGAAGGTTTTCGTCGGATTACCTGGTTTGCCGACCGGCCGGACGTAATGTCGCGCTATCGTGTGACGATGCGCGCGAGCGTCGATTATCCCGTGCTGCTCTCCAATGGGAACCTGCTGGCGATGCGCACGCTCCCTGATGGCCGCCAAGAAGCCGAATGGGAAGACCCGTTTCCCAAACCCTGTTATCTGTTCGCGCTTGTGGCCGGCCGTTTGACGCATCGCGAAACCAAGGTGAAAACCGCCTCTGGCCGCGAGGTGCTGCTGCAAGTCTATAGCGATCCCGGCTCGGAAGATCGGACGGAATGGGCGCTGGAATCGCTGGTCCGGGCGCTGCGCTGGGATGAAGACCGCTTCGGGTTGGAACTCGATTTGGATCGCTTCATGGTGGTCGCGGTGAGCGACTTCAATATGGGCGCGATGGAAAACAAAGGCTTGAACATTTTCAATGCCGCCTATGTTTTGGCCGACCCGGAATCAGCGACCGACGCGAACTACGAAGGGATCGAAGCGGTTATCGGCCACGAGTATTTCCATAATTGGACCGGTAACCGCGTGACGTGCCGCGACTGGTTCCAACTGAGTTTGAAAGAAGGCCTGACGGTATTCCGCGACCAGGAATTCACGGCGGATATGATGGCGCGCGATCTGGATGCCGCCGCTGCCGCCAGCGCGCGAGCCGTCAAGCGCATCGATGACGTTGTGACGCTGCGCGCGGCGCAGTTTCCCGAAGACGCGGGGCCAATGGCGCACCCGATCCGCCCGGAAAGCTATCAGGAAATCGGCAACTTTTATACGGCGACGGTTTACGAGAAAGGCGCAGAAGTCATTCGCATGCAGCATACGCTGCTAGGCGCGGAGGGTTTTCGCGCCGGTATCGATGAGTATTTCCGGCGACATGACGGCCAGGCCGTGACTTGCGATGATTTCGTGGCTGCCATGGAATCGGTGTACACGCGCTTGAATCCCGGACGTGATTTGGCGGTATTTCGCCGTTGGTATCAACAAGCAGGTACGCCGCGTGTAACGGTCAAGCTCGATTACGATGCGGCGCAGCAGCGTTGCACTGTGACGCTGAGCCAGCGATGTCCGGCGGTTGGCGTGGAAAAGCGCGCGGGCGCCGATTATGTGAAGCAACCGTTCCATATCCCATTTGCGTTGGGTTTGCTGGGCCCGGACGGCAGCGCCCTGCCCTTGCATCGCCAAGGTTCCGATACCATCGAGCAAACGGCATTGCTGGAGCTGACCGAAGGTACGCAGCAGTGGGTATTCGATCACGTCCCCGCCAAGCCCGTGCCCTCGCTGCTGCGCGGGTTCTCGGCCCCGGTCATGGTGGAGTACGAATGGACCAACGAAGAGCTCGCGCTACTCTCAGCCCACGACACGGATCCTTTTGCCCGCTGGGAAGCCGGACAGGAACTGGCCACGCGCCAGATTCTGCAGCTTGCGGGCAGCCATCAGGCTGGCGTATCTCTCCTGGCGGATGCGGCGTTCATCGAGGCCTGGCGCGCGCTGTTGACGGATCCGGACCTGGATGCCGGCTACCGCGCCCGCGCCCTGGCGCTGCCATCGGAAAAAACGCTGGCCGAGCGCCAGGATGCGATCGATCCGCCGGCGCTGGCCGCCGCCCGGGATTTCCTGCGCGCAGAACTTGGCCGTCAGCTGGCCGATCAATGGCGTCAGGCGTTCGACAATAACCAAACGCCGGGCGAATACAGCCCCGCGCCCGGTCCGGCCGGAAAACGCGCGCTGAAGAATCTGGCGCTGGCGCACCTGATGGCCGCGGGCGTCGAGGGCGCCCAAGCCCTCGCGCAAGCGCAGTTCGACGACGCCACCAACATGACGGACAAGCTCGCCGCGCTCGGTGCCCTGGTGCACTACGCCCCGGCCGATGTGGCGGCGCGCGCGCTCCAAGCATTCTATGAGCGCTGGAAAGACAACGCGCTGGTTGTGGATAAATGGTTCGCGCTGCAAGCCGCATCGCAAAGCACCACCGTCGATCGTGCGCGCGAATTGATGACCCACCCGGCGTTCACCCTGCGCAACCCGAATCGCGCCAGAGCGCTGGTATTCCAGTTCTGCCTGAATAATGCGCGCGGTCTGCATCGCCCGGATGGAAAGGGCTACGATTTCTGGGCCGATCAAGTGCTGGCCCTCGATGCCCTGAACCCCGAGATCGCCGCGCGTCTGGCGCGTGCGCTGGATAACTGGGCACGCTTTGTTCCAAGCCTGCGTCAGCCTATGCAAGCTGCGCTGCAGCGCGTGCGCGACCATGCAGGCCTGTCGCGTAACGTGCTGGAAATCGTTTCCAAAGCGCTCGATCTGGCTGGCTGATCCATTGACTGCCGGAGGGGGGGAACCTCGTCCGGCCTTGCCCGCGCGGCAGCCACACCGCCGCCGTGCGCGCCCTCACGATTATCGTTAATGACGGAGAAATCCTTGAAACGCAAAACCCTTACCCAATACCTGGTGGAGCAGCAGCGCTCCGCGCAGGCTCTCGCGCCGGAAGTCCGGTTGCTTATCGAAGTCGTGGCGCGCGCGTGCAAAAGCATCAGCCACGCCGTCAGCAAAGGCGCACTCGGTGGCGTGTTGGGCGCGCTGGAGACCGAGAACGTCCAAGGCGAAGTCCAGAAAAAGCTGGACGTGATGTCCAACGAAATTCTGCTCGAAGCCAATGAATGGGGCGGACATCTGGCCGCGATGGCGTCCGAAGAGATGGAAACCATCCATCTGATCCCGAACCGCTATCCCAAGGGCGAATACCTGTTGATGTTCGATCCGCTGGATGGGTCCTCGAATATCGACGTGAATGTGTCGATCGGCACGATCTTTTCCGTCCTGCGCGCGCCGCATCACGTCGCGGGTACCGTCGTCTGCGAACAGGATTTCCTGCAACCGGGCAAGGATCAAGTCGTCGCCGGTTATGCCGTGTATGGCCCGCAGACCATGCTGGTGCTGACCATCGGTCAAGGCGTGGTCGGCTTTACGCTGGATCGCGAGATGGGTTCCTGGGTGCTGACGCACGAGAATATCCGTGTGCCGAAAGACACTAAGGAGTTCGCCATCAATATGTCGAACATGCGTCATTGGGCGCCCCCGGTGAAGCGTTATATCGACGAGTGCCTGGCGGGCAAGACCGGTCCGCGTGGCAAGGACTTCAATATGCGCTGGATCGCGTCGATGGTCGCCGATGTGCATCGCATCCTGACCCGTGGCGGCATCTTTATGTACCCCTGGGACGCGCGCGAACCGGGCAAGGCGGGCAAACTGCGCCTGATGTACGAGGCGAACCCGATGAGCTGGATTATCGAGCAGGCAGGTGGCGCGGCGATTAATGGCACGCAGCGTATTCTGGACATTCAGCCCGAGGCGCTGCATCAGCGCGTAAGCGTGATCCTGGGTTCGAAGAACGAGGTCGAACTCGTGGGTCGTTACCACGCCGAGGCACAGCAAGGGTAAGCTGGCCGGCGGTCATCGGGCGTCGTAAATCGACGCCATAAAAAGAAACCCCTGGCGTTGAGAATATTCAGCGCCAGGGGTTTCTTTATGGTGACTCGGAATGGCCGGCGGGCTTGCCCTCGCGGTCACCCGCGTCTTTACTTCACTTCTTCGATGCTTTTCACATCGCTCTTATTGACCTGGACCTTCTTGCCGTCTTTCTCGGCTTCGACAAAACCAGTGTCGTTATCCGTCTCCGGCTCATCGGCGGTCATGATCTGATTACCCTCGCGCGTCTCGATAACGGACGGTGATGAACACCCCGCCATCACCGCGAATCCAGACATGGCGCAAGCGAGCATTAGCATTTTAGTTTTCATAAGCGAAGACTCCGTCTAACGAGAATGAGTCTTCACTGTAAGGGGCTCGCCACGGCCATGTAGTGACGAACCCGCCCAAAATGTATCCGAATTGAGGTCGACGACCGCCCTGCACTGCCGATCTCAACAGGCTGACATGCTCGTTACACTTTCGCGTGCGCCTGGATATAGCTGCGAACCGCGTTGAGGTCGCAGTCCATCACCTCTACGCGTTGTGGCAAGGCTTCCAGACCGGCCAATGCGGCGGGCGGCGGCACCGACTTGCCCAACGCCGCCTGCATCGTCTCGGCGAACTTTGCCGGCAAGGCAGTTTCTAGCACCAGCATCGGAATGCCGGGCTCGACATAGTCCTGCGCAACCTTCACGCCGTCCGCGGTGTGCGGGTCGACCAGCACGCCGGTACGCTCGTGCAAACTGCGGATGGTGGCTAGGCGATCCTGATGGGTGCTGGTGCCCGCGACAAAGCCGTATTCGGATTCGAATTTGGGCTTGAGCGACGACAGATCGAAGAAACCATCGCGCGCCAAATCAGCCCAGAGCGCATTGACGCGCTGCGAATCCCGCCCGACCAGATCGAAGACAAAGCGCTCGAAGTTCGAGGCGCGCGAGATGTCCATCGATGGGCTCGAGGTCTCGTACGTTTGCGCGGCGTCGCGCGGTCGGTAGATGCCGGTACGGAAAAACTCCTCGAGCACGTTGTTTTCGTTGGTGGCCAGCACCAGACGGCGCACAGGCAGACCCATACGGCGCGCGATATGGCCGGACAGAATATTGCCGAAATTGCCCGAAGGCACGGCAAACGAAACCTGTTGACCCGCGCCCGTGGTCGCACGCAACCAGCCGTGGAAGTAATAGACCACTTGAGCGGCGATGCGCGCCCAGTTGATCGAGTTCACTGCACCGAGGCGATATTCCGTCTTGAAGGACAGATCACGCGCGAGCGCCTTGACGATGTCTTGCGCATCGTCGAACACGCCGCGCACTGCGATGTTGTGAATGTTCTCGTCTTGCAGCGAATACATCTGCGCGCGCTGAAAGGCGCTCATGCGACCATGCGGCGACAGCATGAAGAGGGCAACACCGCGCTTGCCGCGCAAGGCGTATTCGGCCGCCGAGCCGGTGTCACCGGAGGTCGCGCCCAGAATATTCAAGGTTTCGTTGCGCTGGGTCAGCACGTATTCGAACACCTGACCCAGGAACTGCATGGCCATGTCCTTGAAGGCCAGTGTCGGGCCTTCGGACAAACCGAGCAGCTGCAGCCCGCCGTCCAACGGTCGCAGCGGAACAATCGCGTCGCTGCCGAAGACTTCCGCGCGATACGCGGCATGCGTCAGGCGGCGCAAGTCGTCAGCCGGAATATCGGTCGCGAATAAAGACAGCACCTCGAACGCCAGATCAGCGTACGACAGGCCACGCCACGTTTCGAGCGTCTCTGCCGACACCTGCGGCAAGGTCTCGGGCACGGCTAATCCGCCATCGGGCGCGAGGCCCTCGAGCAGGATATCGGTAAAGGCTTGCGGCGCCATGCCGCCACGGGTAGAGATGTATTTCATTGCAAGGTCTCCACGCGCAGGCGCGTGACACTGGAACGCACAAAAGGAAGTTGTTCGATTTCGCTGATGGCCTTGTTGACGTGGCCTTCCACCGCTTGATGCGTGAGGAAAATAATGTCCGCGCCGCCAATGTGCGAGGGTTGTTGAATCATAGAACCGATCGAAATCTGGTGTTCGGCCAGCACGCGCGCGATGTCGGCCAGCACGCCTGGCTGATCGTCCACGCGCAGACGCAGATAGTACGAAGTCGCGACTTGCTCGATCGGCAGAATCGCGAGGTCAGAAAGCGCATCGGGCTGGAATGCGAGATGCGGCACACGATTACCCGGATCGGCCGTGTGCAGGCGGGTCACATCCACCAGATCGGCGACCACGGCCGACGCGGTGGGTTCCTCGCCCGCGCCTTGACCATAGTAGAGCGTGGGGCCGACGGCATCGCCGCGCACCAGCACGGCGTTCATCGCTCCCTCGACATTGGCGAGTAAACGCTCGGCGGGCACCAGCGCGGGATGCACGCGCAGCTCGATCCCATCGACGCGGCGCTTGGTGATTCCCAGCAGCTTGATGCGATAGCCCAGGCGCTCGGCGTGGGCGATGTCTTCCTGAGCCAGGTGGGAGATGCCTTCGATATGGGCCTTGTCGAATTGCACGGGCACGCCGAACGCCAACGAGGCGAGCAGCGTGAGCTTGTGCGCGGCGTCCACGCCTTCGACGTCAAAGGTCGGGTCGGCCTCGGCATAACCCAGGCGCTGCGCCTCGGCCAGCACGTCGGCGAACGGCAGGCCGCGCGAACGCATTTCCGACAGAATGAAGTTGGTGGTGCCGTTGATGATCCCGGCCACCCACTCGATACGGTTGGCGGTCAGGCCCTCGCGGATGGCCTTGATAATGGGCACGCCACCGGCCACGGCCGCCTCGAACGTCACCATGACGCCCTTTTCGGACGCGGCGGCGAAGATCTCGTTACCATGCTTGGCGAGCAACGCCTTGTTGGCGGTCACGACGTGCTTGCCGTTAGCGATGGCTTCCAGCACCAGTTCGCGCGCCAACGTATCGCCGCCGATCAGTTCGACGACGATGTCGATCTCGGGATCACGAACGAGCGCATGAACATCGGTATCCACGGGCAGGGTTTCGCCGATGCGGCTGCGCGCTTTGGCGACATCGCGCACGGCAATGCGGCTGATCTCAATGCGACGGCCGGCACGGCGGGCGATTTCTTCAGCGTTGCGTGTCAGCACACTCCAGGTGCCGCCGCCCACCACACCCAAGCCCAACAGGCCAATCTTGATGGGTTTCAGGTCGGTGCCGGAGTGATCTGGCCCGGAGGTGGGCGGTGTACTTGCAACGTTCGTCATCTCAAAATTTCCAGAATGCAGTGTCCGACGGGTGGGTCCGTATTCGCGTACGTATGTGGCCGCCACCGATTTATTTCAACAAGCCGTCCTTGGGAACCTATCTTTGATACCCGCACCGCCTGGCGGGAGAATTTCCTCATGGGAAAAACCGTATCCTAGATGGGCGTGGACGCGCGCCTTTGCGGCGCAGCAAAACCTAGTAATCTAGCGCAAGCTGGCCCAGGCGGCAAATGGCGGCACGGGATTTGCGCCGCTGCAACATACCGTCATCTCGATGCGCTATTATCAGAAGCATAAAGCCGGAGTTTTTATTGAAGCTGCATACCGACCCTGCATCGTCGGCCCTGAATACGGTCACCGCCTACGGCGACGATTACATCGAAGTTAATCAGGTCCGATTTTCCCATGCCGTGACCTTCGGTCCCGAAGGCGCGGTCTCCGAATGGCCAGTCCGGGCCGCGAGCGAAATCACGGTTTCGTTACTGAAACAGGCCGCCGGGCTGTCCGAGGTCAAACGCGACCCGCTGGCATTCCTGGACGCGCCCGAAGGCGGCGGCATCCCCAAGGGTGTCGGGCCCGAAGTGCTGCTGGTCGGCACGGGCGGGCGCCAGCGCATGCTCGCGCAGTCTGTCATCGGGCCGCTCCTGGCCGCCGGTATTGGTGTCGAAGTGATGGACACGCAGGCTGCGGCTCGTACCTATAACATCCTGATGGCCGAAGGCCGACGCGTGGTCGTCGCCCTGCTGCCGACTAATGGAGAGTCTTCTACATGACCGCGCTCATCGGCAAACCCGCGCCGTTGTTCACCGCCGAAAGCACGATTGGGCCCTTGAGCCTGGAACAATGCCAAGGCCGAGCCGTCGTGCTCTATTTTTACCCCAAGGACAATACGCCGGGGTGCACGACGGAAAGCCAGAATTTTCGAGATCTGCACGACGAGTTTCTCGCTGCCAGCACGATCGTGATCGGTATTTCGCGCGATTCGCTGAAGTCTCACGAGAACTTCCGTACGAAATACGATTTGCCGTTTCCGCTGATCGCGGACACGGACGAGACGGTTTGCAATCTGTATGGCGTCATCAAGATGAAAAACATGTACGGCAAACAGGTGCGTGGCATCGAACGCAGTACGTTTTTGATCGACGCGTACGGGCGGCTGGTGCAGGAATGGCGGGGCGTGAAGGTGCCTAACCACGCCAGCGAAGTCCTGCAGGCCGCGCGCAGTATCGGTTAACGCTGTCCCAAGCAGCATTTGTCAGGCGCTAGAGCCGGCCCCCCAGGAGAACCCCCTATATGCCGCTACCCAAGTTGCCCTCACGCCCCGCAGCTATCCTGACATTCCCTTCGGGCGAAAGCCCGAGTCCCAAGGCACGTAGCACCAAGGCCGCGAAGAAGGCGGCCACCCCGCCCGCTCCGGAAGCCGCCGAGGCATTGCCGGTTCAACCAGAACTCAGTGGTTTGCAAACCGCGGCCAAGGCCCGCGAAGCGGCGCCCGCGCCGAATGTCGCCAAATTGCCCGTGGGGGACCCGGCTCCGGTCGCCGAGGCGCCAAAGCCCGCGAAGAAAGCGCCTGCGGCCTCGCCTGCAAAGGCATCGACCCGCAAGGGCCGTGCGCAGGCCGACAATGGGCCGCGCCGATTGTTCGTGCTGGACACGAACGTGCTGCTGCACGATCCGTCTTCGTTGTTCCGTTTCCAGGAACACGACATTTATCTGCCCATGATGACCCTCGAAGAGCTGGATCATCAGAAAAAGGGCATGTCCGAAGTCGCGCGAAACGCCCGGCAGGTGAGTCGCTCGCTCGATGCATTGGTGCAGGACGCCACCCGGCTGGATGATGGCCTGGAGCTGAGCAAGCTGGGCAACAAGGACGCCACTGGCCGTCTGATGTTCCAGACCACGGCCGTGCATAGCGCCCTGCCCGACGATTTGCCCATGGGCAAGGCCGACAACCAGATCCTGGGAGTCGTGCGCGCGTTGCAGGAAAAGTACAAGGACCGCGAAGTCGTGCTGGTGTCCAAGGACATCAACATGCGCTTGAAAGCCCGCACGCTGGGCATGGCGGCGGAGGACTATTACAACGATCACGTGTTGGAAGACTCGGATCTGTTGTACCCGGGTGTGCTGCAGCTACCCGACGATTTTTGGAACCGGCACGGCAAGGATGTGGAATCGTGGCAGCAAGGCGGCACGACGTTCTATCGCATCCATGGACCGCTGTGTTCGCAGTTCGTGGTGAATCAGTTCGTCTACTTTGACGGTCAGCTGCCCCTGCATGCCCAGGTCCGCGAGGTCAGCGGGAAAACGGCGGTACTGGCAACGCTGCGCGATTACACGCATGGCAAGAACAACGTCTGGGGGATCACCGCGCGCAATCGCGAACAGAACTTTGCGATGAACCTGCTGATGAATCCGGACTGCGATTTCGTGTCGCTGCTAGGTCAGGCGGGTACCGGCAAGACGCTGCTGGCATTGGCCGCGGGCATCACCCAGGTGCTCGAGACCAAGCGCTATAACGAGATCATCATGACGCGCGTGACGGTGCCAGTCGGTGATGACATCGGATTTCTACCGGGCACCGAGGAAGAAAAAATGCTGCCGTGGATGGGTGCGCTCGAGGACAACCTCGATGTGCTGAACATGAACGACAGCGAGTCTGGCGCCGACTGGGGCCGCGCGGCCACCATGGACCTGATTCGTTCGCGCATCAAGGTGAAGTCGCTGAACTTCATGCGCGGCCGGACCTTCCTGAACAAGTATTTGATCATCGACGAGGCGCAGAACCTGACGCCCAAGCAGATGAAGACGCTGATCACCCGGGCCGGCCCGGGCACCAAGGTCGTCTGTTTGGGTAATGTGGCGCAGATCGATACGCCTTATCTGACGGAGGGCAGTTCCGGTTTGACGTTCGTGGTGGACCGGTTCAAAGGTTGGCCGCATGCGGGTCACGTCACGCTGCAGCGCGGTGAACGGTCGCGTCTGGCCGACTATGCCGGAGATGTTTTGTAATGCGCGTGCGCTGAGTGCAAAATAGGCAAATGTCGTCGCGGCGAGGTGCAGGCCTCGCCGTTTTCCTTTGTGAGCGCACGCGCATCGCGCGCGAGCGGTTTGTTGTGGGGCCATATCATGTCTGAATTGCATCCTGTCGGCATCACCATGGGCGATGCAGCCGGCATCGGTCCGGAAATCGTCGTGAAAGCCTGCGCGCAAGGGTTGCGTGCGCCTGCCGTGGTGTACGGCGACGCGGGCGCGCTGCGGCGCGCGGCCGATGCGTTAGGCGCGCGGCTGGACGTGGTCGAAATCCCCGACGTGAGCGCGGCGACTGGCACGCCGGGGCAGATCGAAGTCATCGCCTGCCGCGAGCCGCTGCCGGCGGATCTGCCATTGCGGCAGGCCAGCGCGGCCGCAGGCCAGGCCGCCTACGACTATCTCTGCGCGGCGATCGACGACGCCATGACGCAGCGCATCCGCGCCATCGTGACCGCGCCCCTGAGCAAGCATTCCATGCATATGGCCGGTATCGACCAGCCCGGGCACACCGAGATCCTGGCCGAGCGTTCCAACACCGCGGATTTCGCCATGATGCTGGCCAATGATGAACTGCGGGTGTTGCTGGTCACGATCCATATGGCGCTGGCCGATGTGCCCAAAGCCATCACGGCAGAGGCCGAGATGCGTGCGATCCGGCTCGCGCATCGGGCATGTCGGCACATGGGGATCGAGCAGCCGCGTATTGCGGTGGCGGGCTTGAATCCCCATGCGGGAGAAGATGGCAAGTTTGGACGCGAAGACGTGGACATCATCGCGCCCGCGATTGCGCAAGCGCGCGCCGAAGGGCTGGATGTGTCGGGTCCTTGGCCCGGCGACACGATTTTCATGCGGGCGCGCCGTGGTGAATTCGATATTGTCGTCGCGCAATATCACGACCAGGGGTTGATACCGGTGAAATATCTGGGTGTCGATCAAGGCGTGAACGTCACCGTGGGTTTGCCCTTTGTGCGCACGAGCGTGGATCATGGGACGGCGTTTGATATTGCTGGCAAGGGGATCGCCGATCATTCTTCGCTAGTGGCGGCGTTCGATCTCGCGTTGCGCATGACGCCGTAGGCCAGCGAAGTATGCCGCATGCGCGGGCACCCTGCAGGCGGCGTCGCGCGTGCGCATGACCCGAGCCATGCGTAGCGGTACCCGCCGCCGCGGATACGTATCCTTCCGGTCAACGGCGTGTCAGGCGTGGCGCTCTACAATAGGCGCCTTTACGCGCCCCCTTTTGGCGCTGCCCGGTTGCTACGTTACATGTCCCGCCTTATCCGTTTTTTGCCTGATCGCTTCACGCTCTTTATCATCGCCACTGTTCTCATCGCGAGCCTCGCCCCGGCACACGGACAGGGTCTGGCGGCTTTCGAATGGATCACGAATCTGGCCATCGCGGTCCTGTTCTTTTTGCATGGGGCGCGCCTGTCGCGCGAGGCGATCGTGGCCGGGATGCTGCATTGGCGCCTGCATTTAACGGTGTTTTCGGCGACGTTTCTAATGTTTCCGCTGCTGGGGCTGGCGCTAAGGCCGGTGCTCACGCCGCTGGTCACGCCTGAGCTCTACGCGGGGATTCTTTTTCTTTGCTGTCTGCCGGCGACCGTGCAGTCGGCCATCGCATTCACGTCCATGGCGCGTGGCAACGTGCCGGCCGCGGTATGCAGCGCCTCCGCCTCCAGCTTGTTGGGTATTTTCCTGACGCCCCTGTTGGCCGGCATGATCGTGGTGTCCAGCAGCGCGGCGCCGATCTCGTATGACGCGGTGGGCAAGATCATGCTGCAGCTGCTGCTGCCGTTTCTGTTGGGGCAGATCGCGCGCCGCTGGATTGGCGCCTGGGTGCATCGCCGCAAGCCTTTGTTGAAGTTTGTGGATCAGGGATCGATTCTGCTGGTGGTCTATACGGCCTTCTCTGAAGCCATGAACGAAGGTCTCTGGCGCGATACGCCGGTGCCGGCCTTGATTGGGCTGGTGTTTTGCTGCGCGGTGCTGCTGGCGGTGGCGTTGTTGGGGTGCATCGTACTGGGCAAGATCTTCAAATTCGATCTGGCTGACCGCATTACCTTGCTGTTTGGCGGCTCGAAGAAGAGCCTGGCCACCGGTATTCCCATGGCCCAGGTGATTTTCGCGGGACAGGCGGTCGGGGCGATCGTGTTGCCCTTGATGCTGTTTCATCAGATTCAGTTGATGGTGTGCGCCGTACTGGCGGCGCGCTACGCGAAACGGCCGCATTGACGGCGATGAAACCGGCTGACTGCGTGCGTGCTTGGGCATCCACGCAGAAGACTTCGTATGCGCGCCACGGGAAGTGGCAGATGCCGGCCGCGAACTGAGTTCTCGCTTTCCCGACACTTTCTCTTTTATTCGTCGCGCGCCTGTTCGTCCTGTTTAGCCACTGGCGCGGCGATCAATGCGTCAGCGGGATAAGGTTGCAGGAATAAGGGCATGTCTTGCAGCGTGGCATTGAGCCACGCGGTGTACGACTCATCGGGCAAGATCACGACCATGCGCTTTTCATCATTGGGGCGGTGATACTGCTGAAATAGCGGATGGTGATCGGCGTTGATCGTCAGCATGGTGTAGCTCAGACGCCAGTTGCCGGACGCATCCTTGTATTGATCCCAGAGTCCGGCTATCCCCAGCGGTGCACCATCAGCGCGGGTAAAGCGGGTAGGAATCGCTTTGCCCGTGCGCCAGTCGGGCTCGTAGATGGCCTCGGCAGGGATGATGCAGCGCTGGCCTTTGCGCCACGCATGGCTGAACGTGAAGGATTTATGCGCGGTTTCTGAGCGCGCATTGAATGTCGATAATTTCTCGGCGCGCGGCAAGTTATCGGCGCGCGTCATCGCCGAAATCAGGCCCCAGCGGCCCAGCTCGGTTTCGCGTTCGGGCACGGCCTCGTCACCGCTATCCCATTCCGGTGGCCGGCGGATAAATTCGCCCAGGCGGCGCGGCCACATGTCCGCGCCAGGCGGTAGCGGCAAGCCGCGCGAACGGAAGTATTTTTCCATTTGTTCGCGCTTCTTGATGCCTTGATAGTGGCTGCACATGGCTCCCCCCTGCACGCAACGGTGAAGCCATATCATTCCACACTTTGATGATCAGTTGATCGACACCCCCGTCAGATCCACGAGCTCGCGCCAGTTCTTCACCTCGGATGCTTGATAGGCCTTTAAGTCTGCGGCAGAACCCGGCGTCGGCGTCATGCCGATCTGCTTGGCCAGTTGTTGTAGTTCGTCGCTCTTTAATACCGCGTTGGCTTCGCGGTTGAGTCGGTCGATGACCTCGGCGGGCGTACCTTTAGGGGCAAACATCGCGAACCAGACGACCAGATCGTATTTATCCAAACCGCCCTCGCCCACGGTGGGCACTTCGGGCGCGAAGGCCGCGCGCTCCTTGGAAGTGACCGCTACCGCCTGGATTTTCCCTGCCGCGATTTGCGGCAAGGACGGTCCTACGTTTTCAAACGCGTACGAGATGCGGCCACTGATCAGATCCGTCATCATGCCGCCCACATTGCTATAGAGCACGGTCGCTACGTCGATGTCGGCCGCGCGTTTCAACAGTTCGATCCAAACGCGCGCGGTGGTGTTGCTAGCGCCAAAGTTGATCGTACCCGGTTTCGCGCGCGCCTCTTGAATCAGCTCGGGCAAGGTGCGAGCCTTCACCTCCGGGTTCGCGATCAGCACCATGGGCAGTTTGCCCATCAATGCCACCGGCGCGAAGTCCGCGACGGGATCGTGAGGCAGATTGTTGTAGAGACTGACATTGGCCGCCATGGGCCCATTGGTGCCCATCATCAGGGTGTAACCATCAGGCTGACTACGCGCCACGACATTCGCGCCGATATTGCCGCCCGCCCCCGCTTTATTTTCCACGGTCACCGGTTGGCCCAAGCGTTCGCTCAACCCCTTTGCCATGCCGCGCGCAAGAATGTCGGTCGCCGAGCCGGCGCCGAATGGAACCACGATATTAATGGGCTTGTCCGGATACGCGGCCCAGGCTGGCGACATGCTCGTCGCGCTCAAGGCGCAGATAGCGGCCCACCGCATTACATGCTTGATCATTTTTTTACCCCGTCAACAATCTGACTGTTACGAAACCGTCGGGCCGGCGTCTTGTACCGTGGCGCGACGCATCGAACGACGAAAACGCTCATCGAATCCGGTCCCGCGATGCATGGTGCGCCGGTTATCCCACAGGACAAGGTCATCAACGCGCCAACGATGTCGATACACGAACTGAGCTTGCGTGGCGAAAGCCATCAGGTCATCGACTAACGCACGGCTTTCCTCGACGTCCATGCCTTCGATGCCGCTGATATGCGAGGCGAGGTAGAGCGAACGTTTTCCCGTGGCCGTATGTTGTCGCACCAGCACTTGTCGTACGGGCGGCTGCATTTCGCGCCATGCTGGAGGGATGCCGTCGACATCAAAGCCCGTCAAACCGCGCGAATGAAAATAATCGTGCGTGGCGATGAGCGGCAGCAGACGGGTCTGCATGTCCGGATCCAGTGCATCCCACACGGCCGTCATATCGGCGAATTCGGTAGCGCCGCCAACTGGAGGGATTTCCTGCGCGGAAAGCAGGGAAACACTGGCCGGCGTTCGTTTGAACGAGCTGTCCGTATGCCAGAGTTGATTGCTCAGGTTGATCAGCCGTCGGATGTCTCCCGCATCGAGGATCTGGCCTTTCTCATCCAGATTCGAAATGTCGGAAAGTTCCGCATGGCCAAGCCTGCGCGGCCGCTGGGCGTTATAGACGGACGCGCCGACGGATATCTCCAGCGGGCCGAATACCTTGGCCACCTCGAGCTGTTGGGCTTCGGTCAAGGGTTGATCGGGGAACACCAGCACGGCATATTGGTCCACGGCGGCGCGCAGCGCCTGGGCATCGTCGGCCGACAAACCTTGGGCGAGATTCAGCCCATAGACCTCGGCCACGAAATCGGGTCTGACGACGGTCAGCTCGATCATGACGTCTCCTTCCATCAAAGTGTGGTATTTTTCGTTGTACGAAAATGTTTTCTTTAATCGAAAACCATAATGCCAAAAACGAGAAACTCGGAAACTAGGGATTTACCCAAAGGCGGAGACCTGTTCGTGGAAGCCTTTGCGCGCGGCTTGGGCGTAATCAGCGCGTTTGGCCCAGGGCACCAGCGCATGACGTTGAGCGAAATTGCCGCGCGTGCAAACGTGACGCCGGCGGGCGCGCGCCGGTTACTACATACCTTGGTGACGCTGGGCTATGCCGTCCAGCAAGATCGCAGCTTTAGTCTCACACCAAAAGTGATGGAAATCGGCTATGCGTACTTGGCTTCGTTGCCATTGCGCGATCTGGCGCGCACTGCGGTTGAGGCGTTCATGAAAGACACGGGCGAGATCTGCACGGCCTCTGTGCTCGATGGTGACGCCGTGGTGTATGTGGCGCGCGCCGAAATGCCAAGCCCCGTGTCTCGACGGTTAGGCATAGGCGAGCGGCTGCCTGCGCATGCGACATCAAGCGGCCTGGTTTTGCTGGGTGGCTTGGATGATGAGATGCTTGAGGCCTATTTGAGCCGCGCGCCGTTTGAGCCGTTGACGGAACATACGTTGACGCAGCGCGATGCGCTGCGCCACGCGGTGATGCAAGCTCGCAAAGACCGCTACGCCATCGCCGCCGAACATTTAGAGCTGGGCATCTGCGGGCTGGCGGTGCCCATATTCGACGATCGGGGCGCGATAGCCGCCGCGCTTACCACCAGCTTGCGGCTGGCCAAGCATAAACGGCCCGATATCGTGGATCGATTTCTACCGCGCCTGCGCGAAGGCGCAAGACAAATCAGCCAGGCGCTGGGTTATCGAGGATGATCGCTCGCGGTGACAGCCAGTCGCCATACCAAACGAGCTAAACCCCAATTGCATCGCCTCGCACCCCGCGCCGGGGGTGCCCGGAGAACAAAGGCAGACGCGATTCGATCCGCCGCAACATCTCGGTGGCGGCGCTCGACAAGGGCCGCCCCAACCTGACCATGAGCTGCATCTCCGCTTGCCGCAATACCGGATGCGCGATGGGCACCAGCACCAGCTCCCCACTGGACAGATCGAGCGAGGCGCCTATATCGGTCATCAACACCGCGCCCGCGCCTGCCAAGGCATACTGACGCAGCACACCCAACGAGTTGGTCGTCAACGCCGGCGAGATGTGGATCTTCTCGGTGAATTCCAACAGCTCCACGATACGTCGCAAGCCATAAGGCGCGGTCATCAGTGCCAGAGGATGCTGCATGAGATCCTTGACGGTGATCGGGCGCCGCTTGCGCGCCAAGGGATGATCGGCTCGCACCAACGCCCCCACAGCCAGCGCCTGCCGAGCCCGGATGCGCACCTCGGGATGCACCGGGGGATTAAATGCCAATCCGATATGCACGCGGTCGGTACGCACTGCCTCCACGACTTCGTCGACCGACGCCGTGTTGATGCCGACGCGGATATTGGGAAACTCCTGGCAGAACGGCCCCATCACATACTGCATCAGGGCTTCGATCATGCCTTCGCTAATACTCAGTTCGACGTGTCCGCGGCGCATGCCGCGCAATTCTTGTAGCCGGTCCTGCAAGTGCTCGTGTTGCGCTCTATACCCGCGCAAGAATTCTTCCAGCATCTCCGCCGCGTCGGTGGGCGCCAACCCGCGTGCTCGGCGTTCAAATAGCGGCAATCCGATTTCCTTTTCAAGCAGCTGAATCTGCCGACTGATGACCGATGGCGACATCTCGAGCTTTTCCGCTGCGCCCCGAATCGAGCCGCAGACGATCACCTCGTGCATATAGCGCAGCCTCGCCTGATTCAGTTCTTTCATCGCCCTTGCCTTGCCGTTTAGTGTTGCTTAAAAGCGAACGATAAGTGACAGAATCGACTCTTGTCCACAACACAGCTCTCTGCGAGGATGGCGATTCCAGAAGGCAGTCCATTACTACACCTAAAGGGAAAACTTGCATGACTTCCGGGACGACTCTCGCGGTATCGCAGCCTGCGCGCACACCCGATGCATTGACCGCGATCTATAAGAAAATCAGCTGGCGCTTGTTGCCGCTGCTCTTGCTCTGCTACACCTTCGCCTATCTCGATCGGGTCAACATCGGGTTCGCCAAACTGCAGATGCAGGCCGATATCGGCATCTCCGACGCGGTGTATGGACTCGGCGCCGGGATATTTTTCCTGGGCTATGTGATGTTCGAAGTGCCCAGCAATCTGTTGCTGGTGCGAATCGGCGCACGCAAGACCATCTGCCGCATCATGCTGCTTTGGGGGCTGACATCGGCCAGCATGTTGTTCGTGCAAGGTGAATACAGCTTTTACGCGTTGCGCTTTTTGCTCGGCGTATTCGAAGCCGGCTTCGCGCCTGGCATGATTTTCTTTTTGACCTATTGGTATTCAAGTTCGCGCATGGCGGGCGTCATGGCAGTGGTGATGTGCGCGGGGCCCATCGGCGGCATGCTTGGCGGCCCGGTGTCCGCATGGATTATGACGCGCTTCAATGGTCTGCATGGACTGGAGGGCTGGCAGTGGATGTTCCTGATCGAAGGCTTGCCCTGTGTGTTGCTTGGATTCATCGCCTATCGATGCCTGACGGATAAACCCGAAGAAGCGCGCTGGCTGACGGATGACGAACGCAAGCTGCTTGCCGCCGACCTGCAGACCCGCAAGCCCGCCGACACCACGCACTCGTTTCGCGACGTGTTGAAAGACCCCGGCATCTACGCGCTGGCGATTCCTTATTTCTGCCTGATCTCGGGTATCTATGCCGTGAGCTTCTGGCTGCCGACGTTGCTACAGGCCTCTGGCGTGCAGGACACCATGGCGATCGGCTTCTGGTCGGCCGTGCCGTATATCGCGGCCATCATCGCGATGTTTGTGTTGTCACGTAGCTCCGACAGAATACGCGAACGCCGCTGGCATGTGACCGGCACGGCGATTGTGGCGGGCGTGGCGTTGATTGCCGCATTGCGTATGCCCGAGTATTTCCTGCTGTCGATGACCTTGCTGGTGATTTCAACCGCGTTGATGTGGGCCGCGTATACCGTGTTCTGGGCAGTGCCGTCGCAGCATCTCACGGGTCCGGCCGCCGCTGGCGGTATCGCATTGATTAATAGCATCGGTCTGCTCGGCGGTTTTGCCAGCCCGGCATTGATCGGCTGGTTGAAGACCGCGACCGGGTCGCTCAATGCCGGTTTGTATGTCATCGTGGGACTGCTGATTGTCGGCACTCTGCCTTTGCTGTTTACCCGCCACGCGCGTGTCCAAGGATAAATCTGTCATGAGAATTCTGGTCGCTGGTTTCCAGCATGAAACCAATACCTTTGCGCCTACGCCGACCGATTACGATAATTTCGTGCGCGGCGAAGGCTTTCCTGCCCTGGCGCGTGGCGACGAGGTGCTGGCGCTAGCGGGCGTCAACATCCCCGCGGGCGGCTTCTTGCAGGCCGCCCAAGCCGACGGGCATGAGATCGTGCCAGTCCTCTGGGCCGCCGCCAGCCCGGCCGCGCATGTGACGCGCCGAGCATTCGAAACGATCGCCACCGAGATTGTCGAGGCCGCGCGCAAAGCAACATATGACGCGATTTATCTGGATCTGCACGGCGCCATGGTGACGGTTGATGCGGACGATGGCGAGGGCGAACTGCTGGCGCGCCTGCGGGCCTGTGTGGGACCCGACATGCCCATCGTGGTGAGTCTGGACCTGCACGCGAACGTCACTGCCGGCATGCTGCGCGACGCGACGGCGATGGTGGCGTATCGCAGCTATCCGCACGTGGACATGGCGGACACGGGTGCCAACGCCTATCGGTTGCTTCAACAAGTGATGCAAGCCGGCGGCAAACTGCATACCTTCTCGCTGCGTCTGCCCTTTCTTATTCCGATCAATGGCATGTGCACGCTGCTGGAACCGGCGCGTTCGATTTACGACGCCGTGGCGTCATTGGAAGCTGAGGCGGGGCTGGCGTCGCTGTCGTTTACTCCGGGTTTTCCGGCGGCCGATTTCCCCGAATGCGGACCTGTCGTATGGGGCCACGGCACCGAGCCTGACGCGCTGCGCACGGCGGTGCAGGCGCTGTACGATCGCGTCGAACAGGCTGAACCCGAATGGGCGGTGCCCTTCCTGGCACCCGCCGAAGCAATCCTGCAAGCGCAGGATTTGGCCAGACATGCATCCAAGCCCGTCGTGATCGCCGATACGCAGGACAATCCGGGTGCGGGCGGCGACTCCAACACTACCGGCATGCTGCGCGCGCTCATCGATGCGGATGCGCAGGACGCCGCGCTGGGGCTGCTCTGGGACCCCGAGGCCGTCCAGCAAGCCATTGCTGCTGGCGTGGGCAACAAGGTGACACTCTCGCTAGGCGGGAAATCCAAGGTAGCCGGGGTGGAACCTTTGCTAGCCGAATTTCTCGTCGAATACGTGGGGGATGGAAAATGCCGCTTTGATGGCCCGATGATGCATGGCGTTCAGGCTGATGTGGGGCCTGTCGTATGTCTGCGTATTGGTGGCGTGCGCGTTGTGGTCAGTTCAGGTAAATCGCAGATGCTGGACCGCAATCTATTTCGCACTGGCAACGTACAGCCAGAGGCCATGAAGATTCTGGTGGTCAAAAGCTCTGTACATTTCCGCGCGGACTTTCAGCCGATTGCTGAAGCCGTACTCGTGGCGAAAGCGCCCGGCCCCATGATGGCGGACTGCGCGGACCTGCCATGGACGCGGCTTTCGCCTGGCATACGTACGCGCCCAATGGGGCAAGCGTTCGCGAGTTAAGCCGACACGGCTTGGTCTTGCCGCGCCGCTCGCACATCCCTTGCGGGCGGCGTGCCGAAGAATCGCGCATAGTCCCGGGTGAATTGCGGCACGCTTTCATAGCCCACGGCAAAAGCCGCACGACTAGCCGTTGCGGCTTGTCCATGCATCAGGCGGCGCGCCTCGATCAGGCGCAGTTGCTTTTGAAACTGCAGCGGAGACAACGACGTCGCGCGACGAAAGTGCTGGTAGAACGACGACGGACTCATGCCCGCCACGTCGGCGAGTTTTTCCATCCGCAGCTTCTGCGTGTATTCACGCCGCAGCACTGCTACCGCTCGCGCGATACGACGGGCGGGGGCATGGTTCAAGCCTAAACGTCTGATCGCGGGACTATGTTTTCCTTGGAGCAACCAGTAGTGCATTTCACGCACGAGTTGCGCCTGTAACACGGCCAGCGCGTCGGGACGATCCAGCAGTTGCACCAGCCGCAATGCGGCGTCCGCTACTTCACGCTCGGTGGATATCACTCGGATTGGACTTTCTTCCTCGGGCCCGCTGTCGGCGATCTGTTCGGTCAGTTCGGCGATCAGCGCCAGATCGAGTTCCAAGGTCAGCGCCAGATAGGGTTTGACCAGGGTCGCAGCCGTGATCTGGCTTGTGGTGGGCACATCGCCGGTGATCAAGAGCGAGTCGCCCGCATTGAAGATAAAGGTCTGGTGGCCCAGCGTGACGTGTTTTGTGCCTTGCAGGATGAGGCAAACCAGTGGACGCGGAATAGAGTGCGCGAGCCCACTGGGCGCCACTGCACGCACGGTTGTCAAACCCGCGACAGGGGTGACCCCCACGCCTTCCAGCAAGCCGTGGGCCTCGGTGTAACGCGTGACGGCATCGAGCAAGGAGTCCATGCGCAGAGTCTACTGCCGATGGCGCACTCTCGGCTGGCCGTTGGAGAATCAGGCAAGAAAATCCCAATATCCGGCAACGCGTGTTTCTCGTGGCGGCGCATCATTTGTCCACCCTCTTCACCACTTAATCGAGGAACCGCTATGACCACCATTTCCCTCATCACCGGCGCCAGCCGTGGCCTGGGCCGCAACACCGCATTGAGCATCGCCAAGCGCGGCGGCGATGTCGTCCTGACCTATCGCAGCCAGGAACAAGAAGCTCAAGCCGTCGTAGAAGAAATCCAAGCACTGGGACGCCAGGCAATCGCCCTGCGCTTGGATACGGGTAACGTTGCCAGCTTCGTGGCCTTCGCGGAAAGCCTGCGCGCCGCCTTGCGCGAAAACTGGTCGCGCGACACGATCGATCATCTCGTCAATAACGCAGGCCACGGCGACTACGCGACGATTGATCAGTTGACCGAAGCGCAGTTCGACGGCCTGGTCAACGTGCACTTCAAGGGCGTGTTTTTCCTGACGCAAACGCTGTTGCCGATCATCGCCGACGGCGGACGCATCATCAATCTGTCCACGGGTCTGACGCGTTTCAGCGCACCGGGGTACTCGGTCTACGCGGCCGCCAAAGGCGCGGTCGAGGTGCTGACCCGCTATATGGCCAAGGAACTAGGCCCGCGCGGCATCGCGGTCAATACGGTGGCGCCGGGCGCTATCGAAACCGATTTCGGTGGCGGGGTCGTGCGCGACAACCCTGAGCTCAACCGCCAGTTCGCGGCGATGACGGCGCTGGGCCGCGTAGGCGTGCCCGATGACATTGGCCCCATGATCGCGAGTCTGCTGTCCGCCGACAATCGTTGGGTAACGGCGCAGCGTATCGAGGTGTCGGGCGGACAGGCGATCTGATCTCGCACGCAAGGCGTCTCGTTCGGGCGGGCTCGCGGGCAGATCTTCTTTAATCGCGAGCCTGCCCGGTTTGATGCGCCTATTCTTGCGACATCAGCTTGCGCCAACCCTCCCAGCCCAGACGCTGCATCGTCGCGATGTTCTTCTCGTAGATCTCCGACGCGTCGGCAAAGGCTTCCACCGCCCGGTCGATGCTGTCTTCGCGCAAGATGTGCAGAATCGGATGCGGCGAACGATTCGTACAGTTTTCTATGTCGTCGGGATTCGTGTCGGCAAACTGAAAGTCAGGATGAAACGTCGCGACTTGGAAATCGCCGACAAGACGCATGCGTTTGAGCAAACGCTCGGAATAATCTTCAAAGTCGTTGAAGTCATAGAAGTCATTCAACGCGTCCGGCAGAATCAACAGCGTGGTGTCGATGTCCTCGGGCGCGGCTTCCGAGATCAGCATCAACTCGCTTTCCAGATCGGTCAGCACGCCCTCGTCATCGGTGGCGTCGCTGACCGCATAGCGCACTTGGTTCTTGACCTGCACGGCCTTTGCGAAAGGACAGAGATTCAAGCCAATGACGGCCTGCTCTACCCATCGGCGGGTCTCGTCGATGACACGCTGATAGGCGCCGTCGGTGTGAATCATTTATCTACTCGATCAAAAAGATTAAACCGGCATTTGCGCCATGATTTGCGCAACGGAAGCGGTCAGACGTTTGCCGTAAGGCACGTGCAGGAATTCATTGGGGCCGTGCGCGTTCGATCGTGGACCCAGCACGCCACACACCATGAATTGTGCTTTGGGGAAACCCTGTTGCAGCAAGCTCATCAAGGGAATGGTGCCACCCTGGCCGATATATCCGCAAGGCGCATCGTAGTACTGACGCGATGCCGCATCGAGCGCGTGGGTCAGCCAGGCCTCGGAAGCCGGGGCGTTCCAACCGGTCGCGCTGTGGTCGGCGCTGAAGATGACCTTGGCGTTGTAAGGAGAGTCCGCTTCCAGCAAGTGTTTGATCTCGTCCGACGCGGCGGCGGCATCGACCAGCGGCGGCAGGCGCAGCGACAGCTTGAACGAGGTACGCGGGCGCAAGACATTGCCCGCGCTGGTCAAGGGCGGCAGGCCTTCGGCGCCGGTCACCGAGAGCGTGGGGCGCCATGTACGGTTGAGCAAGGCTTCTTCGGGCTCGGTGGTCATCGGCAGCACAAAACTGCCATCCGCGCCACAGCTCCAGGGGAAACGTCTCCACACTTCATCGCCCAGGATGCGGGCGGCTTCGACGACCTGCTCGCGGCGTTCTGCGGGAATCTCGCAGTGCAGGCTCTGCGGCAACAAACGGCCGGTGGAACTGTCCTCAAGCCGATCCAGCAAATGACGCAGAATGCGGAAGCTCGACGGCACCACGCCGCTGGAATCGCCCGAGTGCACGCCCTCGTCGAGCACCTGCACCTCCAGCGTGCCCGCGACCATGCCACGCAGCGATGTCGTCATCCACAGCTGATCGTAGTTGCCCGCGCCGGAGTCCAGACACACCACCAACGCGACATTGCCAAGGCGGTCGCGCAGCGCATCGACGTAGGGCAGCAGGTCATAGCTGCCTGATTCCTCGCAGGTTTCCACGATGCCCACGCATCGCGGACGCGGGATGCCCTGTGCGTCCAGCGCCATGATCGCCGTGATCGACGCGTAAATCGCATAGCCGTCATCGGCGCCGCCACGGCCATACAGCTTGCCGTCTTCGTATTTCGGCGTCCACGGACCTAGATCGGACCGCCAGCCGGAGAACTCGGGCTGTTTGTCCAGATGCCCATACAACAACACCGTGTCGCCATTATCCGCACGCGTGGCCGGCGCATCGAAGAAAATCACCGGCGTGCGACCCGGCAGGCGCACCACCTCGAGTTTCAGCCCATGGATTTTCTTGGACTCGACCCACTGCGCGGCATCGCGCACGACGCGCTCGATGTACGCATTCTTTTCCCAGTCGGGATCAAATGCCGGGCTCTTGGCCGGCACTGCAATGTAATCGGTCAACGCCGGGACGATTTCGTCGTCCCATTGGCGATCGACAAACGCCTGCAAGGCGTCGGGGTCTAAGGTCGGCGGCAGAGCGTCGTCGGGGATGCGTGCATTCATGGCGCAGATCCTGTACGAAAGAGAGCAAACCCCATTTTATGCCTTTCGCGCGCGACAGTTGAGCATCGGGCGCCGACTGTGCACCGCAAGCGAGCGGTTTGGCCCCGCCGTGCCGCCGGACAGCCGGGCCGATACAGTGGCTTTATCTAGGTTTGGGGCCTAGCGCTTTCTCGATCTTTTTGTCCACGTGGTATTGGTTGAGGGCATACACCGACCAGATTGCCGCAGGCACCCAGCCAATCAAGGTCAATTGCAAAATCAGGCAGATGATGCCTGCGATGGGACGGCCGATGGTGAAAAACTGCAACCAAGGGAGCAACAGGGCCAAAATCAAACGCATATTCGAAAGCTCTCACAAAGAGTGTGTATCGGACTTAGCCGACCCAGACCCGCGCATTACGGAACATACGCATCCAGGGGGTGAACGCACCGCCGCTATCGGCCTCGCCCCATTGCTTGGGCGCCCAAGACATCATCACATTTCGCGTGACACGCTCGGGGTGCGGCATGATGACCGTAAAGCGCCCATCGGCCGTGGTCACCGAGGTCTGGCCGCCCGGGCTGCCGTTCGGGTTGAACGGATAGGCCTCGGTAGGATTGCCACGGTGGTCAATGAAGCACGCGGCCACCAGCACTTGGCTGGCGTCGCCTTGCTTGCTGTAGTCGGCATAGCCTTCGCCATGCGCCACGGCGACCGGTACGCGCGTGCCTTCCATGCCTTTGAAAAAGATCGAGGGCGACGCGGTCAGTTCGACCAGCGACAGACGGGCTTCGTATTTTTCCGACTGGTTGCGCGTAAAGCGCGGCCAGAACTCGGCGCCCGGAATCATGGGCGCGAGAGCCGCCATCATCTGGCAGCCATTGCACACGCCCAACGCGAACGTATCCTGACGGGCAAAGTACTCGGCAAACTGATCCGAGAGACGGCTGTTGAACCGGATCGTACGCGCCCAGCCCTCGCCCGCGCCCAACACGTCGCCGTAGCTAAAGCCGCCCACGGCGACCAGGCCTTGCATGGTGCTGAGGTCGATGCGACCGGACAGCAAATCCGTCATATGCACGTCGATGGCGTCAAAGCCTGCCGTATCGAACGCCCAGGCCATTTCCACCTGGCTGTTGCAACCCTGCTCGCGCAGGATGGCGACACGCGGACGCTTGCCGGTGGCGATAAACGGCGCGGCGATGTCTTCTTGCGGATCGAACGCGACGCGCGGCGACAAGCCGGGGTCTTGTGTGTCGTTCCAGATGTCCAGCTCGGCTTGCGCGCAGGCGGGGTTATCGCGGCGCGACATGATGCGATAGCTGACTTCGCTCCAGGCGCGGCCCAGATCGGCGCGCGGTTGGCTCCAGATCTTTTTGCCATCGCGATAGAACTCGATGGTATCGGAGTCGTTCAAGCCACCAATCACATGCGAATGCGCGGACAACCCTGCGCCACGCAGCACCTGCATGACGGCATCACGCTCGGAGGCAGGGACTTGAATGACAGCGCCGGCTTCTTCGCAGAACAGCGCCTTCAGTGTCAGCTCGTCGCGTTGTACCGCGACCTGTTCCGGACGGATCTTGTAGTCGCCCCAGTCGGCCGAATTGGCGTCGAAGGTGAGCATATCCAGGTTCACCGAAATACCGGTGCGGCCAGCAAACGCCATTTCGCACAGCGTGGCGAACAGACCGCCATCGGAACGATCGTGATAGGCCAGCAGCACGCCGGCTTCGGCCAGCGTACGGATCGTCACGAAGAACGCACGCAGATCCTGCGGCGAGTCGATATCGGGCACGTTTTCGCCGACTTGATTGAACGCCTGAGCCAGGATGGACCCGCCCATGCGATGCCGGCCACGACCCAGGTCGATCACGATCAACACACTGTCGCCCGCCTCGGCGCGCAGTTGCGGCGTGAGGCTGTTGCGCACATCGCCCACCGGCGAGAACGCGGTGACGATCAGCGACACCGGCGCCACGACCTGGCGATTTTCGCCGTCCTGGTTCCAGGTGGTCTTCATCGACAGCGAATCCTTACCGACCGGGATCGACAGACCCGTGGCCTGGCACAGTTCGCTGACAGCAGAAACGGTGTCATAGAGCGCGGCGTCCTGGCCCTCGACGCCGCAAGCGGCCATCCAGTTAGCGGACAGCTTGATGTCTTCCAGACGCGCCACATCGGCGGCCGCGAGGTTGGTCAGCGCTTCGGCCACGGCCATACGCCCTGAAGCCGGTGCATTCAGCACGGCCAGCGGCGTGCGTTCGCCCATGGCCATGGCTTCGCCACGGAATCCCTCGTAATCAGCCAACGTCACCGCGCAATCGGCGACGGGGACTTGCCACGGGCCGACCATTTGATCGCGGCTGGACAGGCCACCCACGGTACGATCGCCGATGGTGATGAGGAACGATTTATTGGCCACGGTCGGGTGGCGCAACACGCGGTAGGCGGCCTCGGTCAGATCGATGCCGACGAGATCCAGCGGCTCGGACACGCCGGGCAGACGCTTGACATCGCGTGTCATGCGGGGCGGTTTGCCGAGGATCACATCGATGGGCACATCGACCGGGCGGGCGTTCGCTTCGGAAGCCTGAATCAATTCGTCCAAACCGGGCAGACCCTCGCCATCGACCACGCGCAGTTGGCGCTCTTCGGTGGCGACGCCGACAACGGCATAGGGGCAACGTTCGCGGCGGGCGATGGCGTCGAAACGGGCCAGGTCCTGGGGCAGAATCGACAGAACATAGCGTTCCTGCGACTCATTGCTCCAGATTTCGGCGGGCGACAAGCCGGATTCTTCTACCGGGACGCGTTTCAGATCGAACACGGCGCCACGACCGGCATCGTTGACGAGCTCGGGGAAGGCATTCGACAAGCCACCCGCGCCCACGTCGTGAATCGCCAGGATGGGGTTGTTATTGCCTTGCTGCCAGCAGCGGTCGATGACTTCTTGTGCGCGGCGCTCGATTTCCGGGTTGCCACGTTGCACGGAGTCGAAATCCAGCTCGGCGGAGTTGCTGCCCATGCTGATACTGGAAGCCGCGCCGCCGCCCATGCCGATACGGAAGCCGGGGCCGCCCAACTGAATCAGCAAGGCACCGGGAGGGATGATTTCTTTCTTGGTCAGCTCGGCGTCGATGCTGCCCAGACCACCCGCGATCATGATGGGCTTGTGATAGCCCCAGCGCGTATCGCCAGCGGTTTGCTCGTAGGTACGGAAGTAACCCAGCAGGTTCGGACGACCGTATTCGTTATTGAAGGCCGCGCCGCCGATGGGGCCATCGATCATGATGGACAGGGGCGAGGCGATACGGTCGGGCAAACCGTGATGGTCGGCTTCCCACGGTTGAATCGCGTCGGGAAAGCGCAGATGCGACACGGTAAAGCCGGTCAGGCCGGCCTTGGGCTTGGAACCCCGGCCGGTCGCGCCTTCGTCGCGGATTTCGCCGCCCGCACCCGTGGACGCGCCCGGGAAAGGCGCGATCGCGGTCGGGTGGTTGTGCGTTTCGACCTTCATCAAGGTGTGCACGAGCGCGTCGCGGCGCACGTAGCGCGCGGCTTCGCTGCCCTGGCCATCATCGGTCGGCACGCCAGCCTGGAATCGCTGCGCGGGGCCCCCTTCCATCACGGCGGCGTTATCCGAATAGGCGATGACCGTGCCTTGCGGCTGGGCCTTGTGCGTGGCGCGGATCATGCCGAACAGGGTTTCGGACTGCGGCTGGCCGTCGATGACCCATTGCGCGTTAAAGATCTTGTGGCGGCAGTGTTCGCTATTAGCCTGGGCGAACATCATCAGTTCGACATCGGTCGGATCACGGCCCAGGGTGGTGAAGGACTGCGCAAGGTAGTCGATTTCGTCTTCCGACAGCGCCAGACCCAGCGTAGTGTTGGCTTCGACCAGCGCATCGCGTCCCTGGGCTTGCACCGCGACGGTACGCATCGGCTTGCCCGCCAGCGGCTGGAAGAGCGCCTGGCTGTCAAAATCGGCGCCCACCACGGTCTCGGTCATGCGGTCATGCAGGCAGTCGGCCGCGCGCGCCAGCATGGCGTCATCGATGGACTTCGTGCCGAGCAGGCCTTTTTCCGGGACCAGGAAATAGCGGATGCCGCGCTCGATGCGCCGCACGGCATCCAAGCCGCAGTTGTGCGCGATGTCGGTGGCCTTACTGGCCCACGGCGAAATCGTGCCCAGGCGCGGAATCACCAGCAGCGACAGGCTCTTGGCCGGCGGCTCGATCGCGTCGGCCGTGCCGTAGTCGAGCAGCTGGGTCAGCTGTTGCTGTTGTGCGGCATCGAGCGCCGCCTCCGTGCTGACAAAATGCTCGTAGCGAGCGGAAATATCCGCGACGGGCAGGCCCGCCTCTCGCAGCTGTGCCAGGAGACGCTCACGGCGGAAGGCGGAAAGGACAGATGAACCGGGCAAATGCTGGACGAGAGACACGATGCGGGCGCCGTTTGGAGAAGTGAATAGAAGCAAAAGCAGCATTTTACCTTTTCAGGGGTTTTCCCGAAGCGGCGGAGCAAAAAGAAGCTGCAATTGAGCCGCTGCCTCCGTTACAAATTCGTGGGATCGTCACCCTGCCCCCGTTTTTTGCGGCGCAAAAAGGCGGTGGCGCTGGCGCGATTCACCTGAATCCTGCCTGCACTCACGGGCGGAATGACGGCGAAATTGCCGCCCCGCAGCATAGGCGCCTGCCATTCACCCACGGGAAAACACGCACTACCTTGCGCCATTCATGCAGGTAGGATGCTGCAAGTTCGCATCGCAAGGGTGGACTGGATGGCGTTGGCCGCCTCCCATAAGGAAAGGTCAACGCTGTTTGTCCGCGTTTTATGTCCAGGCAGTTCGTTATCCATGTCCCGTCCTGACGTTCCCGTTGACCCGCCGTCTTCCCCTGAGCCCATCATCGCAGTCGAACCCGACCCGCCAGTGAAAGTGCCGCTGGCCATCGAGGACGGGCTCGCCGTGGGCGTGCTGGCCACTCTGGCTTTGATCACGCTGGGCAACGTGCTGGTGCGTTACTTCACCGACCAGTCGTTCGCCTGGACTGAAGAGATCTCGGTGTTTCTCTTGATTGTGCTGACCATGGCCGGTGCGAGCAGTGCCTTTGTCAGGAACCACCACATTCGTATCGAAGCCTTCGCCGATGGCGGGACACCCGCGCGCAGACGGGGCCTGGCTATCACCTCGCACACGATCGTTCTGCTGTTTTTCATACTGCTCACCGTGCTGTCCGCCCGTCTGGTGTGGGATGAATATCGGTATGAAGACACCTCCCCCGCCATCGGGGTGCCAACGTGGTGGTATTCAATCTGGTTGCCCGCCATGTCCGCGGCAATCACGTTGCGTACGTTGGGCATCCTGCGCCGTCTGCTGCGAGGCGCTGTGCAATGATCGCTGCGCTGCTGTTCGTCGTTTTCGCTATCTTGATGATTATCGGCGTGCCGGTGGGCGTGGCATTGGGAATCGCGGGCACGCTGGCCATCGCGCTGTCTAACCTGGACGTGGCTTGGTTCGGCCTGCTGGCCGTGCCGCAGAATTTTTATGCAGGCCTGGCGAAATACCCGCTTTTAGCGATTCCGATGTTTGTTCTGGTCGGCTCGATCTTTGATCGCTCTGGCGTGGCGCGGCGGCTGGTGGACTTAGCCATCGCCATCGTAGGCCGAGGATCGGGCATGCTGCCACTGATCGCGATCGCCGTGGCGATGTTCTTGGGTGGGATTTCCGGTTCGGGACCGGCGTGCGCGGCTGCAGTGGGCGCGGTCATGATCGCCGCCATGTCGCGTGCGGGCTATCCGGCGTCGTTTTCCGCCTCGGTCGTCGCGGCGGGCGCGGCGACGGATATTCTGATTCCACCGTCTATCGCCTTCATTATTTATTCGGTCCTGGTGCCCGGGGCGTCCGTCCCCGCCCTGTTTGCCGCTGGCATGGTGCCGGGGCTGCTGGCGGGGATCGCGCTGATCGTGCCCGCGGTGTGGCTTTCGCGTAAGTACAAACTTGGCATTCATGAATCCCATCTGCCTCGCCCGCCTTTCTGGGCGAGCCTGCGCGAGGCGGTGTGGGGGCTGGCCGCGCCGGTGCTGATTCTGGGCGGCATGCGGCTGGGCTGGTTCACACCCACCGAGGCCGCCGTGGTCGCCGTGTTCTACGGGCTGTTTGTCGGCATGTTTATTCATCGCACGATACGCGTGCGGGATCTTTATACGATCCTGCGCGAGGCGGCGGAACTGTCGGCCGTCATCATGATGGTGGTGGCGTTGGCGGGCATATTCGCGTGGGCCTTGTCGACGCTGAGCATCATCGACCCGATCACGCATGCCATCGTCAACTCTGGCTTGGGCGAATGGGGTGTGATGTCGTTATTGGTACTGCTTCTGATGGTGATGGGCATGTTCCTCGACGGCATCTCGATATTCCTGATTTTTGTACCGCTTCTGATGCCGATAGCCGATGCGTATGGCTGGAACACGGTATGGTTCGGTGTCATTCTGACCCTGATGGTCGCACTCGGTCAGTTCACGCCACCCTTGGCAGTCAACTTGATGGTGTCCTGCCGCATTGCGCGCGTGCCCATGGAATCGACGACGCGATGGGTGCTATGGCTGCTGGCGGCCATGTTCGTGGTGTTGGTAGCGGTGATCGTGTTTCCGCAGCTCGCGTTATGGCTGCCGCATCAATTGGGGTACTAGCCAGGAGGCGCAGTTGGCGTTCCAATAACGCACAGATTAGACAAACATAAGGAGACAAACCGATGAAACTACACAAGCTATTTTGCGCTGCTCTCGTTGCGGCAACGGCGTTTGCCTTAGCGCCAGCACAGGCGCGCGATTACAAGCCCGAGTACAAGCTGTCCATCGTCGTCGGCACCACATTCCCTTGGGGCCAGGGCGCGGTGATCTGGTCGGATCTGGTTCGCGAGCGGACCAACGGCCGCATCAATATCAAGGTCTACCCCGGCACCTCTTTGGTCCAGGGCGATCAGACGCGCGAGTTCACCGCGATCCGGCAAGGGGTCATCGACATGGCCGTCGGCTCGACCATCAACTGGTCCCCGCAGGTAAAGCAGCTAAACCTGTTCTCCCTGCCCTTCTTGATGCCCGATTACGCGGCCATCGACGCATTGGTGCAAGGCGAAGTCGGCAAAGAACTGTTCAAGGTGATCGAGAAAGCCGGCGTCGTGCCGCTGGCCTGGGGCGAGAACGGCTATCGCCAGCTCAGCAATTCGCGCCGGGTCATCTCCAAACCCGAGGACATGAAGGGCATGAAGCTGCGCGTGGTCGGCTCGCCGCTTTTCATCGACACGTTCACCGCCCTGGGCGCCAACCCCACGCAAATGAGCTGGGCCGATGCGCAGCCGGCCCTGGCCAGCGGCGCGGTCGATGGTCAGGAGAATCCCCTATCGATTTATACCGGTGCAAAGCTATACGATGTGGCCCAGAAATACCTGACGCTCTGGAACTATGTCGCCGACCCACTGGTATTCGTGGTCAATCGCGAGGTCTGGGAGTCCTGGTCGGAAGAAGATCGCAAAATCGTGCGCGAAGCCGCACTGGAAGCCGCAAAAAAGGAAATCGCTATCGCCCGTAAAGGGGTAACGCCGGAAGATCCCTCCTTGCTCAAGGAGATCGAGAGCCATGGCGTCACCATCACCACGCTTAACGAAGATCAACACAAGGCGTTTGTCGAGGCCACCAAACCCGTCTACGAAAAGTGGAAGCCTCGCGTGGGCAACGAACTGGTCGACCTGGCCGAGAAATCGATCGCGGCACGCAACAAATAAGCAGTAACCCAAGGGGATCGGCGGTCACACCGCCTGGGGAGGCAAGTACGCAAGTGTTTGCATCCGGCACGGACGCCATCAGGCGTCCGTGTTTTTTTCAGCCTTCAAGCTTGATGTTGCCGGCCTGAATGATGTCACGCCACTTGGCGATCTCTGCAGCGATGAGCCGCGAGAAATCCTCGCCGCCCGTCGACACGTTTTCAGAGCCAAACGAAGCAATGACGGAACGCACAGACGGCACGCTCGCCGCTTGCATGGTCGCCTCGGTCAAGCGCTTGGTGATCTGCGGATCGATGTTGGCGGGCGCCAACAGACCATACCATCCCCGCGCCTCGAAGCCATCCACGCCCGATTCGGCCACCGTGGGCACATCCGGTAGCTGCACGGTCCGGCGCGCGCTCGAGACGGCCAGCGCCTTCATCTTTCCACTTTGCAGATGCGGCTGCACAAGCGCGAGATTTTCGAACGAATACAACACCTCGCCGCCAATCACCGCGACCACGGCGGGCGCCCCACCTTTGTACGCAACATGCGTGGCATGACCACCGGTTCGCTGCTTTAACAATTCGCCGGCCAGGTGCTGCGGTGTGCCTGTTCCCGCCGAACCATAAAAGGGCGGATTCTTGGCGTCTTGCATCCGGCTCATCAGCTGATCAAACGAATTGATGCCCGATTGGCTGCCGGTGACCAACACCAGCGGCGTCGCGGCGATCAGCGAGATCGGGGTGAAATCACGGGTGGAGTCGTAAGTCAGATTTTTCTGCAGCGAGACATTGATTGCCAAAGGGCCGCTCGCGCCTAACAGCAGCGTATAGGGATCGCCCGAGGCCCGCGCCACGAACGCGGTACCGATATTGCCACCGGCCCCGGGCTTGTCCTCCACAATAATGGGTTGCCCCAGCGTTTTACTGATTTCCGCCCCGACCAACCGCGCCAGAATATCCACGATCCCGCCTGGCGGGTATGGGTTGATGATGCGCAGTGGCTGGCTCGGCCAATTAGTCGCGGCGGCACTCGCCTCCGCTGCCCACGCTCGCATAGAGTGTGTTGCGCCGAGCGCACCCGCCATGGCGGTCGCGACACCGCCTAGAAATTCACGTCTTTTCATATATTTGTCCCCCTCCAACCGGCCAACATCATGCCCTCGATCCGGCTCAAGCCGGTTGCAAGGCAAAAGTCAGCGTCGTGCCTTTCACAATAATGCCGCCGCGCTCACCCGGCGTCAGCGAGCCATAGCGCGCCGCGAACGACGGCGGCAAGGCACGCGCTTCCTTGGGCGCTAACCATAGGCGCAGCAAATGACGTTTGCGCTCCGGCTCGGGCCAATCTTCGAAATCGGTGCGCGAGTGCAGGATTTGATGGTTATGCAGGAACTGTATGTCGCCGGGCAGGAACTCCATTTGCAGACAGAACTGCGGATCGTTGGCCAGCTCGTCGAGCATGGCGAGCGCCTCGATCTCCCGCTCGGTCAGACGACGCGCCTGTGGGAAGTTTTTCTGTGCACTGCGGATGTATTGGCCCACATAGATAGTGGTGAGCTGTCCGTCGAACCAGTTGAACACCGGCACATCGAACCAGGGTTTTTGCCCGTCGGGGACTTCGCCGCGACGATCCGTGGGAAACGCATGGAACAGCTCCGCCGCGAGGTCGGGCCGGCGTTCCATCATGGCGTTGTAGATCGAATAGGAACTGACGATACGACTCTCGCCGCCAGACTTGGAAGTTTTCAAACACATCAGACCGACGATGTCGCACGAGTCGGTGTGATATTCCAGCTGCCGGTTCGTCTGATAGTAACGAGTCGCCGGCTGATTGATGTCGGCACCCGTATCACGAACATGGCCCAGCAAATGCCCGGCTGCATTTTGCGAGCGGAAACTGCCGAACCAAGAACCAATCCCGAGGTACGCGATGGCCGCCTGCTCGGTCGTATAGCGCTCAACCGGAAAGCCGCGTAGCAACACAAACCCCCGGCCGTTGAGCACCTCTTGCAGCATATCCTTCAGACGCGGTCCGAGCGTGGGTAGCAGAAAGGTCTCTGGCGAAATATCAGCGAAGGTTCGGCCGGAGGTGAGGTGGTGCCGGATGGCGGCATCGATCTCCTCGATTTCGGTGGGCGTCAGGACTTCAATCCATCGGGTGTCCCGCGCCATTTCCGCACCCAGCCAAGCACCGGGGCTGGTCAGGCGCGCGGGCGGCAGATCTTCCTGCACGTTGGCAAGCTGTTGCATCGTGGTCTCCTTCACTCAAGCATCTTGTGGCATTGCTAAAACGTGGCTATAAGTCTACTGAGCGACCCGGATCGCTCCAAACGAATAATATTTATTAACTTATCGCTTCATTCAATAGATGAGTTCCGCCAACATCACGCTCAAGCAGTTGCGCGCCTTCACCGCCGTTGCCCGCGAAGGCAGCTTCACACGCGCCTCTGAAAAGCTGCACGTGACACAGTCCACGCTCACCACATCGATCAAGATTCTGGAGAGCGAGATCGGTGTGCGTCTCTTTGATCGTTCGACGCGCGCGGTGCTGTTGACGGCTCAGGGCACGCAGTTCTTGCCAGCGGCCGAGCGCATGCTGCGTGATCTGACCGAGTCGCTCGAAGAACTGCGCCTGACGGTCACGCGACAGCGCGGCTCGGCCGTGGTCGCGGCGGCGGCTTCGTTCATCAACTATGTGATGTCACCCGCAGTGATGGAGATGGCCTCGCGGTATCCGGGCATCAGCGTACGGATGCGCGAGGAAACCACGGAAGGCGTCTGTCGGCTCGTACTAGGGGGTGATGCGGATTTTGGCGTAACGACGCTGTTCCAGACCGTACCCGAGCTCGACAGCACACTGATACTGACGGACGACTATGGCGCGGTCTATCACAGCGGCCACGCACTCGCTCAGGAAGACTCGCCCATGCCCTGGAGTCGTCTGGCCTCGCACACCATGGTGGCCCTGCATCCCTCTAACGGGATACGGGCGCTGGTCGATCTACATCCTCGCATCGCCACGCGGTATAAGAAACCCGCTTATGAAGTGGGATCGATGTCCACGCTTTTGCCATTGCTGCAACGCGGACTTGGTTACGCCGCCCTACCAGCGCTGGCTGCGGCGCCGCTAGTGACAGCGGGCTTGAAATTCAAGCCCCTACGTCAACCGGTATTGCGCAGGAACCTGTACATAGTGAAAAAACGCGGCCGAGCCCTGTCGCCTTCGGCCTATGCAATGCTCGAAGCCATGACACGCGCGGTCCAGCGTATCGATGTACACGCCCAAGTTGATGTGGCGTTTAACGAAGCCAGGATGCGGGAATTCGCGGGATAGCGGTGCTGCTTGGACCAAAGCGCTAGTCTGGGTAGCGAACCTCGAGAATATCGAGTTCCTGCACACCGCCAGGCGTGCGCAACACGACTGTGTCGCCCTCGCGCGCTTTGATCAACGCGCGCGCAACGGGCGAAATCCAGCTGATCTTGCCCGCCAGCGGCTCGGCTTCGTCCACGCCGACGATGGTGACGGTTTGCTCCTCGCCGTTCTGATCGGCGTAGGTCACCGTAGCGCCAAAGAAAACTTGATCACGATTAGGCTGGGCGGCGGGATCGACAACCTCGGCAATGTCCAGGCGTTTCGTGAGGAATCGCATGCGCCGGTCGATTTCGCGCAGGCGCTTCTTGCCGTACAGATAGTCGCCGTTTTCCGAACGGTCGCCGTTTGATGCCGCCCAGGATACGACTTGCACCACAGAAGGACGCTCGACGTTCATCAGATGCGCCAACTCATCGCGCAAACGGGCATAGCCCTCGGGCGTCATATAGTTGCGTGTACCCGTGGGCAGCGCCTGCGCTTCGGGCAATTCCTCGTCGTCGTCGCGATCGGACTCTTTAACAAAAGCCTTGTTCATTCGTCGCCTAGAACCAATCGTGCCACACGGGCTTTAAGTCATCGGGCAAGGGTGGCAAGGCGCCAAGATCCGCCTTGCTCTCCGTTGGACTATGGAAGTCGGATCCACGCGAGGCCAGAAACCCATAACGCCGTGCCACGCCGGCATAGTGGCGCGCTTCATCCGGGGTGTGGCTACCGGTCACGACCTCGATGCCTTCCCCGCCTAGTTGAAGGAATTCATCGAATAACGCCTGAAACTGCAGGATGGAGTATTTATATCGCCCCGGATGCGCGATCACCGCGCGGCCGCCCGCGCCTCTGATCCAGCCTACCGCGTCAGAGAGCGTCGCCCATTGCATCGGCACATGCCCCGGGCAGTCGTCACCGAGGAATTTGTTGAATACGGTTTGCACGTCGGGACAATAGCCGGCCTGAACCAGATAGCGCGCGAAATGGGTGCGACTGACAAGCTCCGGGTTTCCAGCCAGCGGAATTGCGCCTTCGTAGGCGCCGGGCATGCCCATTTCCGCCAGTCGATCACCCATCCGGCGGGCGCGTTCGGCGCGCCCCGCGCGCGTGCGCCGCAAGCCGTTAACCAACGTGGCGTTGCTGGCATCGAACCCCAGGCCGACAATGTGCACGGTCTGGCCGCACCAAGTCACGGATATCTCGCTGCCCGTAACGAACCGCATACCCAGTTCCCGCGCGGTGGCTTGCGCCTCGGCCAGACCGCCCACTTCGTCATGGTCGGTCAATGCCCACACATCCACCCCATTCGCATGTGCGCGCCGCGCCACTTCCGCTGGCGGCATAATGCCGTCAGACACCGTGGAATGGCAATGCAGGTCGATATTCAAGGCGGTAGGATCCATAGCGGGTATTGTACGGCTGCACACCGGGCCGACAAGCGCTAAGCGACGAGCCGCCATAAACACAGCCGTGCCTCGCACCCAAGCGAGCCTGCGGCATCAATATTGACGCGCCACGATAAACACGCGCCTGCCCGCCTCGGGCGCGGCGCGCATCCTGATAATTGGTGGCGACTGCCGGCGTTTGTACTCGCTGCGCGCGATGAGCTGCTCAACTTTCTGCAATGTGGCTCGGCCGTTCTCAGTCAGGTGTAAATCGTCAACTGTACCTTGAGCCGCCTCGCGCTCCTCGGGCTCGAGAAACGGACCTTCGACGCGCACTTTCAGAATGTCATCCAACACCTCGTACGGCGGTAAAGCGTCGGAATCCTTCTGCCCCGGCGCCAGCTCGGCCGATGGCGGCTTGTCGATGATGGCGTTCGGTATCAGCTCGCGCCCGGCCGTGTCGTTGATATGTCGCGACAACGCAAAAACCTCGGTCTTGTACAGATCGCCAATCAATCCCAAACCACCATTGGTGTCGCCATAAAGGGTGCAATAACCCACCGACGCCTCTGATTTGTTACCCGTGGTCAATAGCAAAGGCCCATACTGGTTTGAGTACGTCATCAACAACGTGCCGCGCACCCGGGCTTGCAGGTTTTCCAAAGCCAGACCACTGGGCGCCTCCTGCACGTCGCTCTGCTCCATCGAGGAGGAAAACTGCGAGACGATGTCGCGGATCGGGACCTGATATAGCGTCACACCGAGATTGCCGCACAGCGTCACCGAATCCGACACACTGCCTTCGCTGGAATAAACGGAGGGCATGGTAATGGCGACGACGTTTTCCGCGCCCAGCGCCTCGGCGGCCAAAGCGATCGTGAGTGCCGAATCAATGCCGCCGGACGAACCAACCAGGGCCTTTTTAAATCCACAGCGGCGTGCATAATCGCGCAGGCCCACGACAGCCTGACGTCGGTAGAACTCCATCAATGGCAAGCCTTCGGGGTCTATCGGCGCGAGCGCCTCGCCTTGCCCGTCAACAAACCGCGGCGGATCCAGTTCGAACCGCAAGGTCGGCGCATCTGGCTCGAACCGTTTGGCTTCGAATAGCACGGTGCCTTCTGCATCGACCGCAAACGACCCGCCATCGAACACAATATGATCCTGCCCGCCGACCTGCGCCACGCAGACCATGGACAGGTGATAGCGCGTGCAGACCTCGGCAATACGCTGGTGACGGTTGCGACGCGCGCCTTTGCTACTTGGGCTTGCCTGCAGCGACACAACCAGATCCGGCGAGGCATCAGCCAGTCGTCGCAGCGGCGCTGTCGGGCAATCCGAGCCCCCGTCGCACCACGCGTCCGCGCCAATCAGAAAACCCACGGTGGCATCGCGAATACGCAGTACTTTCACGCTTTCGCCGCCTGCGCTGAAGTGCCGATGCTCATCAAAGACGCCATCACCAGACAGCGACTGCTTGCTCTGAGTCAAGACGACCACCCCGTTGAGCAAGACCTGCACACCGTTATAAAACGATCCGCTCGCGCCACCCTCCTTGCGCAAAGGCTGGCCGACTACCCAGTAAACATCGGGAGTTTTCCGGCTGGCTTCGCACAAAAGCGCACGCGCGTCGTTCAAACGCTCGGCGAACAAGGGATCGGCCAACAGGTCGCCCGGCGTATACCCGGTGAGTGCCAGCTCCGGAAACACCACCATGTCCACGCCCTCAGCCTGCGCTTCGGCGGCGACGGCTGACATCAAGGCAATATTGCCTTCCATGTCGCCGATGGTGGGGTTGATCTGACCAAGCTTGATTGAAAGGGGGTTTCGCATAGAGAACCTTCGAAGCATTCAAATAGGCGTTGCCCGAAGTGGGTCATTACTATGACCACCTGCTCCTGGCGCGCGATGCGCGAACCCCAGCATCTATCGTTCCCATCACCCTGGACCCGGGCGGGATCATGGGTGAGTCGGCTCGCGCTCCAACAAAAATCCCACCACGGGATCGAGCTGCGCCGCATCCATCAGAGTGGGCGCATGACCGACCAGCGGGACAGTCACAAGACGCGCCCGAGGATTTCGCCGCAGCATTTCCGACGCGGTCGCCGTCGACAACAAGTCCGAGGTCTCACCGCGCACGATCAGCACCGGACAATCGAGCGAGTCGTAGGCATTCCATAACATCTGCTCGCCCGTGGAATAGACTTCCGCAGCCTGGGCGGCCAGCGGCAAGGCGAGATTCAGATCGTAGTGCTTGACCCATTTCCCATCGCGCTCTACGTAGGTTCGGCGGGTAAAGCGTTCCCACTGTTCATCTGTCATGGGACCGAACGGCGCCGCTGTCTGGCGCACCGACCGGATAGCCTCGTCCAACGAATTGAATTCCCCCGTTTGACCGACATACTGACCGATACGACCGAGCGCCAGGGGGTCCAATCTAGGCCCGACATCATTGAGCACCATGCTATCGAAACGGATCTGCGCATCAGGTGGCAAGCCCCCCACGCGAGGCTGCATGACCGAGCTCATGCGCGCCCAGTTCGCCACGCCAGCCAAGGACAAACCTATGAGTCCGCCCATCGAGGTACCCACCCACGACAGAGACGCTGGCCGCAGTCGCGCGATCAATGTCACCATATCCGCGACATATTGCGGCACGCTGTACAAAGTGGGCGTCGTCAGCCAATCCGAGCGGCCACGCCCGACCACATCCGGACACACCACTCGGAATTCACCGGCCAAACGCTGCGCGAGCTCATCGAAATCCCGCCCGTGCCGCGTCAAACCATGCACGCAGATGAGCACGCGATCATTGTCGGGGTCTCCCCATTCGGTATAGGCCATGCGATGCAGCCCGGCAGGACTGGCGCACGTGACGTAATCGAATCGCGGCGTGAACATGCGTGCTCCTGGGTGACAGAAACAGGCATCTTATCTCAAGGCCGAGGCGGCGACAGCAGGTGTTTCCCGATGCCAATAACGGCGCGCGGACTGAGCATATGACTGCACGTCCAGGCCACCCGCATAAGATTGCACGATCATGGCGCCATGATGATCGGTACGCCAAAACTGCGCGCCCGCCTCGGTCCAACGTGTTTGTACCGCGGGCGTGGGATGGTTAAACCGATTCATGTACCCCGCTTGAGCAATGACATGCTGTGCTTGCACCGTGCGCACCAACGCGGCGCTCGATGAAGTCTTCGACCCATGATGCGGAGCAAGGACGATATGAACTTGTGGCAAGGCGGCGATCAGACGGCGTTCCTGCGCAACGCCGATATCTCCGGGTAGCAGTGCGGTATGCGCTCTACCCTGGATGAGCAGTACACAACTACTCGCGTTACCCGGTTCATCGCTAGCCTGCCCCGACGCCGGATGCAGGAAGCGAAACTGCACATCATCGGCTGTCCACGTCAAACCTGCATAGCAGCGATCCATCGAATTAGGCAACCGTTCTTCGCTCGTCAGCGCGGCGTTGCTGTCGTTGCGACCTCGTTTACGCAGGAATTTCGACAGATCGAAGGAGGTATACGCACGATCGACCGGCATCGCCGCGAGCACACTGGCCAAACCGCCCGAATGATCCATGTCGGCATGCGAAACGATCAGGCCATCAATGTGTCGATGGCCTCTGGCACGTAGATACGGGACCACCACGCGCTCACCGGCATCCGTGCCTTGACGCGAGCTCGGGCCAGTATCAAAGAGCCAAACCTGTGTCGCCGTCTCCACCACAATAGCGCCTCCCTGCCCCACATCCAACGCCGTCAACGTCCAATAACCCGGCGCTGGACGGTCGGGCTTAGACAAGAGCATGGGCAGCATCAGCAGCCATCCCGCCCATCGCAATGGCAGACCCGCCGGCTGCACCGCCCAAACGACACCGCAAACCGCCAGGACTACCCACGGCAACGGCGCCGCTGCCACGTCCAGCACCGCCCATGAAGCATCGCTCATCCAGCGTACCGGGCCCATCATCGCCTCGAACACGGCATGCCCCATGACGCCGGTGACTTCGGCCAACCAATGCAATCCTGGCACGGCGCTCAACATTGCGCATGCCAAGGCGAGCGGCGTCACCACGAAGCTGACAATCGGTATCGCATACACGTTAACCAACGGCGAGACGATCGATACCTGATTCATCAGGAAAGCAAGCAAGGGAACCAAGCCTAATGTGATCGCCATCTGCACCATACCGAACTCACGCAGCATGGCTCGCAGACGTGTGCGCCAACCGTCGGTTTTCAGCGACCCGCTTTGCTCCACTGACACGGCCAGACGAAGCAAGATCGCCACCGCGCCGAACGATAACCAAAACCCTGGCGCGAGGGGCGCCCAAGGATCCATCAATGCAATCGACGCCCCAGCCACCGCCAGGATGCGCGAGGGCGACAAAGGCAGGCGTGCCATCGCCGCCAATGCTACGACGGCCAGCATGAAGAATGTTCGCCTCGCCGGCACACCCCATCCCGCCAACAGGCAATAAAGCAGTGCCACCCATAGCGCGATGGCCGCGCCCACCACTTGCGCCGGCAAATACTCGGCCAGCCGTACCCCGCGCCAGCTCGCGCGCCGCCAGAACATCATCGCCAACACGCTTCCCATTGCTGCGATTAAGGTGACATGCATGCCGCTGATCGACACCAGATGCGTAATGCCACTGCGATTGAATATTTGCCAGTCGCCTCGCTCCACCGCTGCCTGATCTCCCAACGCCAACGCAATCATCACGGGCGCATATCGACGTTCGCCCAAGGCTCGGCGCATGCCGTCGCGCAGCCAATGACGGATCCGCTCTATCAATATGCCGGGGCTATGGAATGGTTCGTCCGCCAACAGGACCGGGACGCCTCGCACAGTCGCTGTCGCCAGGATGCCCGAGGCGAACATGCGCCCTTCCGCGTCGAAGCCATAAGGATTGCGCAGCCCGTGCGGTTGACGAAGCACCAGTGCCATACGCCACAGCTGGCCAGGCTTCAGTTGAGTCGCGGGCTTATCGCCCACGACATCCCAGCTCACGGAGATACGCGCGGGTATGCCGTCGGGTCGAGGTTCGCTCACATCAGCCGCGAATCGGTAATGCCCTTCGTCGCCCTGGGGTAGA
Source organism: Bordetella sp. 15P40C-2 (assembly GCF_009763235.1). NCBI lineage: Bacteria > Pseudomonadati > Pseudomonadota > Betaproteobacteria > Burkholderiales > Alcaligenaceae > Bordetella > Bordetella sp. 15P40C-2. Next base: position 136,678 of record NZ_WSJA01000014.1, read on the forward strand.
TCCGCGATACGCACGACCAGACGGCTTACCACATCGTGATGGGTCCAGGCGAGCCGGTCGCCCATGCGGATTTGCGCGCGCCAGATCGCTGTGCCTAAGCCGAGGCCTAACCCTAAAACGACTGCCACCAGGCTGAGAGCGACCGTTCTTAAACAACGTCCTCGTCGTTTCGAACCTGCGGGTAAGGAAAATGGATTTGAGATCCGCGACGCCGCGTACAGGAGGGGGATTGCCGCCGCCAGTGCCGACACACCGGCGCCAATCCAACGCGAAGCCGGCAACGCGGAGAGACATTGCGCTGCAGCGGCGCCCGCGACAACGCCCAGCAGAAACAAGCGACCAATAATGGTTGACTCCCCAAATGGTCAAGCATAGGAGTCCCCCTCGTCCCTCGGAAGAGCAAGTGAACGAAAATATCCATGCGGATATTTCCCTAGGGCTTGAGATCAATCGCCCCGCATTTCGGGAAACAACGCGATGAAATCCAACAATTTCTCGCCCAAGAGATTGACATGCTCCGTCATCATCCGGTCCGCCAGATCTTCGTCACCGTCGACGATAGCCTGCAGCACTGCCGCGTGCTCTGTGAGCGAGTCAACGCGCCGGCGTCGGCGCTGCGTGACCAGTTTGCGATACGGCGCGACGCGATTACGCAGGCCCCGCGTCTGTTCGGCCAGGAACTCGTTCTGGCTGGCTTCGTAGATGACTTCATGGAAATCGCGATTGATCTCGTAAAACAGATCCACATCGTCACCGTCCGCAATCGCCTCCAGACGCGCATGGGCATCGCGCATTCGGGCAATCTGCGCGCCGGTCGCGCGGCGAGCCGCCAGCCGCGCGCACAGTCCTTCTAGTTCCGCCATGACCTGGAACATCTCGATCAGCTTGCGCGCCGACAGCGCCGACACCTCGGCGGGCTGGCGCGCCCGGACGGTGATAAGCGAAGCCGCAGCCAGCTGGCGGAACGCCTCTCGCACAGGGGTTCGCGAGCACTTGAAGCGCGCGGCGATTTCTTCCTCTTCGAGGCGAGTGCCCGGGGCGAGTACGCCTGACAAGATTTCTTGTTCGAGCGTCTGCTGAATGGTCTCGGCGTACGTTGCGGCTTCTTGCACTGAGCGGACTCCATGATCGAGAGGCGTGATTCTAACGCTAAGCGCGCAAACTCCGGTTATTTGTATACGTTTTAACCAGTTTATGTATACCTTAAGTCATAACTCCAGTGGGCCACTAATGCTCCGTCGCCGTGCACATAGGCACCCACAGCAGGCCCGAATGCCCACTTTTAGGGCATGCACCAAAAACGAGATAGGTGTAATCCCGAGCTACAAGCAAAAACATGAAGTCCCTATCATGTATACACAAACAAGATTTTTGTATTTCGAATAGGATTTCCACAATGGATTTGCAACTCAAGGGGAAGAAAGTCCTCATCACCGGGGCATCGCAAGGGATCGGCGAAGGGTTGGCCTACGCCTTTGCCGAAGAAGGGTGCGACCTACATCTCACTGCACGGTCCGAAGAAAAGCTGGAAACACTACAGCGCCAAATTTCGGAACAGCATGCGGTCGCGGTGACCACAACGGCCATCGACATGACTACATCAGGGGCGTGTGAACGCATCGTGGACGAGGCCGGTGATATTGATGTGCTGGTGAACAATGCTGGCGTCATCCCCAGCGGCACGATTTTCGACCTCGATGCGCAAAAATGGCGCGACGGCTGGGCGTTGAAGGGTTTCGGCTACGCCGACATGATCCGCCTGGTGTACCCACGCATGAAACGCCGTGGCGGCGGAGTCATTCTTAATAATATCGGCAATGGCGGCGAGGTATGCGACCCCAATTACATCGCAGGTGCGGCCGGCAACGCATCCCTGATGGCGATGACTCGCGCGCTGGGCGGTTCCAGTCTCGACGACAACATACGCGTGGTCGGTGTCAATCCGGGTCCGGTGGATACGACCCGGATCTACAACATGCTGAAAAAATTCGCCGAGAACCGGCTTGGCGATGCCGGACGCTATGAGGAACTGCTGGAACGCTACCCGCTGGGCCGTCCCGCCAAAGTCCATGAAATCACGGACTTATTCCTGTTCCTGGCGTCGTTTCGCTCTGGCTACACCTCCGGCACCATTTTCACGGTGGATGGCGGTATCGCCTCGCGCCGCGCCGTCGTCTGACCGCCCTATCACTCCGTGAACGAGACCATGAAGAACTTCGAAATCCGTAATCAGTATTTCGACCGCCTATGCAACACATCGGGACTGATGTGGCTAGGCCAGAACACCAATCATTATGCTCCCCACGAATCGGTGCGCGAGGCAGTCATTCAAGCGATGGACAATGGCGAATACCACGCGTATGCGCCGCCTGCGGGCTTTGAAGAGCTGCGTCAATTGATCCGTGAAGACATGGGCACGCCCGACGCCGCCGTCCTGGTCACCGACGGCGCGGTCGAAGCTCTCTACAACGTCTGCAGCAATATCTGCGCGCCCGACACCGACTTCATCACCACCGATCCAAGTTGGGCGTGGCCGGTGCATTTTGCGCGCAAAGCCGGCGCGAACATCATAGAGCTGCCCATTTACAACGCCGAACAGCACTACAAACTCACGGCCGAGCAGTTGCGCGCCGCCGTGACCGAGAAAACGCGCGTGATTTATCTGGTCGACCCGAACAACCCTTTGGGCACCTGCCACACCGCCGACGAGATCGAGGCCTTTACCGACATCGCGCGCTCGGTCGGCGCCTATCTGATTCACGACGCCACCTACAGCAGTTTTGCCGAACGCTTCACTCCCGCCTATCGCTTCTATCCCGAAAAATCGATCCAGATTTACAGCTTTTCTAAATGGCTGGGTTTGGCTGGCATGCGGCTGGGCGCAGTGCTGGCGCATGAAGACCTGGTGGAACGATTCGCCAGTGCGCCGCCGAACAATCTTGGCAGCAACGTACTGTCGCAGCGCGCCGCCATCGCAGGGTTAAAGACCAAGGCGCAATGGTTTCCTGAAATCTGGCAGCGGCAGCGCCGCAACCAGGAAGTCGTGGCCCAAGCCGTCGCCCGCGTACCCGGCCTGGTTCTACCGGTCTATCCGTCGCAAGCAAACCTGTTGATCATCGAGACCGTCGATGCGGGCATCACGCCCGAAGCGTTGGTGGCTGCCTATCAAACAAAAGGCATCATGATCCGGCAAGGCGCCTATCACACCAAACGATTCGGTCATCGCTTCGTCAAGGTCAGTCTGACCGTGCCGGAAGGCTGGGCCGACCGGTTCTGCGAACTGCTGCCCGAGATGGTTCAGTTGGCGCGCACCATCGACGTCCCTCAAAACTTGTTCTGAGCGTAGCCCCATGCCCTATATCAAGACCTCCGACGACATACAGCTCTATTACGAGGAAACAGGAGAAGGCGAGCCGATCATCTTCGTCCACGAATTCGGCGGTGACATGCGTAGCTGGGAGCCGCAGATGCGCTACTTCGCGCGTCGTCATCGCTGCATCGCGTTCAATGCGCGCGGCTATCCCCCATCGGATGTGCCGGACGACCTCGAACGCTATTCGCAGCGCCGCGCCGCGCTAGACGTGGTGGATGTGCTCACCGCGCTGGACATCCCAAAAGCGCACATCGTAGGCCTGTCCATGGGCGGCTTCGCGACGTTGCATGTGGGCCTGATCGCGCCCGACCGTGCACTATCGTTGGTCGTGGCCGGCGCCGGGTATGGCGCGGAAAAGGAACACGAAGCGTACTTTCGCGACGTGTCGCTAGAGGTAGCGGCGCAGTTCGAAAAACAAGGTGCAGAAGCATTCTCCAAGACCTACGCACTGGCCGCTTCGCGCATCGCCTTTCTACTGAAAGATCCGCGCGGCTGGGACGAATTCGCCGAGCATCTTTCGCAGCACTCGGCCAAGGGTGCGGCGATGACCATGCGCGGCGTGCAAGCGCGCCGCCCCTCCCTCTACGATCTGGCTGACGAATTCAAAGCCATGACCGTCCCGACTCTGATCGTAGTGGGAGACGAAGACGACCATTGCCTACAGCCCGGCATATTTCTTAAACAGACGATTCCCGCCTCGGGATTGGCGGTTCTACCAAAAGCGGGCCATACGCTCAACCTGGAAGAACCAGCACTCTTTAACCAGGTCGTCGCCGATTTCCTCGCCTCCGTTAGCCAGAACCGATGGCTGCCCCGAGACCCTCGCGCGCAGCCGTCTCAAATCATGAAGACATCATGAGCGCCCGGGTATCTGACTATGTCTCGATGCAGCGGCTATGGAACCGTCATGAAGCACTCGCGCGTATTGGCGCCACAGCCGCTGGTGGCGTGAATCGTCAGGCCTTGTCTGCTGAGGACATCGACGCATGCCGGCTGCTCATCGATTGGGGAAAATCGCTTGGCATGCAGCCCTCGCGCGATCTCGCAGGCAATGTATTTTTACGCCTGGCCGGACGCGACGATCGCGCTGCGCCGGTGCTATCGGGTTCCCATCTTGACAGCCAACCCAGCGGTGGAAAATACGATGGCGCATATGGCGTCCTGGCCGCACTCGAAGCTTGCGAGGCGATCATCGAATCGGGATGCCAGCCACAGCGAGCCATCGAAGTCGTAGCTTGGATGAACGAAGAAGGCTCCCGTTTTGCGCCAGGGATGATGGGCTCGTCCGTGTTCGCCGGAGCACGCACATTGGACGATATCGGTTCAATCCAAGACCGTGACGGCGTCACGGTAGCCAGCGCTTTGCAAACGGCGCATGACGCGTTCGCGGATATCCCTACACACCCACTGTGCACGCCGGTCCACAGCTACGTCGAAGCCCATATCGAACAAGGCCCATTATTAGAACGACTGGGAACAACCATCGGTGTGGTCAGCGGCATTCAGGGGAAACGGACATTCAAGGTACACATAGATGGTGAAGCCGCGCACGCGGGAACATCGTTGCGTCGCGAGCGCAAGGACGCACTGCTTGCCGCGGTGCGCATTATCGATGCGTTGACCCAGCGCATGCACGATGACCAGGACCTGGTGAAATTCACAGTCGGCCGGCTCGACGTGCATCCGAATGCGCCTTCCGTGGTAGCCAAAAGCGTTGAGTTCTCTATCGATTTGCGTCATCCCGATTCGGAAGCTCTGACGACGTTAGGCGATGCGGTGGCGCAGATTTGCCAGGCGCATGCCGGTCCTTGCTCGGTCAAGGTCGACGAATTGTCCAACGCGATGTCGCTCGAATTTCCGCAGTCGATGAGGCAACGCATACGGTCTGCGGCCGAAACGATAGGCGTGAGCTGGATGGTTATGCTCTCGGCGGCTGGACACGATGCGCGGTATCTGCATCCGATCTGCCCGTCCGCGATGCTCTTCATCCCTTGCCACCAAGGTATTACCCATAACGAAGCTGAATCCATTACCGCGGCCGACGCAGCCGCTGGTGCCCGAGTATTGAGTGAGGTGTTGTTGAGTTTGGCCGATTCTTAATTTTGCATTCAGAAATTCAAGGGGAAAACGATGAATGATGCTGTACTTTCAGCGCCAGTGGCGCTGCCGGTGGATGAGGAAAAACGCCTGTTCAGGAAAATCACCTGGCGCCTGATTCCATTTTTGATGTTTTGCTATGTAGCGGCCTATATTGACCGGGTAAACGTCGGCTTTGCCAAACTGCAGATGCTGGACGAGCTGGGATTCAGCGAAACGGTCTATGGCCTGGGCGCCGGAATCTTCTTTATCGGGTACTTCTTGCTCGAGGTGCCGAGCAACCTGGCGCTGCGTAAAGTCGGCGCGCGCGTCTGGATTGCTCGCATCATGCTCACCTGGGGGGTTATCTCGGCCGCATTCGTGTGGGTGACCACTCCCACACAATATTATGTGCTTCGCTTCTTACTCGGTGCCGCCGAGGCCGGTTTCTATCCAGGCGTTATCTATTACCTCATGTCCTGGTACCCATCGAGAAGACGGTCGCAAATCATTGCGCTATTCATGGTGGCGATCCCTGTGGCCGGCATACTGGGCGGGCCGATATCCGGGTGGATTATCGCCGAGTTCGACAAATTCCACGGCTATTCCGGTTGGCAATGGATGTTCTTTCTAGAAGCCTTGCCGTCAATCGCGCTGGGCGTGGCCACGTTTTTTGTGCTGGACAGCACGCCGGATAAGGCCAAATGGCTCACCGCATCTGAAAAAGCCTATATCGCGAGGGAACTCGAGCCCCCAACGAATCCGCATGCGCGGATGCTGACTTCGGTCGGGCATGTTTTCCGGGACCCGCGCATGCTGCTGCTGTCGTTGATCTATTTCTGCGTCATCATGGGGCAGTACGGCCTGACGTTCTGGATGCCAACATTGATCAAAGCGTCGGGCGTGACGGGCGTGGTCAATATCGGGCTGCTCTCCGCAGTGCCGTATATTTTCGCGATTATCGCTATGCTGGGATTCGGCCGCAGCTCCGATCGCACCGGCGAGCGGCGCTGGCACCTCATCATTCCCATGCTAATGGGAGCGACCGGATATATGGTCGTGGCGATTGCTGGAAACAACATCCCGCTCGCACTGGTGGGACTCTCGCTCGCCGCAGCCGGGGTGATCACCCCGGGCCCGCTATTCTGGGCACTGCCGTCGGCCTTTCTGGTGGGCAGCGCCGCCGCTGCGGGCGTAGCGGCCATCAACGCCTTCGCCGGCCTCGCCGGCTTCGTCAGCCCATACTTCATTGGATGGCTGCGCGATCTGACCCAAAGTTCCACCATCGCCATGTATGTCTCGGCGGCGGTGTTATTGGCCGGCGCCATGATGATTCTGTTGATCCCGGCTAAGGTGGTCAATCGCTGATTGCGCTGACTTAACGGAATGGAAGAGTGGCGCGGAGCGCAATGCCGGGCAATGGCGGTTTCAGACCTACCAAAGCACCGTTAGCGCTCCGCGCTAACCTAAAGGGCTAGCGCTAACTACACTCAAAAATACAATCGCGGTTGTTCCTCGCATTTCAGTCATTTCGGTTGTCCTCGCCTTCGGACCAGCTGAAGTGAAGTCGACAGAATACGGACGCACACCGGTATCAAAGCAGCCAGATAGAGCGCTGGTACGGCCGTGAAAACGAGAATCTGAGTAGCAGACGCAAAAGTGCTGGCGTACAGAAGCACCGGCCGCCTGGACAGCGTCGGCCCAACGTAATCATGGTTGATTACGTCATAGGCAAGTAGAGCGAAAAGGGGGATAAACAGCGCAACCAAAATCGACTTCCACATGGGAATCTTCTTCAGTTCGGCTCGAAGCAGCACTGTCTTAAGGATACTTGGCCGCACAGACCACAACATCCCCCACGCGGTAAGCAGGATGGCCCCAGGAAACAGGTAAAGCACCACCACCTTCATCGGCATCGGCTCCAAACCCGTCATGACCGCGACACGATCCACCATTCGCAGCGCATCAATCCGCTCGGTCCACTCGGCGATCCACGCACTGTCATTGGGCGGATATTCCATCAGCCATGATGCAAAAAACAACGCATAACCGACCAGCATGAAGACAAGCGCGCCGATCAGCAACGGTGCAGCTTGCCGCAAGGTGATCCGCGGCAGCCCATCGTCTGGCGCGAACTGTTTCACCAGCTCTGCCTTAAAATTTTTCCAAAACACGCCGTTCACCCTCATGCCTATGCGGTCTGCCGCCCAAACCGCTCTATCCACAAGATATAGAAACCGCTCGCGCGCCAACACCCCGAGTGAACGAAAACATCCATGAGTAATTACCGCAATGCGCGAGCCACGCGCCTTCACCGCCTCCGCGCTGAACAGTGCCGATTCATCAGTTTCATCACTCTGGCATCGGTCTGTGCGAATTGCGCGAGCAGGCTACGTGGCATCTCGTAGTCCACTTCCAATTCGGCACTGACCTGTCGCAACACGCGCAATCGTTCCGAATTGATATCCGGGTCGTCAATCAAAACGGATAGTCCGTTGGCATCACGTTTCACATAACTGCGATCCACGCGCAAAGGGTGGCGCTGCAGTTCGCAAACGTAGATAGCGAACCCTTCGCTCGTTGTCCCTACCATCCGCGTCGCCGTCGCGGTTTGCGCCGCTCTGGCCAAGCGCGTTGCCATCACGCGCGAGCGCATCGATTCCGGATTCCCAGCGTGAAATACCCTGACGTTCGTCGCGTCTTGCGACCCGTGCTCGGCGGCCGGCAACAGATCCGGAACCGTCAAACTTAAAGTCGTGGGTTCAACCACCCACTTGGCATCAAAACCGCGTGGAAACCGACACGTACGGTCGCCGATATCTATGGGATCATCGTAGCGGATCGCGACGATGGCTTCGTACAACAGCCAGTTCATCAATGCGACACAGATGATGACGAGGGTATAGAAAATCAGCGACCGCCTGCGGCTGAAAGGGGCGTTCCAAGTGATGCGTCTCATATCTGGCCACCATGACTCTATCGGTTGATAGCCGCAGCGTAACGGTGATTACGGTAGAAATACTGACGCAGTGAACGTTTTTGTCCCTTTGAAATTGTTTCAAGCAAAGCGTGAGAGGGACAGTGCAACACCCTAATGCGAACAGGCTCGCAAGGTCTATGCGGCCCGCGTCCAACGCATAAAACTTCGGCGACCTCAGACCGCAAACGAAAATTTCAACTCAAGGCTGACCCGCCGCAGCCAATCGAGGAATGACGCGATACGCGGTGCTCGTCGTCGCTCGAACAACCTCCTGCACATCCACCCCGCGCAGCTCGGCAAGCACGTCTGCAATACGGGGCAACTGATCCGGTGAATTGCGCCGATTCGGCGCATGTAGCCACGCGGGCGGAATATCCGGTGCATCGGTCTCCAAGACCAAGTGCTCCAATCCGATATCCACGGCATGGCGCCGAATCTGCAAAGCGCGCTCGAACGTCATCGCTCCGCCCAGCCCCAACGCAAAACCGCGTTCGACAAACCCCTGCGCCTGTTGCGCGCTGCCGTTAAATGCATGCGCGATGCCACAACGTACGCCGGTGCGACGACGCAGATACTTCAGCACGATATCTTGCGAGCGCCGCACATGCACCAGCACGGGCAAATCGAATTCCGCCGCCAACGCAAGCTGCACGTCGTAAAAATATTCCTGCCGTTCGCGCGCTTGGCCACTCGAAATCTCGGGCACGAAGAAATCCAACCCGATCTCGCCAATCGCGACGAACAGCGGATCGTCCATCGCGGAAATCACGCTCTGCCGCAGGACTTCGAGATCTTCATCGCGGGCGCGCGCAACGAATAAGGGATGAATGCCCAACGCATAGGCGCCACCCTGAATATCGTGTGCCAGTTCGCAAACCGTCGAAAAGTTCGCCACTTCCACGGCCGGAATCACGATGCGCTTTACGCCGGCTGACCAGGCGGCATTCGCCACCTGCTCACGATCGGCATCGAATTCCGAGGCATCGAGATGACAGTGCGTATCGATCAGCATGGCGACCTCCCGTGTTCCGTTTTAACCGGAAACGAGGTGGCCGCCGTCCATCAGCAACTGCCGGTCGGCACGCGCGGCCAACTCGTTATCATGGGTGACGATAGCAAACGCTGTTCCCGATTCGCGGTTGACCTGGGTGAGCAGTTCGAACATTTTATGCGCGGTGCCACGATCCAGATTCCCTGTGGGCTCGTCCGCCAGGACGCACGCGGGCCGCGTGACCAACGCACGTGCCAAGGCCACACGCTGACGCTCACCCCCAGACAGCTGCCCAGGGAAATGGCCTTCGCGCGCCGCCAAGCCCACCATCGCCAGAACCTCGCGCGCCGCTTCACGCGCCTTGTCGCGATTCTCGCGCCGCACGATCAGCGGCATCGCGACGTTATCCAGCGCGGAAAACTCCGACAGCAGATGATGGAACTGATACACGAATCCCAGGCTGCGATTACGCAAGGCGCTTTTCTGACTTTCCGACAAGCCAGTCGTCGAGACGCCATCGATTGTTACCTGACCCGTACTAGGCACATCCAGCAAGCCCAGAATATGCAGCAGCGTGCTCTTGCCGGACCCCGAGGCTCCAACGATCGCCACCATCTCGCCGCGTTCAACCGTGACGCTCACATCATTCAGAACCTGAATCCGCGTGGGACCTTCGTCATAGACCTTGGTCAAGTTCAGCGCTTGCAGCGCGGGCGTCGTCATATCGCGATCAATCATGGCGCAGCACCTGTGCAGGTTGCAGGCGCGAGGCGCGCCAGCTCGGATACAAGGTTGCCAGCAAGGACAAAACCAGCGAGGTCACGGCAATCACCATAATGTCTTGCGATTGCGGATCGGATGGCAACGCACTAATGAAATAGATCTCGCGCGGCAGGAAATGCACGCCCAGCAGCCCTTCGATAAACGGCACGATGACGTCCACGTTATAGGCGATCAACATGCCAGCCAATACGCCAACTATCGTCCCCACCACACCGATCAACATGCCCTGCACCAGAAAAATACGGGCAATCACGCCGGGCCCGGCACCCAGGGTACGCAGGATGGCGATATCCGACTGCTTGTCCTTGACCACCATGACCAGCGAAGACAATAGATTAAACGCCGCCACCGCCACGATAATCGCGAGGATCAAAAACATCATGCGCTTCTCGGTTTGCACGGCGGCAAACCAGGTGCGATTGTTGCGCGACCAGTCGCTGGCCATCACATACGGCGGCAGCGTCTTGCTCAGCTCCAGCGCCACCTGCGGCGCGCGCTGCATGTCATGGATACGCAGCCGCACGCCGCCCGTACCGCTGTCGCGGAACATCTTGGCGGCGTCCTGATCGTCGACAAACACCAGCGTCGAGTCATATTCATAGTGACCGGACGAGAAAATCCCGACCACCGTGAACTGTCGCATCCGGGGCGTAAAGCCGGCTGGGTTGATCGAACCTTGCGGGGCCATCAACATCAGCGTGTCGCCTTCTCTGACGCCCATCATATTGGCCAGGTCACTGCCCAATACCGCGCCAAAGCCCCCGGGCTTCAGATCGGACAGCTTGCCGCTGACCATCTGCTGCGGCAGATCCGACACCTCGCCCTCGCGCTCGGGATCAATGCCTCGAATCTGCGCACCGCGCAACGTCTGTCCGCGCACCACCATACCTTGCGCCCCGACAAAGGGCGCCGCGCCGGCGACCTCGGGATTACGCTCGGCCACATCGGCGAACTGCTGCCACTGCTCGAGCACGCGTTCCGGCGACGCGCCCGGGATATACAGTTCGATATGCGGCAACACCGACAGCATGCGGTCGCGCACCTCTTTCTGAAATCCGTTCATCACGGATAGCACCACGATCAGGGCAGCCACGCCCAGCGCGATGCCCACCATGGAACTGGCGGAAATAAAGGAGATGAAGCCGTCGCGACGGCCGCGTCTTTTGCGGAGTCTGGCCATGCCCGCATAGCGGGCGCCGATCCAAAGTTCGTAGGGTATTTTCAGCACGCGTGCATTATGGCATTAACGAAAGACGCCATTTTGAACTAAACCGAGCGGGACAGTTCCCGGCGTCGTGACGATGATAGTCACCGGACGTACCAGCCCATTTAGTCATGTAACGCGACCCGGTTTGCTGGCCTGCACCTGGGCGCACCGTAGCGACTACAATTCCAGCATGCAAATTGTGATTCCGGGGGCACTCCCCCCTTTGTCGGTCGCCGGCGAGCTGGGTCGACTGCTACCCGAGCGCGCGCCAGTGTTGCTGAGCTGGTTCCAGGCCGCCACGGCGCAAGCCGAAAATTTCGACCTGCGCGCCCTGGGCTGCACGCCGTTCGAAGCTTGGCAACTGGAACAAGCAGGCTTTCGACCCCAGCCTGGAATGCCACCAGGCGCCGGCCTCGGCCCGTTACTGGCCGGTACGAGTGTCACGGATGCGCAACCAGTCTGGTTGGCCGAGCTTGCCCACCTTTCGCTAGGTACGGATCAGGCCGCCCTGCTCCACCCGGACCATATGGACGTACGCGCCGAGGAATCGGATGCGCTCTTTGCCGCGGCACTGCCGAGTTTCGAGGCGGCCGGCTTCACCGCGACCCCAATCGCGCCACAACGCTGGCGCCTGATTCTGCCCGCGGACCTGCATCCTGCCAGCGCCAGCCCGGCTGCCGTGGCCGGCCAGCCCCTGCGTGACTGGTGGAGCCAGGACGCCGACACGCGCCCGTGGCGCCGGCTGGTCAATGAGATCCAGATGGCGTGGTACGAGCATCCCGTCAATGAGGCACGCGCACTACGTGGCGCACCGCCGGTCAACACTCTCTGGCTCTATGGCGGCGCCGCTGCCTGGCCTGCCGCCACGTCCGACGCCGCCATGCACCTGTACACCGAGCTCGCCGCCGCCCATCGCGACGAAGATTGGGCCAGTTGGCTGGATGCGCTCGGCGCCCTGGACCAACGTCTGCGCGCCGAAATCACCGGACAGCCCAAGCAGCTTATTCTGCTTGGCGCCGACCGGCGCGTCACGCTCACCTTGCAACCGCGCAGTCGCCTGCTCGCCTGGCTGCCTGCGCCTAAAAAGAATTGGAATACCTGGTGGTCTCGCCCCGTTTAACTGTCCGCTCGACCAATCACGAAGCGCGTCTCGCGCTGGAAGCCGCCGGCATCCACCCGCTGCTGGCCCGACTGTGGGCCGCGCGCGGCGTCTCGCATCCTGACCAGACGCGCCTGGCTTGGCCCGCGCTCATTCCGCCCAGCGGGTTGACCCATGTGGATCATGCCGCGCGTATCCTGGCCGACGCCATCGGAGCGGGCAAAAAGCTGCTCATCGTCGCGGACTACGATTGCGACGGCGCAACCGCTTGCGCGGTCGGCCTGCGGGCGTTGCGTGCCTTTGGCGCCAATGTCGACTTTCTCGTACCCAACCGTTTCGAGACTGGGTACGGCTTGTCGCCGGCCGTGGTCGATCTCGCTTGCGCCCATCGTAACGGCAAGCCCGATCTCATCATCACCGTCGACAACGGTATCGCCAGCGTCGACGGCGTCGCCGCCGCCAACGCAGCAGGCATCGGCGTCGTGGTCACAGATCACCACTTACCCGGCGACCGCCTCCCCGATGCGCTCGCACTGGTCAATCCGAATCAGCCCGGCTGCGGGTTCCCCTCAAAGAACCTCGCTGGTGTGGGTGTGATTTTCTACGTCATGCTCGCAGTACGCGCGGAACTTCGTCGCCGTGGCGTGTATCCACCGGATGGCGGACCTCGCCTGGACGCGCTATCTGATCTGGTCGCCCTGGGTACCGTGGCCGACGTCGTCAAACTGGACAACAACAACCGGCTGCTCGTCACGCAAGGCTTGCAGCGCATGCGCGCCGGCCGCATGCAGCCAGGCATACGCGCGCTATTCGCCGTGGCCAGCCGCGAACCGCGCAACGCCAGCGGCTTCGACCTGGGCTTCGCGCTGGGCCCGCGCATCAACGCCGCCGGGCGTCTGGCGGACATGAGCCTGGGCATCGCCTGTCTGACCACCGACGACGAAGCCGAGGCCCTGGACATGGCCCGCCAGCTCGACCAGATCAACCGCGAACGCCGCGGCATTGAAGCCGAAATGCGGGAACAGGCCCTGGCCGCCATGGAAAGCGCGGGCGCCGCCCCGGGCGCATCCGTCTGCGTCTTCGACCCCGGCTGGCACCAGGGCGTGGTGGGCCTCGTCGCCTCACGCCTGAAAGAAAAATTCTGGCGCCCGACGCTCGCCTTCGCTCCCGCCGACGACGACGAAATCCGTGGCTCGGGCCGTTCCATCCCCGACGTGCATTTGCGGGACGTGCTGGATCTGGTCTCCAAGCGCCACCCCGGCCTGATCCGCAAATTCGGCGGCCACGCCATGGCGGCCGGACTCACCCTCGGACGCCAGGATTTCCCGACCTTCGTCCCCGCCTTCGATGCGGCCGTGCAGGAGCTGACCGGCCGCAGCCAGTTCGAGCCGCTTCTGGAAACCGACGGCTCGCTCGAAACCGGCTATGCCAATGCCGAGGTCGCGACATTGCTGCAACAGCAAGTCTGGGGCGCGGGCTTTGCGGCGCCGTTGTTCCTGGACGAGTTCACCGTTCGTAATCAGCGGCTCGTCGGCGAAAAACACCTGAAGCTCTCGCTCGAACGCGGCCACCAACGTTTCGACGCCATTTGGTTCGGCCACGATCAGTCCGTACCCGAACGCGTCAATGTCGCCTACCGCCTGGAACCCAACGTCTGGAACGGCATGGTCTCCGCCCAACTCGTCGTCGAGCATGCCGAGTAAACCACGGTAAAATGCGGGGTTTCGCACTAATCGCTATCAGGAAGCACCATGGAAGCCGAACGTCAGAACCAGCTCGCCGCCCGCCTCGCCGACTACGCCGAGCGCGAGTTGGCGCTACGGGGGTATCTTTGACTACGATCTGAAGGCCGAACGCCTGCAGGTCGTCAACGCAGAACTCGAAGACCCCGCCGTCTGGAACGATCCCAAGCACGCCCAGGATCTGGGCCGTGAGAAAAAATCCCTCGAAGACGTCGTCGAAACGCTGAGCGCCTTGCACAGCGGCGTCGCTGACGCGCTGGAGCTTTTCGAGCTCGCCGCGGCCGACGATGATGACGCCACGCTGCAGTCCATCGAAAAGGACGCCGACGGATTCCAGGAAAAGCTCGAGGGGCTCGAATTCCGCCGCATGTTCTCGAATCCCGCCGATCCGCTGAACTGCTTCCTGGATATTCAGGCCGGTGCCGGCGGCACCGAAGCCCAGGACTGGGCCTCGATGCTGCTGCGTCAGTATCTGAAATACGCCGAACGCAAAGGCTTCAAGGCCGAAGTCCTCGAAGAATCCGAGGGCGAAGTCGCCGGTATCAAATCCGCCACGATCAAAATCGAAGGCGAATACGCCTTTGGTTTCCTGCGCACCGAAACCGGCGTGCACCGCCTCGTGCGCAAGAGCCCGTTCGATTCGTCCGGTGGCCGTCACACCTCGTTTGCCAGCGTGTTCGTCTACCCCGAGGTCGACGATTCGTTCGAAGTCGAGGTCAACCCGGCCGATCTGCGTGTGGACACCTACCGTGCCAGCGGCGCGGGTGGCCAGCACATTAACAAGACCGACTCGGCCGTGCGTTTGACACACATGCCGACCGGTATCGTGGTGCAGTGCCAGAACGACCGTTCGCAGCACCGCAACCGCGCCGAAGCCATGCAGATGCTCAAATCCAAGCTCTACGAGCTGGAAATGCGTAACCGCATGGCCGAACAGCAGAAACTCGAAGACTCCAAAACCGATGTGGGTTGGGGCCACCAGATCCGTTCCTACGTGCTCGACCAGAGCCGTATCAAGGACCTGCGTACCAACGTGGAAATCTCCAACACCCAGAAAGTGCTGGATGGCGACCTCGATCCCTTCATCCAGGCCAGTCTGAAACAAGGCGTGTGATCTAGCTGGGCGTCTGCGATCGCGGACGTCCCACCCATCAGGAGACCAGCGCATGACCGATACCATTGCAATCCTCACGGGCGCGTCGCGCGGCCTGGGCGCGGGTCTGGCTCGCGGCCTGCTGCGCAAAGGCACGCGCCTTATCACTTTAGCGCGCCGCCCCGATGCAGAATTGCAATCGCTGGCCGCGCAGCACGGCGTGGAACTCGAACAGATCGAGGTCGACCTGTCCGATCTGCAAGCCGCAGGCGAAGTCGCCGAACGCGTGTGCGCCAGTCTGCCTCGTGATGCGAAACGCTATCTGCTGATCAACAACGCCGGCACCGTCGAACCTGTCGCCTCCGCCGCAAAGCTTACCGATGGCGCCGCCATCAACGCCGCCTTCACGCTCAACGTATCGGCCGTCATCCTCCTGACCGCGCGTTTCGTCGCGGCGGTGCAAGACCTGCCCGCGGATCGCCGGGTGCTAAATATCTCTTCCGGCGCGGGCCGCAACCCGAACGCCGGCTGGGGCGTCTATTGCGCCACCAAGGCCGCGCTCGATATGTACACCCGTGTGCTGAAGCTCGAACAAGGCAACAGTGGCGTGCGCACCGTCTCCCTGGCCCCCGGCATCGTCGATACCGGGATGCAGGAAACGATCCGCGCCAGCGACCCGGAGAACTTCCCGGCGCTCGCCAAATTTCAGGAATACCACGCCACTGGCAAACTGGCCGCGCCCGCTGACGTCGCCGCCCGTATCCTGGCCTACCTAGACCGTGACGATTTCGGCAACACCGAAATCGACGACATTCGAAATTACAACTGATTCACCATGACCGACCACACGCCCGCCGCCCCGTCCGCCCAAGATGAAAACCGCTTGATCGCCGAGCGGCGCGGCAAACTAGCCAAACTGCGCGAAGCCGGGGTGGCCTACCCCAACGACTTCGTGCCCGACGCACGCGCCGCCGACCTGCACGCCCGCTACGACGACCAGGAGCAACAGGCCCTGGTGGACGCCGGCATCCAGGTCAAGGTCGCCGGCCGCATGATGCTCAAGCGCGTCATGGGCAAGGCCAGCTTCGCCACCGTGCAAGACAGCACCGGCCGCATCCAGATCTACCTGGAACGCGGCACGCTGGGCGAAGACGTCTACGCCGCCTTCAAGCAATGGGACATCGGCGACATCATCGCCATCGAAGGCTCGGTCTTTAAAACGAACAAGGGCGAGCTGTCGATTCACGCCACCGCCGCGCGCCTCTTGTCCAAATCCCTGCGCCCGCTGCCCGATAAATTCCACGGCGTGGCCGACCAGGAACTGCGCTATCGCCAGCGCTATGTCGATCTCATCATGACCGAGGCGACGCGCCGCACCTTCGAGGCGCGCAGCAAGGCCATCGGCAGCATTCGTCAGGTCATGCTGGATTCCGGCTTCCTCGAAGTCGAAACGCCCATGCTGCATCCCATCCCGGGCGGCGCGGCGGCCAAGCCTTTCGTCACGCACCACAATGCGCTGGACATGCAAATGTACCTGCGCATTGCCCCCGAGCTCTATCTGAAGCGCCTGATCGTCGGCGGCTTCGAGCGCGTCTTCGAGATCAACCGGAACTTCCGTAACGAAGGCGTGAGCCCGCGTCACAATCCCGAATTCACGATGATGGAGTTCTACGCGGCCTACGTGGACTACCGCTGGCTCATGGACTTCACCGAACGCGTGATCCGCGAAGCCGCCATCGCCGCCACTGGCAGCGCCGTGCTCACCTATCAAGAACGCGAACTCGATCTGTCCAAGCCGTTCGACCGTCTGACCATCTGCGAAGCGATCCTCAAATACGCCCCGCAGTACACCCAGGCGCAACTGGACGACGCCGACTTCGTGCGCGGAGAACTCAAACGCCTGGGCGCCGATGTGAATGGCCCCACGCTCTCACGCGCCGGTCTGGGCGCACTGCAACTGGCGCTCTTCGAGGAAACCGCCGAAGCGCTGTTGTGGAATCCGACTTACATCATCGACTACCCCGTCGAAGTGTCCCCCCTGGCCCGCGCCTCGGACACGCGCCCGGGCATCACCGAGCGTTTCGAGCTGTTCATGACAGGCCGTGAAATCGCCAACGGCTTCTCCGAGCTGAACGACCCCGAAGACCAGGCCGACCGTTTCCGCGCCCAAGTCGAAGCCAAGGACGCCGGCGACGAAGAAGCCATGTACTACGACGCCGACTACATCCGCGCGCTCGAGTACGGCATGCCTCCGACCGGCGGCTGCGGCATCGGCATCGACCGTCTCATCATGTTGTTGACCGACAGCCCCACGATCCGTGATGTGCTGCTCTTTCCGCACCTGCGACGCGAAGACTAACCGAGGGCCCGGCCGCCATGCTCGTCAAAATACTGATCATCGCGGCCTTCATCGGTCTCATCCTCTACGTCGTTCTACCTAAGCGACGCATCCCTCAAGCCCCAGCCGTACCCGCTCGCCGCGGGCGGCTGGTGTTCAGCTTGCTCAGCAGCGCCGCGCTGCTCTTCATCATTCTCGCTCTCTTCTGCCTGATGCTTTGGCTGGGCGGCGCGACCAGCGCCATCTCCGGTAGCGGCGAGGTGCTTAGCGGCAATGGACTATTGCGTATCGCCGGCGTACTCGGTATCTTGGCGCTCATTTGCGGTATCACGGCCTGGATTAAGCGGCCGCGCTAAAAATTCGAATTGCAAAACGCATCCCTCCAGAGGAGACACCTCAATGAAGCCGTTGTTGGGCATTCTCGCCCTTAGTTTGTCATCCGTTTGCGTCACGGCGCCGGCTGTTGCACAGACCAGCACCTTTCCCGATCGCCCCATTAAGATCGTAGTCCCCTTCCCGCCTGGCGGATCGACCGATGTGCTGTTTCGCATGATTGGCCCGCGCTTGTCCGAACGCCTCGGCCAAACCGTCGTCATCGAGAACAAGCCCGGCGCGGCTGCCACGGTGGGCGCCGACAACGTGGCCCGCTCCAACCCCGATGGCTACACATTGTTGGCCGCCTCCGCGCACCACACCATCGCGCAGGCCGTGCTGCCCACGCTCAACTACCGCATCGACAGGAGCTTCGCACCCATCGGCACCGTGGCCATGGTCCCGAACCTCGTGGTCGTCAACAGCACACTGCCCGTTGAAGACATCGACCAACTCGTCGCGCATACCAAGATTGATCCTGGCCGCTATAACTACGGCTCCGCGGGCCCGGGCACGGCGCACCATCTGATCGGGGAAATGTTCAAGCAACGCACTGGCGCACAGCTCACGCACATTCCCTATAGCGGCAGCGCTCCGGCCGTCACGGGCTTACTGTCGGATCAAGTACAGGTGATGTTCGACACCGTCCCATCGGCGCTGCCCCATATCAAGAGCGGCAAAACGCGCGCGCTGGCCACCACCACGGCTCGACGCTCCACGGCTTTACCCAACGTGCCGACGTTACAGCAAAGCGGCCTGGAAGGCTTTGATGTCGGCACCTGGATGGGCTTGGTCGCGCCCGCTGGCACCCCGCCCGAGGTCGTGGAACGCTTGAATCGTGAAATGGTCGCGGTCGTGAACGATCCCGCTGTTCAACAACAGCTACTGAACCAAGGCATCGAACCCGATCCCAGCACGCCCGAAGCGCTGCAACAGCGTATCGAACGCGAAGTCCGTCAGTTCGGCGATCTGGTCAAACAGGCCAAGCTAAAAGTCGAATGAGGATCTGACCAGGTTCTTTGCATGCTCGTTGCGTCGAGCATGCAAAGACGTCACCTCATCGCAAGACGCTGCACCGTCGCTAGACGATACTCGCCGCCTAACCCTACTTCATCGCTTGACGCTTACGCACCGCCTCGGCCCACCGGCGCGCCACCGAGGGCGACGTTGCGCACGTCGCATGCGCGGTCACGACGCGCACCGCGCGTTCCAGCAATTGAATATCTGCTTCATGTTGACGCGCGACATGCGGATCCTCGAAGAAGATCACGCGCTGGCACTGATATTCCAACACCAGTTCGGCGATCTGCGCATCGCCGCCAAGCGGCCCGCTCAGATAACGCGTCACCCAGGGCGTATCCTTAGGCCAGCCCTTCGACCAGGCCAGCTCGTTCAAACGCCCACCGGTCGTGCCCGTCGCGACACGTCGCGCATACTGCGACAGCAGATCGAAATGCTCGTCCGCAAACGCCACCATTTCGTCTTTGAGCGCATCGTGAGCGATCATGGCCAGCGTTTGGCCTTCAAAATTGAAGTAACGCGACAACGCCGGATCGGGTGCCAATCCCGCCAACACACGCTCCACCTCGATCCATTCAATCGCGCCCGCCAGCGTCGAAATAAACGGCCGTCCATGCGTGATGCACTGGCGCTTCAACGCCAACGCTTCCGGGAAAATCGAAGACGGGTCCACGGGGTCAATCAGATAGATCGCGCCATCAAACGGCGCTTGTCCGTCACGACCCTCCGTCACACGCGCCACGAGCTTCATCAATCCGCCCTCACGCCCATACGGATACCGGACCAAGCCTTTATAGCCTTGCAGCATGCCTTCCCGAATAATCGCGTCATGGGTGCGTCCCACCGTATGCAGCTCGATCCCCATCTCGCGGATCGAGGCGCCGGAGGCGCGCAACCACGTGAACAGCGCCGCATCCGGCGTTTCATGATGAAGTCGGTTGGCCGCCAGGCCAAATCGCAAAGCAGGCGCAGTCATAAGGGTCAAATCATTCAGCTAATCGAACCTGAATCATATACCGCCAGAAACACAAAACCCCGGTTCGGAACGCATCCGATACCCGGGGTTATTCGTTGATGGCCCACGCGAAAACTGCGCGAGAGGCTTCAACCCATCATTGCCGACCCAAAGCGACTCATTCGGCCTCTTCGATCCACGCCATTTGAATGGCTTCCAGAATCTTCTCGCCGCTGCGTCCGGGCTCATCATCAAAATCAGGCAAGGCCATGACCCACTCACGTAGCTGCGTGAAGCGCACGGTCTTCGGATCCACGTCCGGATGCGCATCCACCAGCGCCGCCGCGATTTCGTATGTGTCGACCCACTTCATCAATGTGCCTCTTTCGCGTGATTGATCGTGTACTTGGGGATCTCGACGGTCAAGTCCTTATCCGCAATCATGGCCTGACAGGATAACCGCGATGTAGAGCTCAGGCCCCAGGCCTTATCCAGCATATCCTCTTCGTTATCGGACGCATCCTCCAACGAAGAAAAGCCCTCGCGCACGATAACGTGACACGTCGTGCAGGCGCAGGACAGCTCGCACGCGTGCTCGATCTCGATGTCGTGATCGAGCAGGACACGGCAGATCGACTTGCCCTGCGGTGCGTCCTCGATGACGGCACCCTCGGGGCACAGTTCCGGGTGAGGTAATACAGTAAGTTTAGGCATAACTCAGGCGATTTCGTCTAGTTTACGGCCGGCCAGGGCGGCGCGGATCCCGCGGTCCATACGGCGCGCGGCAAAGTCTTCAGTCGCGTCCGACAGCGCTTGCACCGCCGCGCGCACCACGTCGACGTCGTCGGCATCCTGCGCCGCGGCGGCTGCCGCCAGACGTTCATCCACCAGCGCCCGTTCGGTCTCGTCTAACAAATCCCCGTCCGCCGCCAGCGCGGCCTGTACGGATTCCACGAGCTGGCGCGCTTCCACCTGTTGCTCGCGCAGCATACGGGCACGGGCATCGCTATCGGCCTGCGCCACGCTATCGGACAACATGCGGGTAATTTCATCGTCCGACAAGCCATAGGAGGGCTTGACCGACACCGAAGCTTCTACACCGGTACTCTGCTCGCGCGCAGTCACGCTCAGCAGCCCATCGGCATCCACTTGGAACGTGACGCGGATACGCGCCGCGCCCGCCACCATGGGCGGAATACCACGCAATTCAAATCGGGCCAGCGACCGGCAGTCAGACACCAAATCCCGCTCGCCCTGGACCACATGCACGCTCATCGCGCCCTGGCCATCCTTGAACGTGGTGAACTCCTGCGCACGCGCGACCGGAATGGTGCTGTTGCGTGGAATGATGCGTTCAACCAGCCCGCCCATCGTTTCCAGGCCCAGCGACAGCGGCGTCACATCGAGCAGCAGCCAGTCTTCACCCGGCATGCGATTACCCGCCAGCAGGTTCGCCTGCAGCGCGGCACCCAATGCCACGACTTCATCAGGATTCAGATCCACCAGCGGCTCGGTACCGAAGAATTCCGCCACCGCACGCCGAATCACCGGCATACGCGTCGCGCCACCCACCATGACGACACCTTTGACGTCGGCAACCTTCAAGCCGGCATCGCGCAACGCCGCGCGAGCGCGATCCAGGGTGCGGAGCACCAAGGGCTCGGCCAGCGTTTCAAACGCACCACGGGTGACCGTCACGTTGAGCTCACGGCCATCTTGCAGTGAGACTTGAAGCGATGCACTGCCGGCATCTGACAACGCCTCGCGCGCCGCGCGGGCCGCAACCAACACGGCGCGGCGATCAGAGGGGGCCAATGCTCCCAGCGCGCCGGCACGGCCTGGTGCAGGCGCGTCGGCAGCCTCCGCATCGGCGGCTTCGCCGGACAACGACGCCACGGCAAATTCGCCAATGGCCCAATCAAAGTCGTCCCCACCCAGCTCCGTATCGCCGCCGGTGGATACCACTTCGAACACGCCCTTGGTCAGACGCAGGATCGACACGTCAAACGTGCCACCACCGAGGTCGTACACGGCATAAGTGCCCTCGGCAGCTTGATCCAAGCCATAGGCGATCGCGGCCGCCGTCGGCTCGTTGAGCAGACGCAGTACATTCAAACCCGCCAGACGCGCCGCATCGCGCGTCGCCTGCCGTTGCGCATCGTCGAAATAAGCCGGCACCGTAATCACGGCGCCCACCAAATCATCGCCCAACACGTCTTCCGCGCGCTGGCGTAACTTTGCCAACACCTGCGCGGAAACTTCAACCGGGCTCAGCTCGCCTTGCACCGTGCGCAACCGCACCATGCCAGGAGCATCCACGAATTCATAAGGCGCGCCACTGGCTCGCGCCTCATCGAGCGAACGCCCCATGAACCGCTTGACCGACACAATCGTATTGAGCGGATCAGCCGCCTGCTGCGCCAGCGCCTCGCGGCCGATCGCGACCCCGCCATCCGCAAAATAACGCACGGCGGAGGGCAGCAACACAGCCCCCTCCTCATCACGCAACACTTCGGCCGTGCTGCTACGCACCGCCGCGACCAGGGAATTGGTGGTTCCCAGATCGATACCTACCGCCAGTTTGCGTTGGTGAGGGGCCGGCGATTCGCCAGGCTCGGAAATCTGCAATAAGGCCATGTATATGCTTTGAATCGGTTAACGCACCCGCGGCGCGGGCGTCGCGGCGCCGCCTGGCAAACCGCTATTGAGAGGAAACGGCGTCAAGTTCCTGCGCGATTTTCTCGATGAACATCCATTCGCGCACTTTGCCGCCAGCGGTGGCGTAGTCCTGTTGCTCGTCCAGCAAACGGGTCAGCGTCTCGCGCATCTGCGCGCGCGCCTCGTCAAGCTCGCCCTTCAACACGGCCTGCGCCTGCGCATCATCACGCGCATCGTCCAACATCTCGCGCCACTGCATCTGCTGCATCAGAAACGACACATCCATGGACGTATTGCTTTCCGTTTGCAGATCAACGCCGTGCTGCTCGCACAAGTAACGCGCGCGCGATAACGGATCGCGCAACAGACGATAGGCTTCATTCGCCCGCGCGGCCCATTGCATGGCCACGCGCCGCTCAGCCGCGCTGGCCGTGGCAAAACGGTCCGGATGCACCTGCGCCGCCACGGTGCGCCAAGCACTTTCGAGTGCCTGGGCATCCATGGCGAATCGCGCCGGCAAACCAAATAAGCTGAAGTGATCGTCCGCCGCCAACGTTACACCGTGAACGACTCGCCGCAGCCGCAGGTCGCCTTTTCGTTAGGGTTACGGAACTTGAAGCCTTCGTTCAAGCCCTCGCGAGCGTAGTCGAGCTCCGTGCCTTCCAGGTACGCAAAGCTCTTGGGATCGACGAAGACCTTTACTCCAAAGCTCTCGAAGACCATGTCTTCCGACGCCGGCTCATCCACGTACTCGAGCTTATACGCCATGCCCGAGCACCCCGTGGTGCGCACGCCCAGGCGCAAGCCCACACCCTTGCCGCGCTTCTGCAAATAGCGTTCTATGTGCGAGGCGGCCTTTTGAGTCAAGGTCACCGCCATATTCACCCCGCTGTCGCAACAGCAGCCGCGTCATCCTTGGCGGAAGCAACGGCATGCTTGTTCTTGTAATCCTCGACCGCCGCCTTGATCGCGTCTTCGGCCAGGATGGAACAGTGAATCTTCACCGGCGGCAAGGCCAGCTCTTCGGCGATCTGGGTATTACGAATGCTCAGCGCCTCGTCCAACGACTTGCCCTTGACCCATTCCGTCACGAGCGAGCTCGACGCGATGGCCGAACCGCAGCCGTAGGTCTTAAAGCGCGCGTCTTCGATAATGCCCGACTCGTTGACCTTGATCTGCAACTTCATTACGTCGCCACAGGCCGGCGCGCCCACCATACCGGTACCCACCGAGGTGTCGCCCTTCTCGAACGCACCCACGTTGCGGGGGTTTTCGTAGTGGTCCAGAACTTTATCGCTGTATGCCATGATGTTTCTCCCGTATCTTTGTCGTGGCGCTCAGTGAGCAGCCCATTGCACGCTGTTGAGGTCGATGCCTTCTTGGGCCATCTCCCACAGCGGCGACATGTCGCGCAATTTACCCACGCGGCTCTTGATCAATTCGATCGTGAAATCGACTTCCTGTTCCGTCGTAAAGCGACCCAGCGTAAAGCGGATCGAGCTGTGCGCGAGTTCGTCATTACGACCCAGCGCGCGCAACACATAAGACGGCTCCAGGCTGGCCGAGGTACATGCCGATCCGCTGGACACCGCCAGCTCTTTGATCGCCATGATCAACGATTCGCCTTCGACGTAGTTAAAGCTCACGTTGAGGTTATGCGGCACGCGGTGTTCCATGCTGCCGTTCAGATAGGTTTCCTCGATCTGCGACAGACCAGCCCACAGGCGATCGCGCAGCATGCGCACGCGTTCGTTCTCGGTGCCCATCTCTTCGCGCGCCAATCGGAAAGCCTCGCCCATACCGACGATCTGATGCGTAGCCAGCGTGCCCGAACGGAAACCCCGCTCGTGACCGCCGCCGTGCATTTGCGCTTCGATACGCACGCGCGGCTTGCGGCGTACGTACAAAGCACCAATGCCCTTCGGACCATACGTCTTGTGAGCCGAGAACGACATCAGATCGACTTTCAGCTTTTGCAGGTCGATCGCGACCTTGCCAGTGGCTTGGGCCGCGTCGACGTGAAAAATGATGCCCTTTTCACGGCAGATCTCGCCGATCGTTTCGATATCCTGGATCACGCCGATTTCGTTATTGACCATCATCACCGAAACCAGAATCGTGTCGGGGCGCAGCGCGGCCTTGAACACATCCAGATCCAGCAAACCGTCGTCACGAACGTCAAGGTAAGTCACCTCAAAGCCCTGACGCTCGAGTTCACGACAGGTATCCAGTACCGCCTTGTGTTCGGTCTTGACCGTGATGATGTGCTTGCCACGCTCGGCGTAAAAGTTCGCCGCGCCCTTCAATGCCAGGTTGTCAGATTCGGTCGCGCCCGAGGTCCAGATGATTTCGCGCGGATCCGCGTTCACCAGCTTGGCCACTTCGTTACGCGCGTTTTCGACGGCCTCTTCCGCGTCCCAACCGAACGCGTGGCTACGCGAGGCCGGGTTGCCGAAATTGTCATACAACCAAGGCACCATCTTTTCCACCACGCGAGGATCGACAGGCGTGGTAGCGGAGTAATCGAGATAAATGGGACGAGTAGTCATGAATGATGCTCCTGCTTATAGGGTGGCGCCGGCGGCGGCGACAGAGGGGGTGGCCACGGCGTCGCCTGCCCCGCGCTCCACTCTGACAGTGGAGCAGCCTTGGGCCGCCTTGGAGGCCTCCTGCAATTGGCGCAGCCGTTGCTGATCGACCAGATCTTGCAGGGAAACGGAATCCAGGTAGTCGACCATCTTGCGGTTCAGCGTGGTCCAGAGCTCGTGCGTCATGCACTTGCCCGACTTGCCGTCTCGCCCGCTGGTACAGTCGCGCTTGCCCCCACAGCTGGTCGCATCCAGCGGCTCATCGACTGCGAAAATGATGTCGGCGACCGTAACGTTGCGCGCCAGACGGGCGAGCGAGTAGCCGCCGCCGGGGCCGCGTACGCTATCGACCAACTCATGACGGCGCAGTTTGCCGAAGAGCTGCTCGAGATACGAGAGCGAAATATTCTGGCGCTGACTGATCGCCGCGAGCGTTACCGGACCGCTGTGCTGCCGCATGGCCAGGTCGATCATCGCGGTAACCGCGAAGCGCCCCTTAGTTGTGAGCCGCATGGTGCATTCCTGTGGAAACGTGCTGGCGCCCAAAGCCGGGCGGCCAATACCTGAGTGATTAGGTCAAGTATAGCAAATTCCTGACTAAATCGCTAGGTCTTCTTGTTGCCTGGAATAACACCGGAGGCGTGGGAGCGAGACCCCTCGCCGTTCAGCGCGTTGCGCGCCGCCCACTCACAAAAAACCGCGCCTGAGCGCGGTATGGAAAGCCGGCCATGGCCGGCGATGATGATGATCAGGCTGCCTGATATTGCGTAGCCCGCTTGCGAACCAACTCGAGCACACCTTGACAGGAGTCTTCCAGGTAGTCGAGGACCTTGCCAAAACCGTCCAATCCGCCATAATAGGGGTCAGGAACGGTAGCCTCTTCGAACTCATTGGCAAAGCGCATCAACAGCATCAGCTTGTGCTGATAGACTTTAGGGCATTGCTGTTGCAACGCGGACAGATTGTCCCAGTCCATCGCCAGAATGAGATCGAAATCGCGGAAATCCTCGGCGGTCACCTGGCGCGCTTGGCAGTGCGAAATGTCGTAGCCACGCTTACGTGCAGCCGCCTGAGCTCGGGCGTCAGGAGCCTCGCCAATGTGATAGGCGTGCGTAGCTGCGGAGTCCACGTGGACCACGTCGCCCAAACCGGCATCGTTCACCATATGGCGAAAAACGCCCTCTGCGCTGGGTGAGCGGCAGATATTACCCATGCAAACGAAAAGTACCTTGGTCATCATGGGTGTAAGTCTGAGGGAAAACCCGGAATATGGCAAGAGTTTTTTCTGTGGCGCAGCCCAGGAAACGGGCCGCCAGAACTCTCATTTTGTGCCGATACTTCAGGCACTTACAGCGCGTTTTCGGCGTAGAAATCAGGTTTGTAACGGCGACCGGACAGTAACCGCCATTAAACGCTTTTGCGGCGCAACAACGACATTTAGTTTTCGCTGCGGCGCCCACTCGGGCCCCGTACAGGGCCCCTGAAGACCACCGCCGGCCGCCCTTGCATCATCCGCCTAATATCAGGCGCTGCTTGAGGGCCGTCAACGCATCGCGCGCGGCCGCCGCCTGTTCGAACTCCAGATTCCGGGCGTGATCCATCATGAGCTTCTCGAGCCTACGGATCTCCTTGGCCATCGCTTTCTCGTCCGTCAAGATTTCGGTGTTAACGGGTGTCTCCAACGCTTCCTCGCGGGCCGGGGCCACAATGCCGTCGATCAGTTCCCGCACGGCCTTGTTCACGCCCCGCGCGGTGATACCGTGATCGGCATTGAACTTCAACTGCTTCTCGCGTCGGCGCTCGGTTTCGTCCATGGCCTTGCGCATCGAAGCCGTGATCTGATCGGCGTACAAAATGGCATAGCCATTCAGATTCCGCGCCGCGCGTCCGATCGTTTGGATCAAACTCCGTTCGGAACGCAGGAAGCCTTCTTTATCCGCATCGAGGATCGCCACCAAGGACACCTCAGGAATGTCCAAGCCTTCCCGCAAGAGGTTGATGCCGACGAGCACATCAAAAGTCCCCAGGCGCAGGTCACGGAGGATTTCGACCCGTTCGACGGTGTCAATGTCGGAGTGCAGATAGCGTACGCGGATACCGTGCTCGGTCAGGTAGTCCGTCAGATCCTCGGCCATGCGCTTGGTCAGCGTGGTCACAAGCACCCTTTCCTGCTTGGCCACGCGCAGTTTGATCTGGCCCAACAGATCATCGACCTGGGTACGTGCCGGGCGCACTTCGACGATCGGATCGACCAGACCGGTGGGACGCACGACCTGTTCGACGACGTTGTCCGCATGCTCTTGCTCATAGGCCGAAGGCGTCGCAGAAACGAAGACGCACTGACGCATGCGGGCCACGAATTCCTCGAGCTTGAGCGGCCGGTTATCCATGGCGGAAGGCAGGCGAAAGCCGTATTGCACCAGGGTTTCCTTGCGGGCGCGGTCACCACGGTACATGCCGCCAAGCTGCCCTATCGTTACGTGACTCTCGTCGATGAACATCAGCGCATCGGCGGGAAGGTAATCAATCAGCGTGGGCGGCGGCTCGCCGGGGCCGGCCCCCGACAGGTGGCGGGAATAGTTTTCGATCCCTTTGCAAAAGCCTAGCTCCTGCAGCATTTCCAGGTCAAAGCGCGTGCGTTGCTCGAGGCGTTGCGCTTCGACGAGCTTGCCTTCGGAGGTAAAGAACTTCAGGCGTTCGCGCAGTTCTTCCTTGATGGTTTCAATCGCACGCAGGACCGTGTCACGCGGCGTCACGTAATGCGAACCCGGGTAAACGGTGAAACGCGGCACTTTCTGGCGCACACGGCCCGTGAGCGGATCGAACAGCTCCAGGGTTTCAATTTCGTCGTCGAACAGCGTCAGGCGCAGTGCAAGCTCCGGGCTTTCCGCTGGGAAGATGTCTACGGTTTCGCCGCGTACACGGAAAGTGCCCCGGGTGAAGTCCGCATCATTGCGCGTGTATTGCATGGCCACCAGGCGCGCCAGAATCTCGCGCCGGGAAATGCGGTCACCCGAGCGCAGAATGAGCACCATGGCGTGATAGTCGCCGGGGTTACCGATACCGTAAATGCACGATACCGTGCCCACGATCACGGTGTCGCGGCGTTCCAGCAGGCTCTTGGTCGCCGACAATCGCATCTGCTCGATGTGCTCGTTGATGGACGAATCCTTTTCGATGAACAGATCGCGCGTCGGCACATAGGCCTCGGGCTGGTAGTAATCGTAGTACGAGACGAAATACTCGACGGCGTTCTTCGGGAAGAACTCGCGCATCTCGGCGTACAGCTGCGCGGCGAGCGTCTTGTTTGGCGCCAAGACGAGCGCCGGGCGGCCCAGACGCGCGATGATGTTCGCCATCGTATAGGTCTTGCCCGAACCGGTGACGCCCAGCAGCGTCTGGTACATGAGCCCGTCGCGGATGCCTTCGGTCAACGCCTCGATGGCCGTCGGCTGGTCACCGGCCGGCGGATAAGGCTGATAGAGGTGAAACGGGCTGTCGGGAAATTCGACGAATCCAGGAGCTGTCATGCTAGACTGTCTCTCAGGGTAAACCCCCCATTATCCATAGCACTGCTTGTTGCGTCTATCTCTCCTTAGCGAACCCTCATGAGCTCTCTTTTCGATTCCGTCGAACTTGCGCCGCGCGACCCCATTCTGGGCCTGAACGAACAGTACAACGCCGATCAGCGTCCCGGGAAAGTCAACCTGGGCGTGGGCGTGTACTACGATGACGACGGTCGCATTCCCCTGCTGAACGCCGTCCGTAAGGCCGAAATCGCGCGTATTGAAGCCGCCGCCGCGCGTGGCTATCTCCCCATCGAAGGTATCGCTGGTTACAACAAGGGTGCGCAAACGCTGCTGTTGGGCGCGGATTCCAAGCTGGCGGCCGAAGGCCGTGTGCTGACCGCCCAGGCACTGGGTGGTACGGGCGCGCTGAAAATCGGCGCCGATTTCCTGCGTCAGCTGCTGCCGCAATCCAAGGTTCTGATCAGCAACCCCAGCTGGGAAAACCACCGCGCCCTGTTCGAGCGCGCCGGCTTCCCGGTGGACACCTATGCGTATTACGATGCCGCGACGCACGGTCTGGACTTCCAAGGCATGCTGGCTTCCCTGCAAGCCGCGCCGGAACAGACGATTGTCGTGCTGCATGCTTGCTGCCATAACCCGACCGGCGTGGACCCCACGATCGAGCAGTGGGAACAGATCGCTCAGGTCGTGAAGGCACGCAATCTGGTGCCGTTCCTGGACATCGCCTACCAAGGCTTTGGCGCCGGTCTGCAAGAAGACGCCGCCGTGGTCCGTATGTTTGCCGATCTCGGTTTGACGATGCTGGTCAGCTCGTCGTTCTCGAAGTCGTTCTCGCTGTATGGCGAGCGCGTCGGCGCCCTGACGGTCGTCGCGGGCAACCAAGACGAAGCCAAGCGCGTCCTGAGCCAACTCAAGCGCGTCATCCGTACGAACTACTCGAACCCGCCCACCCACGGCGGCACGGTAGTTTCGTCGGTGCTGAACACGCCCGAGCTGTACACCCTTTGGGAAGAAGAGCTCGCTGGCATGCGCGATCGTATTCGTCTGATGCGTCAGCAGCTGGTCGAAAAGATCAAGGCCGCCGGTGCGACGCAAGACTTTAGCTTCGTGCTGCAACAGCGCGGCATGTTCTCGTACTCGGGTCTGACCTCAGCGCAGGTGGATACCTTGCGCGAAGAGCACGGTATCTACGCGGTGAGCAGCGGCCGTATCTGCGTCGCGGCGCTCAACAGCCGTAACATCGATACGGTGGCGAAAGCCATTGCCGCGGTGATCAAGTAAGCATTGCGTCACAGAGATCGAGGTGCGCGCAAGCGTTGCCTCGATCGAGAAAGCCCCTCCCCAACGAACTGTCGCAACGGGTCGTACGAGAATCCGACCCAATGCAAGGTGCGCCGATCCCAAGAAGTCGGATGTATGTCCAACTTTGGGGTGCAGCTCAGGACAAAGATAGCGGAGGGGCTTTTTTTGGCCGGTTTTGGCGGATCACGTTCATTCAGTGCCGTGCGCGACCGGGTAGAAACTCGACGCTATTGGCGGCAATTAGGCGACACCGCGCTAGCGAGCCCCCCGCGCCACACCATCGCAACGCGGTCGACTTGCATTTTCGAGCCGTCTCGTCCAGAATCCTGACTGTATATTCATACAGTCCACGCGGATCATTGCCATGGCTACCAAACTCACCGCTCGCCAACAGGAAATTTTGACCCTAATCCGGCAGACGGTGGCACGCACCGGTTTCCCCCCCACGCGCGCCGAGATCGCGCGCGCATTGGGATTTCGTTCGCCCAACGCCGCCGAGGACCATCTGAAAGCCCTGGCGCGTAAAGGCGCGATCGAGCTGACGGCAGGCGCCTCGCGGGGCATTCGGTTGATCGAATCGGTCGAGACAGCCACCGCCGCGCGCGAGAGCTCGTCAGCGGCCGCTGCTGCCTCCACGTTGGTGGGCATGGCGACGGAAACGATTACGCGGTTAATGCTGCCCCTGGTAGGACGCGTGGCCGCAGGCAGCCCCATCCTGGCCGCCGAGCATGTGGAACGTGAAGTCGGCGTAGATCCGGGGTTGTTTGCGCAAACGCCTGACTATTTGCTCAAGGTTCGCGGCATGAGTATGCGCGATGCTGGGATCCTGGAAGGTGACCTGCTGGCCGTCAAGCGCGTTGCCGAGGCACGCAATGGCCAGATCGTCGTAGCGCGCCTGGGCGACGACGTGACAGTCAAGCGTCTACAGCACCGCCAGGGACATATCGAATTATTGCCCGAGAACCCGGAATTTGAGCCGATTCGCGTCGATGGCACGCAAGAATTTGCGCTCGAAGGCATTGCCGTCGGCCTGATCCGCACTCACGCGTTGCACTGAAAAATATTGTTGTCGCGCTAACGCTGCAGGCGCGGTGTGTCTGGACCTGTAAGCGCGAGGCATGGCGCAACGTGAAGTAGTCTGCTGTGCTATCGAAGGAATGTCCCAAATCCCCATAGGAATTCAGGGCCTGGTCTCGCCATAACGAAGCGAAGACCCGTTGCCGCCGAACACAAAAGCCCGCGGCTGCAGTCGTATCGACGTCTGCAGCCGCGGGCTTTTGTGCAGCAGTGTTACTTACAGGCGCCCTTACGGACGCCCGCTGGTTGCCGCGATCAGTGCTTAATCACAGGATCAGCCGTCGCACTGGAGCTTTCCGCAGCTTTCGCCGCCAGAGGCTCCTTTACGACTTCATCCTCGGCCAGGGGCTCGGGCATGCGCTCGAGCGCCAGTTCCAGGACCTTGTCGATCCAGCGCACCGGAATGATTTCCAGCTGGTTCTTGACGTTGTCCGGGATCTCCGCCAAGTCTTTGACGTTTTCCTCGGGGATCAGCACGGTTTTGATGCCACCACGGTGAGCAGCCAGGAGTTTCTCCTTGAGCCCGCCAATCGCGAGGACTTCCCCGCGCAGCGTGATTTCGCCCGTCATCGCCACATCTGCCCGTACAGGAATGCGCGACAAGGCCGACACCATTGCGGTGGTGATGGCGATACCGGCCGACGGACCGTCTTTAGGCGTGGCGCCTTCGGGCACGTGGACGTGCATGTCACGCTTTTCAAAGACGGTATCGGCAAAGCCCAGACGGCGCGCGCGCGATCGCACGACGGTGCGCGCTGCCTCAACCGATTCCTTCATCACGTCGCCCAGCGAGCCGGTACGCTGAATAGCGCCCTTGCCAGGCATGTCCGCGACTTCGATGGTGAGCAAATCGCCGCCCACTTCAGTCCAGGCCAGTCCTGTCACCTGTCCGATCTGGTTTTCCTTCTCGGCCATACCGAACGAATAGCGGCGAACGCCCAGATATTTGCTGAGGTTGTCCGCATCCACGTGCACGGGGGTGACCGGCGCCGATGCTGCCTTGCCAGACGCCTTGGCTTCGTCGGCTTGAGCCAGCAGTTCCTTGACGACTTTACGGCAGATCTTGCCCACTTCGCGCTCGAGGGCCCGCACACCGGCTTCACGGGTGTAGTAGCGAACGATGTCGCGCAATGCCGAGTCATCCACGACCAATTCGCTTTCCTTGACGCCGTTGTTCTTCATGAGCTTCGGCAGCAAGTGATCGCGTGCGATATGGATTTTCTCTTCCTCGGTGTAACCCGACAGACGGATGACTTCCATACGGTCCAGCAGCGCGGGCGGAATATTCAGCGTGTTGCTGGTCGCCACGAACATCACATCAGACAAATCGAAATCGACTTCGATGTAGTGATCCTGGAACGTGTGATTTTGCTCGGGGTCGAGCACCTCGAGGAGCGCGGACGCGGGATCACCACGGAAGTCCATGCCAAGTTTGTCGATCTCGTCGAGCAAGAATAAGG
This sequence comes from Bordetella sp. 15P40C-2, assembly GCF_009763235.1. Taxonomy (NCBI): domain Bacteria; kingdom Pseudomonadati; phylum Pseudomonadota; class Betaproteobacteria; order Burkholderiales; family Alcaligenaceae; genus Bordetella; species Bordetella sp. 15P40C-2. Next base: position 169,322 of record NZ_WSJA01000014.1, read on the forward strand.
GATTGCGCACCCCGACTTTGCTCATGTTCTGCAAGATCTTTCCGGGCATCGAGCCGATATAAGTGCGACGGTGGCCGCGAATCTCTGCCTCGTCGCGCACACCGCCGAGCGCCATCCGCACGAACTTGCGGTTGGTCGCACGCGCGATGGACTGACCCAGCGAAGTTTTACCCACGCCCGGAGGGCCAACCAGACACAGGATCGGTGCCTTGACCTTGTCGACGCGCTGTTGCACGGCCAGGTATTCGACGATGCGTTCTTTGACCTTTTCAAGACCGTAGTGATCGTCGTCCAACACTTTCTCGGCGTTGCCGATCGAGTTGTTGATCTTGCTTTTCTTTTTCCAAGGCAGGCCGATGAGCGTGTCGATATAGTTGCGCACAACCGTCGCTTCGGCCGACATGGGCGACATCAGCTTGAGCTTTTTCAGCTCGGCGTCAGCCTTCTTGCGCGCATCCTTCGGCATATGCGCCGCGATGATTTTCTTTTCGAGCTCTTCGATGTCGGCGCCTTCCTCGCCCTCGCCCAGCTCTTTCTGGATGGCCTTGACCTGTTCGTTCAGGTAGTAGTCGCGCTGCGACTTCTCCATCTGCTTTTTGACCCGGCCGCGAATGCGTTTTTCGACCTGGAGGATGTCGATTTCCGTTTCGAGCTGGGTCAGCAGGCCTTCCAGGCGCTCGGACGTGGCCAGCACCTCGAGCATGCTTTGCTTTTGCTCGAGTTTGAGCGGCAAATGCGCGGCGATGGTGTCGGCCAGACGGCCCGCGTCGTCAATGCCCGCCAGCGAAGTGAGAATCTCGGGCGGAATCTTTTTGTTCAGTTTGACGTACTGCTCGAACTGCGCGACGATCGCGCGGCGCAAGGCTTCGGTTTCAGAGCTTTGAGTGACGTCGAGTTCTACCGGTGTAACACGGCAAACAAAATGGGTTTCGGCGTCATCGATCGTATCGATACGCGCGCGCTGCGTGCCTTCGACCAGAACTTTGACGGTGCCGTCGGGCAGTTTCAACATCTGCAGGATGCTTGCGACGCAACCGATTTCGTAGACGTCTTCGGGAGTCGGATCGTCCTTGCCGGCGGATTTCTGCGCGACCAGCATGATGCTCTTGCCCGACTCCATGGCGACTTCCAGCGCTTTGATCGAGCGAGGACGCCCGACAAACAGCGGAATAACCATGTGCGGGAACACCACCACGTCGCGCAACGGCAGCAGCGGCAGATCGATGGGTTCAGAAGGCAGGGTCTGGCTGGCAGACATATCGGATTCCTTGATTTGACTCGGCGTAGTGAAAAGCGGACGCCAGGCAAACCCAGCTATCCTCGTCATCACGTCTCATATGGGAACAATAGCCGAAAATTCAAGCTATCGTCGTGCAGAGGGGCAGCAAAACACAAAAAAACCCGTTACAAAACGGGTCATTTGCCTACTCAGCGGCCGGCTGCGTCACAGTGGCGCGCGCTCGGCGCGCGCCGTTCCGTTTACTCGCTGTTGCTAGTATGTCAGCCGTGTTAAGCCGCCGCACCGCGAACCTGCGATTGATCCGATTTATCGGACGATTCGCCCTCTTCAGCGTAAATCAATAGCGGCTTGCCGTCGCCTTCGATGGCGTTTTCGTCAAGCACGACACGATTGACGTTGCCTTGTGACGGCAGGTCGTACATCGTATCGAGCAAAGCACCCTCGATAATCGAGCGCAGACCACGCGCACCGGTCTTGCGCTTGAGCGCCTTACGAGCAATCGCCTTGAGCGCGCCGGGCCGTACATCGAGTTCAGCGCCTTCCATCGCGAAGAGCTTCTGGAATTGCTTGATGAGCGAGTTCTTGGGCTCGGTCAAGATCTGAACCAGCGCGGCTTCGTCCAGCTCGTCCAGCGTGGCCACCACGGGCAGCCGACCAACCAGCTCGGGGATCAAGCCGAACTTGATCAGGTCCTCGGGCTCGACTTCGCTAAACAGTTCGCCCACGCCGCGTTCGGACTTGGCTTTGACCGAAGCCGAGAAACCGATGCCGGATTTTTCCGTACGATCACGGATCACCTTTTCCAGGCCGTCGAACGCACCGCCCACGATGAACAGGATGTTGGTGGTGTCGACTTGGACAAAATCCTGGTTCGGGTGCTTGCGTCCGCCCTGCGGAGGCACGGAAGCCACGGTGCCTTCGATAAGCTTGAGCAGCGCCTGTTGCACGCCCTCACCCGATACATCACGGGTGATCGAGGGGTTGTCGGACTTACGGGAGATCTTGTCGATCTCGTCGATGTAGATAATGGCGCGCTGTGCCTTGTCTACCTCGTAGTTGCAGTTTTGCAGCAACTTTTGAATGATGTTTTCGACGTCCTCGCCCACGTAACCGGCTTCGGTAAGCGTGGTGGCATCTGCCATGACGAACGGGACGTTCAGCATGCGAGCCAGCGTCTGCGCCAGCAAGGTCTTGCCCGAGCCGGTGGGCCCGATGAGCATGATGTTGCTCTTGGACAGCTCGACTTCGTCGCCCTTGATTTCGCCGTGGCGAATACGCTTGTAGTGGTTATATACCGCTACGGCCAGCATGCGCTTGGGCAGCGTCTGACCAACAACGTACTGATCCAGGAAAGTCTTGATCTCAGCCGGCGTAGGCAGCTCAGATCGAATGGCCGCGCGCGCGGTGGCCTGAGCCTCCTCGCGGATAATGTCATTGCAAAGGTCGATACACTCGTCGCAAATGAACACGGATGGCCCCGCGATCAGCTTGCGGACTTCGTGCTGGCTCTTATTGCAGAACGAGCAGTGCAGCACCTTGGCGTCGGCCGGTCCCTTTTTATCAGGCATATGTGTTTCGTATCTCTGGTGAGAATGCGCCAGCCACAGGGCCGGCGTATTCAACGCTTACTTGGACGTCACCGCACTGCTCCGGGTTTTACCGCGAGCTTAGCCCTCGGAGCGGGATGCGAGAACCTTGTCCACCAACCCATACGATACCGCATCTTCAGCCGACATGAAGTTGTCGCGCTCGGTGTCGACGGCGATTCTCTCTACCGGCTGTCCGGTATTGTCGGCCAGAATGCGGTTCAAACGCTCGCGCAGGTCCAGGATTTCGCGAGCCTGGATCTGAATATCCGAAGCCTGACCCTGGGCACCGCCGGACGGCTGGTGAATCATGATGCGCGAGTTAGGCAGCGTGAAACGTTTGCCCTTCTTGCCAGCCGCCAGCAAGAATGCGCCCATGCTGGCCGCCAAGCCCGTGCACAATGTCGAAACATCGGGCTTGATGAACTGCATGGTGTCGTAAATGGCCATCCCGGCATACACCGACCCGCCAGGCGAGTTGATGTATAGCGAGATGTCCTTATCGGGGTTTTCCGATTCCAGGAACAGCAACTGCGCCACGATCAGATTGGCCGTGTTGTCATTGACCGGGCCAACCAGGAAGATCAGACGCTCGCGCAGCAGGCGCGAATAGATGTCATAGGCACGCTCTCCGCGACCAGACTGCTCGATGACCATGGGGATATAACCCAGGCCGGTCGGCGTGACCGAAGACCCGCCGTACATTGCTGCATAGAAATCGGTAAACCTCTGCATACTTACGCCATCCCCATCAACTGATCAAAGGGCACTTGCTCTTCGGTAACCTTGGCTTGTTCGAGCACGTGTTGCACGACGTTGTCTTCGAGCACGATTGCTTCGATTTCAGCGCGGCGCTGACGGTCGGACAGGTAATAGCTGACAACCTGAGCCGGTTGCTCGTAGTTCTGCGCGAATTCCTCGATGCGAGCGCGGACTTGCTCGGGCTTGGCTTGCAATTGAGCTTGCTTGACCAGCTCGGCAACCAACAGGCCCAGACGCACGCGGCGTTCCGATTCGGTGCTGAAAGCTTCGGCCGGGATGGGCACCGACTCGGCGTTCGGGATGCCACGCTGCTTGAGCTCTTCGCGGGCAGCTTGAACGCGGCTTTCCACGTCGCTGTCGACCAGGGCCTTGGGCACGTCGAACTTGGCGGCTTCGACCAGGGCGTCCATGACGCTGGCCTTGGTGCGGCCTTGCGAACGGGCTTTGACTTCGCGCTCGATGTTGGCGCGGATGTCGGCCTTCAGCTTTTCGACATCGCCTTCGGCTTGGCCGAGGGCTTTGGCGAACTCGCCGTCGACTTCGGGCAACACGCCTTCGGCGACTTCCTTCACGGTGATCGTGAATTCAGCGGTTTTACCAGCGACTTCCTGGCCTTGGTAGTCTTCGGGGAAGCTGAGCGGGAAGACCTTGGTCTCGCCAGCCTTCAGGCCGGTCGCGGCCGTTTCGAACTCAGGCAACATGCGGCCTTGGCCGAGCACGAACGAGAAGCCTTCGGCTTTGCCGCCTTCGAAGGGCACGCCGTCGATAGTGCCGGCGAAGTCGAGCGTGACACGGTCGCCGCTGGCAGCGGCGCGGTCTTCACGGGCTTCGTACGTAGCGCGCTGTTTGCGCAGCACGTCGAGGGTCTGGTCGACTTCGGCGTCGGTGACCGGGGTCTCGTAGCGGGTCACGGCCAGCGCGGACAGGTCCGGCACGGCGACTTCAGGATAGACCTCGAACGTGGCCGTAAAGGCTAACGTGTCTTCGGCGACGCCTTCGGTCTTGGGCTCCAGAGAAGGAGTGCCAGCGACACGCAGCTTCGCGGCTTCGATAGCTTGTTCAAACGCACGGCCGACTTGGCCATTGATCACGTCGTAGCGGATGCCAGGGCCGTGGCTACGTTCCAGCATGGCCAGAGGGGCCTTGCCAGGACGGAACCCGGGCACTTTGGCCGTACGGGCGACGCGCTTCAATTGCGCCTGGACTTCCTTTTCGACGTCGGCCACGGAAACCGACAGATCCAAGCGGCGTTCCAGACCAGAGAGGGTTTCAACCACAGGCTGCATCAAAATTATCCAAGAAATGGGTGAACGAACGGGTAAACCGGGCATTTTACCGGAAAGTTGGACCAGGCTGCGAAAACCGCTGCCAAGGGTCCGCTTAAGCCCGGCGTACGGCGTCTATCTCGGCCCCTGTCCAGTCGCTAAGGGCGCAGTGCTCGAACGAGCAAACGCCCCTGAAAGCGTTGCGCTAACAGGGGCGAGGCTCACACGCGCCTGCCCGAAGAATCAGCCGGCGACGGTGATGTTCTTTGCGCTGGGGCCCTTCGGGCCCTGCCCGACTTCAAAGCTCACGCGCTGATTTTCCTGCAGCGACTTGTATCCATCGCTGCGAATTTCCGAGTAATGGGCAAAGAGGTCTTTGCTGCCATCATCGGGGGTAATGAAACCATAGCCCTTTTCTGCGTTAAACCACTTGACGATACCTGTTGCCATGAGAGTGTCCTTACCTACTGAAGCGATTGCTCGCGGGATGCTAGATCGTCAAGGATGGGCAACAAACTGCGGGTACCTGGGCGCCAATGAGACCGACACCATGTCGCTTGAAAATCTCGCAAATCCAGTTTATGAGGCGCGCGGGCTGACGTCAAACTTTCAAATGGAAACAAGTTTTGTACGACGAGGGAATGTTTCGCCGCGATGGCGCGGGCAACAAAAAAGCCCCTTGCGGGGCTTTCGGATTCAGTTCCTAGATCTGTGGATTACAGAACTTGGATCTTCGTCGCTTGGGGGCCTTTGGGGCCGTTAGCCGTCACGAAGCTGACGCGCTGGTTCTCTTCCAGGGACTTGAAGCCGTTGGCTTGGATTTCCGAGAAGTGCGCGAACAGGTCCTTACCGCCAGCTTCGGGGGTGATGAAGCCGTAACCTTTCTCCGAGTTGAACCACTTAACAACGCCGGTTTCCATACTGTATTTCCTAAATAATGTGGGCAACATGCCCGGGAGTCACGAATCAATCAAGAAGGGGACAGTAGAACAATAACGCCGGCCGGAGAGGCACTGCACTGATCGAAAATCACAACGCTTGAGATCGTGTGCCGTCACTATCGTCAGGTTGTCCCGACAAGTCAACATATTCCTCAAAAACGCGTACCAATAATGCAACAAAGCGCAACTTGATTGTCGGGTTTTTGGGAACTTTTGGCGCGCATCACTGTCATATGCGCCCCAAAAATCAGTCGATGGGAAGGCCTAAGAGGTCGAGTGCAGCGTTATAGGCGTCCTCATCGGCGCAAAAAAACACTGCAACGTCTCCAGGATTCACATTCTCGAGGACTTGATCCACCTGTTCCTGCGCGGTTTCGATATCGTCGACCATAGTGGCGTGAATATCGGCACCGGCTTGGACTTTTTCGGCGGGAACGATCTCTGCGATGGCCTCGAGGTCTGACACGCCAGCGATGACGTAGCTATCGATGCGTTCACCGTCCAGCGTGGTCGCGAGCGCGACGCCGCCAGCGATGTCCGAGATCTTGATGCTGGTTATTTCCACGAGCGTGCCTCCTTCATGCATTGGTACGCGGGGGTCGGGACTATAACAGTCTTGCGATGGCGATAATTGAAAAAAACACTATGAGCAGACCCGGATTTACCCTAACCTGTATGCCTTGCGTCCGCCAAAGCCTGACCGTGCGGTATGTGTGGGTCAGATGGGCGGCCGCTCAATCAACAGATAGCAAGGATGGCTATGCGACGCGATTTTGATTTGGTAGTGACGATGTTAAGCGAGCTGCGCGACGCAGACGCCGCGGCGCTATCGCAAGACGAGCTCGTGAATGCTGTGCGGGACAGTATCCCTGATGAGTTGACCGATGCGACGATCACGCATCATCTGGATATTTTGCTGGACGCGGGCCTTATCGCGCCTGCCGCGGTCAATGGCGAAGCCTCGGCAGGCTGGCGCTTGACCTGGAAAGGCCATGATGCGCTGGAACAGGAAGAAGAAGACGAAGAGTAGAGGCTGAGACAGCCTAGTCGCGGTGCATCGGCCGATGCCCGCGCACGCGGTGGGTCAGCAATGCTGCCGCCGTGCCGATCACCAGGGAAAACAATAATGCCGCCACGGCGAGCAAAGTCGTGATGTCCGCGGCCGGTCCTTGCGTGGCCAGAAAGGCGACAACAATGGTGGTCACGCAGGACTGTAGCGCCACGCCGATCAGGCTGTTACGACGACGCCTGAAACACCCCGCCAGCGCGCCCCCGGCCAGCGCCGCAAGCACCACGATAGCCATTCCCCAAAAGACGGACTCATACGCTTGCACGGTATGCACTCATCCTATGAATAGGTGGCGGGCAGCATAGCATGCAGTCTGAATTGTCACACCGCAGGCCATGAGCCAACGTCGTGGCTGTCCTGATTGGTAGAATTCTCGCCCCTTTTTTCGACAAATTCCGACGCAGCATGATTCGTCACGCCCGTAGTTCCCACGCCTTACCTCCACTTGCAGCTTTGATATTCAGTTCGCGCTGGCTGCAACTCCCGCTCTATCTCGGACTGATCGTCGCACAGGCGGTTTACGTTTTGCTGTTTCTGAAGGAGCTGTGGCACCTGGTGACACACGCGTCTTCGTTTGGCGAACTCGAAATCATGTTGATCGTCCTGGGACTGATCGATGTGGTGATGATTTCGAACCTGCTCGTGATGGTGATCGTGGGCGGCTACGAGACTTTTGTTTCGAGACTGCGCCTCGAAGGACATCCGGATAGCCCTGAGTGGCTGAGTCACGTGAACGCCAGTGTATTGAAGGTCAAACTGGCGATGGCCATCATCGGCATCTCATCGATTCACCTGCTGCGTACGTTTATTGAAGCAGGCAATATCGGCGCGCCCGACTCGCGCTTTACGGAGACTGGCGTCATGTGGCAAACCATTATCCATGTCACCTTTATTCTGTCTGCGATCGGCATTGCCTATGTCGACAAGCTTCTGGCATCGGCGAGCAAAGACCACTGAGCAATGTAGCCTGACTGGCGGACGCCGGGCGTCCTGCCAGCCAAATAGCGCCTGACAGCAGGCGATGGCGGCGCTATTGCGCCGTCTGTACTTCTGACGCCTTGGTTTCAGCGAAGAAGGCCTCCGCGCCAGAGTGCAGCGGGATGGTGATGCCAGTGAGCGCATGGCGCAGCGAGATCATGGCGCCGGCAGAGCTGCCCGCCGCGACGAAGTCGATGCCTGTATAGACGCCGGTCAATACCCGGCGTACCTCGGCGTTCGACATACTGGTGGTCGCAACCAGCAGTGCCGCCACGCCCACGGTGCGCACGGCAGTGTCCTGCCCCGGATAGGTGCCTGCGGGCAGCATGATTGGCACGATGCCGGGCGAGTTGCGCGCCAACATCGCAACGGCCTCGGGCGACAGCGACAGAATGCGGATCGCGTTATCGGCGGCCAAACGCTGCAATTGGCGTTCGGGAGCGCTGATCACGGTGACGAAGGCGTCGATTTCTCCTCGCGCGAGCGCTTGGCCGGCCTCTACCGGGCCCATGTCGGAGGCCTGGATGTCGGACTCTCGCAAGCCGTGGGCCTCTAGCACTGCCAATGCGGTGTTGCGCGTCCCAGAGGCGGGCAGACCGAGATCGACTTTCAAACCCCGCAAGGCCGACACCGACGTCGGGCCATCGGCGCGCACCACGAACTGCACGGCTTCTGGGAACAGGCTGCCTAATGCGCGCAGCGACGGTGCCGCGCCCTGTGCGGCAAAAGGACCTGTCCCTTGAAATGCCATCAGCGCGACGTCGCTTTGCACGATACCGACGGTGGCGAAATGACTGCGCAACAGTTGCGCGTTTTGCACGCTGCCCTCGGTAGTGGTGGCGGCGACCCTGACGCCGACAGGCTTGCCGAGCGTTGCGATTTCTTTGGCCACCACGGCGTACTCGCCGCTGGGTTGCCCCCCGGCCACGACGAGTACGCGTTGCAGATTATCCAGCCGCAAGTCGATTTGGCGCATCGCCTCCTGCAGTTCTTCCGCGATGATGGCGCGCGAGGCGGCGGCCTGCGAAGGCGGCATGACGGAGAAACGCTCCATGATCGGTTCGACGAGTTCGCGCGCGGTTTCGCTGGCCTGATCTTGCACCGGTACGGCGTCGGGGGCCTCGGGAGGCACAAAGAGGACGGGTTTCCAGTCGCCGTCGTCTTCTTTGCTGAATGTCACCGAGCCGTGCACCAGCAAGGAATCGCCCGCGGCGTTGCCCGTGCTCTGAATGCCGCTGATGCCACGCTCAGTGGCACCCAGCAGACTGGCCAGCGCCGCCGGGTTCAGGGCATCCCAGTCCGAAAATCGGTAATCACGCTCCAGCGTGAAACGCGCGTTGTAATAAACGATCATGCGCGCCGCGCCGTCACCACCGGCGGCCAGGGACGCGCTGCCCATGCGTTTGAGACTGGCGATTTCAAGTAGCGGGTCGTGAAAGGCCGAACGCAGGCGTTCGCTCACCACATCCCGCACGTCTGCCTCATCCGGACCGCGAGCGCAGCCGGTAAGAAACGTCAACAAAAGCAGGCAAAGTGCGAGCCACTGGTAGCGGACAGTGCAAGACCAGAGCGAAGTGCCACGCGCGGCGGGTACGGGGCATGAAGAGACGGAGAGCCTGAGCATGGGAGCGACTTATTTAATAGCCGAAGATCGGGAGAGTCAGAAAACCCTGTAAAAACAAGGCGTTTGTGATATCGATCAGGAATGCTCCCACGATCGGAATAATCAAGAACGCCTGTGGCGAGGGCCCGTACTTGGCCGTGATCGCCTGCATGTTGGCGATAGCGGTCGGGGTCGCGCCCAGCGCCAGACCGCAATGGCCTGCGGAAATCACCGCGGCGTCGTAGTTGCGTCCCATTACAGGGAACGTCAAGTAGGTGATGTAAATCGCCGCCAGCACGGTTTGTATAGCTAACACCACCAGAATGGGCAATGCAAGCGACACCAGCTCCCACAGACGCAGCGCGAGCAACGCCATGGCCAGAAACAACGATAGGGACACGCCCCCTAATAGCGCCACGGTGTTGTCATCGACTTTATAGAGCCGGGCAAACGACAGACCGTTGCGCAATACGACGCCCGTAAACAGCGTCCACACAAAGCTCGGCAGCGTCACATATTCGTTTTGCGCGACGTTGCTAAGCCATCGCCCGCAGAGGACACAGGCCACGATTAGCAACAGGCTATGCATGAACGAAATCGGCGTCAGGGTCTTGGCGCCCGAGGCGGTTTCGTCTGGCTGAACTTCGGCCGCCTCAGCAGCAGCCGCCGGTACGCCTGGCGTAACGGCAGTCTCCTTGGATAGTTTGTTGCGTTTAATCAGCCGCTGCGCGACTGGACCGCCCAGGACACCGCCCAGCACCAGTCCGAATGTCGCACAGGCCATCGCCAGCTCCATCGCACCTTGCAGGTTGTCGACTTCGGCGAAACGACCCGCGTAGGCCGCGCCGGTGCCATGCCCGCCCAGCAAGGTGATGGAGCCTGACAGCAGCCCGACCAGCGGGTGCAAGTCCATCGCCCATGCGGCGGTGATGCCCGCGATGTTCTGCACAACAAGCATGCCGATCATCAACGCCCAGAAGACGATCAGGCTTCTGCCCCCCTTCAGTAGCGTACGCAGGTCGGCGCCCAGGCCAATCGTCGCAAAGAAGGCCAGCATCAAAGGGGTTTGTAACGAAAGGTCCATGGCGACTTGGACGTCCGCGCCAAACAGCAAAACCGTAATCAATACGGCAGCGAGCAACCCGCCTACGACAGGCTCGGGAATGCTGTAGCGACGTAGGAAACCGATACGGTTCACGAGCGCCCGACCGATCAAGAGGACCACAATCGCAATGACCAGCGTGCTCATTGCATCGAATTCGAACAGCATCAAAGTGTTATCCCTACGTCAATTCAATCTGGATTGGAGATGCATGCGCTCGCCTGTTAGCCGTGTACCACCGCAGGGCGGCCCGCAGCGAGCGAGGCATTTTATAACCAGTGACATGTGACGACGGAAGATTCCGTAGGGAAATCCGACCAACTCCGAGAGTGTCGGCGCCAAGCACGAGAAAAAGCGTTTTTGTCCGCCAAGATGGCCCTAACTGCAGGCTTTGTTGCGGTATGTGCCAATGGGTCGACTGTCATCAAAATATCACGCTACCGTCACGCGACCGCAACACGCCCTGCCTAGACTGCCGGGACGCTTGGGAAACAAGCACCCGTCGAAATCTAAGTGAGGCCGTTACATGAACATCAGCCGCCGTCAGTGGCTCGCATTCACCGCTGGGGTAATCACCACTGCCGTTTCTACGCCGGGATGGGCGCAGCACCGGGATCAGCCATCCGGAGGAAAACGGATTCTACGCATCGCGGTCTCTGGAATCAGTAATAACGGCACCTTGTCCACCCTGCGGGAACAGAGCAACGTCGGCAAACGGGTGCTCCCCTCGCTACTGGAACCTCTGATCGCGATGGACGTGCTGGGAGACCTGAGTTTGCAGCCGGGCCTCGCACAGTCATGGCGCCGCATTGACGACAAAACCATTGAAATCAGTCTTCGCCGCGGAGTGCGATTTCATAATGGCGATGAGATGACGGCTGAAGATGTGGCTTTCAGCTTTGGACCGGACGTCATGTTCGGCGACACCCCACCGCACCGTGGCGAGGGCGCCAAGACGATTCGCACGGATAACGCCGCAGCGCATCGGGCGTCGGGCACACGCTGTCCCGCCGAAGTTGCCGCGGTGGGCCGCCGGCTGTGGCCCTCGCTGGAAGCCGTCGAGGTGCTCGATCCGTATACGGTGCGATTCGTGAACGCGGTGCCGGACCTGACGTTGGAAGGTCGTTTGGCGCGCATGGGCTGCGACATTATCAGCAAACGGCAATATCAAGAGGCGGGCGACTGGCAGGCGTGGGCCTCGGCACCCGTAGGCACCGGGCCGTTCAAGGTGAAGACGTACAAAAAGGATCAGCATCTGATTCTGGAGAAACACGCCGACTATTGGGGTGGAGCGCCGGAGGTGGACGAAGTGCACTTTTATGAAGTGCCCGAAGTCGCCTCGAGAATCAATGGGATGCTGGCGGGCGAATACGATTTCGCTACCGATATTCCGACCGATCAGATCAAGACGATCGAGTCCGCGTCCAAGCTTGAGGCTGTGGGCGGGCCCATTATTAATCATCAGATCACTTGCTTCGATAAGCATCACCCGGTCCTGGCCGATCCGCGCGTGCGACGGGCCATGGCGCACGCAATCGATCGTCAGCTGATCGTGGAAATGATGTGGGGCGGGCGCACAGTCGTTCCCCAAGGGCTGCAGTTCGAGTTCTACGGCGAAATGTTCGATCGGAACCACCACACGCCGGAATACAACCCCGAATTGGCACAGCGACTGCTAAAAGAAGCCGGCTACCAGGGCGAGGTGATCCCTTACCGTGTGCTGAATAACTACTACACCGGTCAAGTGCAAAAGGCGCAGATCATGGTGGAGATGTGGCGGTCGGTAGGCCTGAATGTACAGATGCAGATGGTCGAGAACTGGTCGCAAATCTATGATGCGTCCAGCCCCCGGGGTATTCGTGACTGGTCGAACTCGGCCGGCTATAACGATCCAGTCAGTTCGCTCGTCAATCAACATGGCCCCAACGGCCAGCAGCAGCAAAAGGGCGAATGGAACAACGAAGAGTTCAATCGCCTTTCAGGGTTGCTCGAGACTTCTACCGACCCGGCGGAACGCCAACGGGTGTATGCGCGCATGCTGCGTATCGCGGAGTATGAGGACCCTGCCTACCTGGTCGTGCATCAGACGGCTGCCTTTTACGCCAAACGCAAAGACATTCACTGGAAATGGTCGCCGACCTTTTATATGGATTTCCGGCGCGGCAATACCGCTGAGGTGTCCGTATGAATACGGCAGTATTGACCCGATTTATCGATACGCGAGACTGGACGCGAACCGACAGGCGTCTCATCGGTTCAGCCACCATCGCGCAACCGGCGGCGGCACGCGAGCGCCAAGCGCTATTGAGTATCCGCGACTTGCACGTCTCGTTCGACACTGGATCGCACCTGGTGCCGGTGCTGCATGGCGTGGATCTGGAGATCCGCCGAGGCGAAACGCTGGGAGTAGTGGGCGAGTCGGGCTGCGGCAAGAGCGTGACATGGATGGCGGTGATGCGCTTGCTGGGCGAGCGTGCACGAATCCGTGGCCGTATTCAGTTGGGGGCTGACGATATCGCCACGTTTAGCGAACGTCAGATGACACAGGTGAGGGGCAAGCGCATCGCAATGATTTTCCAGGACCCCTCCTCTTCATTGAACCCGGTTCATACCGTCGGCCGTCAACTCATGGAGGCGGTCCGTCTGCATCGAGGCCTGCGCGGCGAGGCGGCACGGGTGGAGGCGCTAAGACTGCTGGATCGGGTGCAACTGCCCAGCGCGGCGCAACGGATGCGGGCGTGGCCGCATGAGCTGTCCGGTGGGATGAACCAGCGCGTGATGATCGCCATGGCGTTGGCGGGCGAGCCTGATCTGCTGGTGGCCGACGAGCCGACGACGGCATTGGATGTCACGATCCAGGCACAGATCCTGGACCTGCTGCGGGAGCTGCAACGAGACACAGGCATGGGCTTGGCGCTGATCTCGCACGATCTCGGCGTGATCGCGCAGGTGTGTGACCGCGTGATGGTCATGTACGCCGGCCGGGTTGTCGAAACCGCAACGGCCGATGCGCTGTTTGCTCATCCCCTGCACCCCTATACGCGTGGTTTGCTGGCCGCGCTACCCGAGCTCGATGGACCGGTCCGGCGGCTGCAGGCCATCCCTGGGACGGTGCCCTCCCCCATGGCCATGCCGGCGGGATGTGCATTTGCGCCGCGTTGCGGTCAGCGCGAGAACGATTGCGAAGTCCGTCGGCCCGGGTTAAGAGTCAACGCCCTTGACCACTCGGTCGCTTGTTGGAGGCTGACCAAATGAACGCGCCATTACTTGAGCTACGCAAGCTGGCGCGACATTATCGGGTGCGATCCGGACGAGGATGGTTTTCACCGGCGCAGACCTTGCGGGCGGTCAGCGAGGTATCGCTGCAAGTGCGCAGTGGCCAGACCGTGGGCCTGGTGGGTGAATCGGGCTGCGGCAAATCGACCACCGCGCGGCTCAGTCTGGGGCTGACCTCGCCCACCTCGGGTCAAGTGCTTTTCGAAGGCAGGCCCGTACCGGCTCAGCGTAATGCACATTGGAAAGACCTGCGCCAGCGCATGCAAATGGTGTATCAAGACCCGCTAAGCGCACTCGACCGCCGCCTGGGCGTGATGGCGCAGGTGATTGAGCCATTAAGCATTTTCCGACGCGGCTCGCCGGCCAGCCGCCGCGAGCGCGCCGCGCGCGTGTTGGGCGAGGTGGGACTGAGTGAGTCGCTGTGGCAGCGCTATCCGCATGAGCTATCCGGCGGACAACGCCAGCGCGTGGTGCTGGCGCGGGCCTTGGTGCTGAAGCCAAGCCTGCTGGTTTGCGATGAACCGATATCGGCGCTGGATGTATCGATCCAGGCGCAGGTGATCAATCTGCTCACGCAGACCCAACAGCAGCGGCGACTCGGGATGCTGTTTATTAGCCACGACCTGAAGGTCGTGCGGCAGGTCTGCGATGAAGTCGCGGTGATGTACCTGGGGCGGATTGTCGAACAGGGCACACCAGAGCAGCTATTCACCAATCCTGTGCATCCGTATACCGAGGCCCTGATCTCGGCGATACCGACGATCCAGCGCGGCAAAGTCCATCGGCGGATCTTGCTCAAGGGCGACCCGCCCAATCCGATCAATATCCCTGGCGGCTGCGCGTTTCATCCGCGTTGTCCCATCGCCAAGCAAGCGTGCCGGGAAACCTCGCCCGTTTTGCGCGAGGCAGCCGATGGGCGGCGGCTTGCGTGCCTGTACCGCTGAGAGAAGGACAATCCGATGCTGAATTATCTGGGAGAGCGCAGCCTGCGTCTGGTGATCACGCTGTGGCTGGTGTTGAGCTTTTCGTTCGTCATTTTGAGACTGTCTGGCGACCCTGCGCTAATCATTCTTTCACCCGATGCCCCACCCGAAGCCGTGGAGGCTTTTCGTAAAGCCTGGGGGCTGGACGCACCGCTATGGCAGCAGTACGTTGGGTACTTCCTGAATGCGCTGCAAGGGAATTTCGGTGTGTCGATGAAGGACGAAATCCCCGCGATGCAGTTGGCGCTCGAACGTGTTCCGGCAACGCTGGCGATCACGGTGCCTGCGCTTATTCTGCAATTGCTGATCGGCGTTCCAGCAGGGGTGTACGCGGCGCTGCACCACAATTCGCGGCTGGATCGATGGTTGATGGGTGCATCGATTGCCGGGCACACCTGTCCAAGTTTCGTGTTGGCGCTGCTACTGGTGCTGGTGTTTTCGGTATCGCTCGGGTGGTTGCCTACCGGCGGATATGGCACTTGGCGGCATGCGCTGTTGCCGGTCGCCACCCTCGCCTTCGGTGGCGCCGCAGTGCTGGCGCGTTTTACGCGATCGGCCATGGTGGAGGTGTTGGCGCAACCCTATATTCGGGCGGCCTTGGCCAAGGGACTGAGCTGGCGGCAAGTGGTGTTCCAACACGCGCTACCCAATGCCGCGATCCCCACAGTCACGCTGGTGGGCATGATGGTGGGCGGCTTGGTCGCGGGCGCCGTTGTGGTGGAAAGCGTATTTTCTTGGCCGGGTGAAGGGCGTCTGCTGGTGAGCGCGGTGACGAGTCGCGATTTGTCGGTGGTGCAGGCGGTGTTGTTCATCGTCGCGGCTAGCATGGTCATCGCCAATCTGATGGTGGATGCGGTGTATGTGATTCTGGATCCGCGTCTGCGCACGCGCCACCATGGGGCGAACGAATGAGCCTGCCTCTTATTTCCCACGCGGCGCCGTTTTCGCGCTCGCGCAGCCACATCGCTGCGTTCCTGAAGGCGTGGCCACCCATGGTGCTGCTGAGCCTGGCATGGCTTGCGCTGATGTTGATTATCGCCTGCACAGCGGACTGGCTTATGCCATATGGCTTCAGTCAGATCGATTTGCGCGCGCGCCTGCAGCCTCCGGTTTTCTTTGGCGGGGATTGGAGCCATCCCCTGGGCACTGACGAGCTGGGACGCGATGTGTATTCGCGCGTCCTGTCGGCCATCCAGGTCAGCTTGCTGATCGCTTTCGCATCGACGCTGATATCTACGCTGTTGGGTGTGGTGTTGGGCATGATGGCCGCCCATGTGCGTGGCTGGCTGGAAAGCCTGGTGTTGATGCTTATCGATTTTCAGGCAGCCATGCCATTCATGATCATCGCCCTGTCGGTGTTGGCGTTCTTCGGTAGCTCGCTTGCGCTATTCATCGTCCTGATGGGGTTTTATGGATGGGAACGCGCCGCGCGGATTGCACGCAGCATGACGATCACTGCTAATGAGCAGGGCTACGCCGCGGCGGTTCACGATCTGGGTGCATCGGCATGGCGGGTTTACGGCAAACACGTGCTGCCCAACATCGCCGGCACGATCATCGTCAACATCACGATCACGTTCCCGGGTGTCGTGCTGCTGGAATCGGGATTGTCGTTTCTGGGTCTGGGCATACAGCCGCCAATGGCGAGCCTGGGCAATATGGTGGGATATGGACGCGAGTATCTGCAATCGGCGCCATGGATCCTGCTGTGCCCCAGCCTGATCATCGTGCTCACCACTTTTAGTCTGAGTCTGCTTGGCGATTGGCTACGCGACCGGCTCGACCCTGCTTTGCGTTAAGGAACCGAAATGAAGACACGCAAGAATGTACTGCTCATCGTGGTGGATCAATGGCGCGGGGATACCCTGCCCATGCTGGGCCACCCTATCAAAACGCCAAACATCGCGCGGCTGGCCCAGCGCGGCGTGACGTTCGCCAATCACTACACGCAGGCGGTGCCGTGCGGACCGGGACGGGCCAGTCTGTTGACGGGTCAGTACATGATGAATCATCGCGCCGTGCAGAACACCATCCCTCTGGATGCCCGTCATACGAACGTGGCGTGGGAAGCGCGCAAGGGTGGGTACGAGCCAGCGCTGGTGGGCTACACCACGACCACGCCGGACCCGCGCCATACCGATGCGAACGACCCGCGATTCCGCGTGTTGGGAGGCGAAATGGAGGGTTGGAAGCTGGTGGGATCGTGGGGGCTGAAGATGGAAGCTTACTTCGCGTGGGTCGTGCGACAATGGCCCGACATGCCGGCTACGCCAGAAGACATGTGGCTGCCGCAGCAACCGGATCGCGCCGGCACGGACGCGACAGGCGAACCGTCGCGGGTACCCGCGGAATTTTCCGACACCGCATTTTTTGCCGAGCGCGCATTGGAGTATCTGCATGGCGCGCGACATAAACCATGGTTCCTCCATCTGGGTTTTTATCGCCCGCACCCGCCGTTTATCGCGCCAGAGCCTTGGAATCAGATGTATGACCCGAGCGATTGTCCGGCGCCGCTGCGGGCCGATACGGTAGAAGAGGAAGCCGCCCAACATCCTTTGCTCGGGTTCTATCTGGAAGATGTACGCAAAGAGCGTTTTTTTCGCCATGGCAAAGGCGTAGCCAGCCGCATGTCGGTCGACGAGGTCAAGCAGATGCGCGCGACTTATTATGGCCTGATGAGTGAGGTCGACGCGCACTTGGGACGCATCTTCGATTTCCTGGAAGAAACGGGTCAGTGGGAAGACACGCTCATTATCTTTACCAGCGACCATGCGGAGCAATTGGGCGATCATCACCTGCTGGGCAAGCTGGGATATTTCGACGAGAGCTACCATATTCCCATGATCGTGGCCGACCCACGCAAGGTCGCCGATGGGACGCGAGGCACGATAGTCAGGGAATTCACGGAGACAATCGATACGATGCCCACCATATTGGAATGGATGGGCCTGCCGATACCGCGGACTTGCGACGGGCATTCCTTGTTGCCCTTTGTCGAAACGGGAGCGACCCCGCCCGGCTGGCGTACGGAGGTGCATTACGAGTTCGATTACCGCAATATCTTTTATTCGCAACCCGAGTCGTTCGTGGGGACGGGGATCGATGACAGCTCGCTGTGCGTGATCCGCGACCACGACTACAAGTATGTGCATTTCACCAATGCTCCACCGCTGTTCTTTGACCTGCGGCGCGACCCCGGGCAATTCAACAACGTGGCGAGCGACCCGGCCTATGGCCCCACCCTGCTCCGCTATACTCAAAAGATGCTTTCGTGGCGCATGCGATACATGGACAGAACTTTGACCGGCTACGCGGCCAGCCCTGAAGGATTACGGAAACGCGCATGAACACGCTTGAAAATTTCTCGACCCCGGTGGTGGGTGACGATGCCGGCTGCGATCACGCGCGGGCGGATCTGACGACGGACAAGGTTGAACAGCGCGCGCTGCACGCTTTGTTCCGCCAAGCCGATGTGCGCGGGCTGATATTCGATCTGGATGGCACGCTGATCGACAGCGCGGACGATATCGTGGGCAGTATGCGCGACATGTTGCGCGAGACCGGTTACGGCGAGGTCCCCCAAGATTATTTCCCCGAAAATCTGCATGGGACAAGCGACGGCATCATTCGCGATGTCATGCGGGATATGGGTTGGGCGGCCCCTGACGATCTGACTGAACTGAAGGCGACGTATTACCGCATCTATGCCGAGCGCGGGCATGCCAACACCCGGCTGTATCCCCACGCATGGGAAATCCTGCGGCAATGCAGCGAGCATTTCTCGTTGGGGGTATGTACCAATAAGATTTATCGCAATGCCGTTTCGGTGACTGACACGTTGGGCATTCGCCAGCATTTCGCCGCGATCACCGGCGCGGATTCTTGGGCGGCGGCAAAGCCGTCTCCGGTGCCGCTTTTGGAAACGATACGCACGCTGAATCTGCGCCCGGAGGAATGCCTCTATTTTGGTGATACGTCCGTCGACGCCGAATGCGCAGCGCGGGCAGGCGTACGTTTCGTGCTGCATGAGTCGGGGTACGGAGACCCGGCGCTGCACAAGCAGCCTTGTCATCATGCGTTCAAACAGTGGAAGGAACTGTTGACCGTCTAAAACCGCTGGCAGCCCTGGGCACACTCTTATCCGATTCGCTTCGATGACTGCCTCACCGAACATATCGTTATTACAGCTGCGGGCTTTTTTGGCGGTCAGCCGCTACGGCAGCTTTACGCGCGCTGCCGAGGTGTTGCATCGTACCCAGCCGGCGATTACGCAACAGATACGATCGCTGGAGGAATCGCTGGGGTTGAAGCTGTTCGATCGTACAACCAGGCATCTGCGCTTGACCGAAGCAGCGGCGGATCTGGTGCCTGTGCTCTCGGCCATGCTCAAACAGCTGGACGATGTCGTGGATGCGACGCAGGACTTACGGCACAAGCGTCGCGGCACGGTAAGGCTGGGATGTTTACCGTCGGTTGCGGCACTTTATTTACCGGGGCGAGTGGCAGAATTTCGGCGGCATTACCCCGGCGTATCGTTTGTGGTGAGCGATGGCCTGGGGGATCAGGTCGTAGGCATGGTCAAACGTGGCGAGGTCGATTTTGGGATCACGGACGTGCAGCAGCCTGCGCACGATTTGCGTATACGCCCTCTCCTGCGCGAAACCATCCAGATTTTGTATCTGGATGGGCATCCCATTGCGCAGGCGCCGTGTATCGATGTGGACGAGCTTAGCCGGCACGATCTGATTCTGACTGCCCCGGGAAGCACCGTGCGACGCATCGTGGACACGGCCTTTGCCGCGCAAGGCCGCGTGGCCATCGCGACCTGTCAGGCGTCGTATAACACCACCGCCATTGGCATGGTGCAGGCTGGCCTGGGCGTGGCCTTATTGCCTGCCAGTGGCTTTGATCTGGACCAGGACAGGCGGCTGCGCACGCGCGCCATCGAAGCGCCAGGCTTCGATCGGGAGCTCTGCATGATTCAGCTCAAGGATCGATGCATGCCGCCTGCTACACAGGCGTTCTTGGCAATGTTAGAGGCGGAAACGGGACTTCAGTCCTTGCGGGATGCGGTGCCTGCCTGGAGCGCAACGCTGCCCGGTTAAATGAACCAGACGGGACATTCCCGACCGGTATATATAAGAAAGTCTTATCGACTTTTAAGAATATTTCATTTAACTAATATATCGACGCTCTTTAGGATGGTTGCGTAGTGACACCGGCCGCCTGCCTGGCGGTGATCCCACGGCTACAGGACCAACTATGAAGATTGTCGCGTTACGCGAACTGGCCCATGCCAGATCCGGCGAGAAGGGAAATGATTCGAACGTCTCCGTGATCGCCTACGACCCCGCGCTTTATCCCGTGCTTGAGCAGCAGGTCACAATCGAGGCCGTCGCGCCACTCTACCGGCCGATTACGCGGGGAGCGATTCGCCGTTATACCCTGCCGGCCATCGGGGCCTTGAATTTTGTTTTCGAAAACGCACTGGAGGGCGGACGATCCCGGACGCTGGCGTTCGAGGAATCGGGCAAGGCGCTGTCTTCCTTGATGCTGACGTTGCGCGTGCGTGTTCCCGACGATACGGAGGAACGATCCGTGGCGGTGGCGAAGGGGAAAGAATGAAACGAATCCGTCTAGGCTGTGGCGCGGCTTGGGCGCGCGATCGTTTCGATCATGCCCCGGATCTGGTCGCGCGTGGAGAGATCGACTACCTGTGCTTTGACTCCATGTCCGAGGTCACCATGAGCGCCGCACAGGTGGCGCGCATGGAACGGCCGGATGCGGTGCCCTATGATCCCTACCTCGTCGAGAGGATGCGACCGATTCTGGCCGACTGCAAGCGCCGGGGGATACGCATCGTCACGAATCAAGGATGGCTGGACCCGGTGGCGGCGGCCAAGCGCGTCACCGAGCTGGCACGGGAGCTGGGCCTGCCGGACTTGAAGGTGGCTGCGGTGTCCGGTGGCGTGCTGCATCAGTCGATCGCTGATCTGGGCCTGACATTCATCGAGAACGGTGAACCTATTTCGCTATCGCGCGACAAGATACTGTCGGCCGAGGTCTATCTGGGCGCCGAGGGGATAGTACAGGCGCTTGAACAAGGCGCCGATGTGGTGATCACCACGCGAGTCGCGGACGCCTGTGTGTATCTGGGGCCGCTGGCTCATGAGTTCGGCTGGGATTTTAGCGACCACCATGCGATGGCGCGCGGCATGATCATTGGTCATTTGATGGAGTGCGGGACTCAGGTGACCGGTGGATACTTCGCTGACCCGGGATATAAAGAGGTTCCCGACCTGGCGAACGTGGGCGCACCGATTGCCGAAGTGAGCGAAGACACGGTGTTCATCACCAAGCTGGCGGGTACCGGTGGCTTGGTCAGCGAAGCGACGTGCAAGGAACAACTGATTTACGAGGTGCAGGATCCGTCGACCTACTATTGCCCCGACTGCATCGCGGACCTGACACGCGTGTCCTTTAAACAGGCGGGGCCGGATCGTGTGCAGGTCCTGATCGATAACGCCGGCCGACCGAAAACCGATACGCTGAAAGCACTCATCGGGTTGGCCGAGGGCTATATGACCGAGGAAATGGTGCTGTTTGCCGGCCCGGGCGCGCTGGAACGCGCAGAGCTCACGAAAGAGATCCTGATCCAACGATTCGATAAGGTCGGTCTGCGGGCGCAAGAGATACGTATGGATTATGTGGGCATCAATGCCGTGCATCGCGAGTCCACGCCTGCTTTGAACGGCGACCCGTATGAGGTCGTCTTGCGCATCGCCATCCGTACCGAAACACGCGCGGACGCGGAGAAGCTGCGCCGCGAGGTAGACCCACTGGCCGTTAATGGCACCTACGGCACCGGCAAATGGGCGACGACCTCGCCCGGATCGCGCGTGCGCGCCGTGGTGGGATTGAGTTCAGCGCTCGTGCCCAGAAAGTCGGTGCCTTTTGAAGTATCCCTGCATCGAATCGCCGTGTGAGCCAACAAAACGATACGCACAACGAATTGGGACAATGAGTCCATCCGGAGGAGACAAACCCCATGAACCGTGTGAAAAATCCCGTAGTTCACCACGCCCCACGCAAGGTCCCACAAGCCGCTCTCCTCGTAGCGGCAGCGACGCTGACAGCATCGGCCTTGGTTCCCACGCAAGCGGCCGCCGAATGGCCAGATCGGCCCATGCGATTGATCTTGCCCGCCGCGCCCGGGGGATCCTCTGACCCTACAGCGCGGCTGCTGGCAGAGGAATTATCCAAACGGTTGGGGCAACCCGTCGCAGTGTTTAATCGGCCGGGTGCGGGCGGCAATGTCGGGATGGCAGAAGCCGCTCGCGCGGAGGCGGATGGAAACACCATCGTTTTGAGCTGGACTGGCCCTTTGGCCACTAACATGGCGCTCTACAAGTCGCCAGGGTTCGACTCGCAAAAGGATTTCGCGCCCATCGCGAAGGTGGGCTGCGTGCCTAACATCATCGCGGTGAACAAGGATCTGCCAGTCAAAGACTTGAAAGACTACATCGAACTGGCCAAGAGCCGACCAAAGGGGCTGACCTATGGTTCAACGGGCACGGGTAGTTCCTGGCATATCGCGGGCGCGATGATCCAGGAAGAATCGGGCGCGAAGCTGGTGCACGTCCCATACACATCGCCGGGCGTGGCGGTCACCGATTTGATGTCGGGACAACTCGATTCCATGATGCCGCTGGTCGTGATGATGGTGCCGTATGTCAATGATGGACGGGCGAAAGGTTTGGCCGTGATGTCAAAAACACGTTCGCCGGTGTTGCCTCAGGTGCCCAGTACCGCAGAACTCGGCATGCCAGAAATGTTGAGCGATACGTGCTTCGCCCTGCTGACCAATGCGGGCGTTAAGCCCGAAATTGTTGCCAAGCTGAATCAAGCCACCAATCAGGTGCTGCAAGACCCGAAAGTCAAGGAGCGGCTGGAGGCCAGCGGAATCACGGTCGAAGGTGGGACCCCGGAAGCGCTACGGGACTACATTGCGAATGAGGTCAAACGCCAGGCGGAGATCGTCAAAGCGATTAATGCCAAGGCGGATTAAAAGCGTTGATACAAAGGAGAAGGCGGGGTACGCGCCAGTGTAAACCCTCGCGCCCGCCCTACCCTGTTTACCAGTCTGCCATCCCGGCCACTGCCTCGCGCGTGATCTGCAAGGCATGCCGCACGGTCGCGTCACGCCACATCTGATCAACAGGGCTAAACGCATCCATCAAGTCGGCGCGCAGCATGTCGGCCTGTTCGGTGCCCGGCGTGGCATGAAATTTCAGCCAGAGATCCAAGCGTAGGATGCGGCGCATATGCCAACCGCGTGTGCCGAATTCCACCACGGCGCCACACACTGGAATATCGCCGGCGAATCGCTGAACGCCATGAAAAAGCAAGCCTTGATAGGAAGGCCGCGCTTTACCGTGCGGACGTTGTCCGCGTACGCGCGACTCACCCCACCACTGGCAGGCCCGGGCAAACAGGTCGCCGTCTTCGTCGTTAAAGCACAGAAAGAACGGCTCGCCATATTCGCCGACGCCCGTGTGCCAATCGATAAAGCCGATTTTGCTCGCCGTGCTGAGGTGTTCCTGATAGATCTGCTCTAACAACAGATTCGACCACTCTCGCTGCGTGCCGCCATAGTTGAGCCCATCCGGATGCGTGTACTGTCCACGAGCCAGCGCATCGAACAAGGCATCCGAGCCCTTGGCTGCGGCATACTCGTCCATGGCGGCCTGCGCGCGCGCAACGGCCCCCATCGTCCACTCGCGTTCCAGCAAGCGATCGTGCAGCAGTCCGTAGTCGGGGTTCGCGGGATGCGGTTGTGTGTGGTCGACGAAATTGCGGTTCAGATCGACGTTGTTTTCCGTCGTGCGCGAACCATGGGCAAAGCCCCACGGATTGATCGCATGCACCATGACGACCGCCACATCGGGGGGCAATGCCTGCGAGCCGCCTTCCAGGATCCAGGCCAATTGGGCCGCCGAGCCGCAATAGCCTTCCAATCCATGCGTGCCGCTGATGACCAGCAGACGGCGCGAGGCGTCGGCAGGCCCGAACACAGCCACATCCGCGGCCAAGGTCTCGCCATTGGGCCCGGACATAGGGTGTTGATATTCATACAGCTGAGCGCCGTGTTCGGTCGCAGCGGCACGAAAGCGCTGACGCGCGCTTTCAAAGGTGGTGGCGTAACAGTCGTGAAATTCCATCGCGATCGTCTTGTGTAATCAGTGTGTAGAAGGCGTCTGCGAGCTGTTGCGCTCCCAGAACACGAGACGGCGGTGCAACACGCTCATGAGCTGCGTGCCGGTCACGCCGATGGCGATCAGGCTAAAGAGACAGGCAAACATCGTCGCCACGTCCATGTTTACTGACGCCGACTGAATCAGATAACCCAACCCTTTGCTGGAGGAGACAAACTCCGACACCACCGCGCCGATCAGGCTCAACACCACCGAGATCTGCAGACCGGCAAAGATGTGACCGGCTGCGGACGGCAGCTTCACATTCAGGAAGACGTGCAGCCGGGATGCGGAACAGACTTGCATGAGGTCCAGCATGGCCGCATTCGTTTGACGCAGCCCGGTGATCGTGTTGATGAAGACCGGGAAGAACGTCATCAATGCGATCAGCACCACCTTGGACGCCATGCCGTAGCCAAACCACACCAGGATCAAAGGCGCGATGGCAACCTTGGGCGTGGCCTGTAGCGCGACGATGTAGGGGAAGAAAAAACGCTCGAACGTTTTCGATTCCGCCACGAAAGCGCCGAGTGCCAGTGCCAGGCAAGCGCCACTGGCATAGCCCACGACCGTATTGCGGAGGGTAAAGAAGAAATCCGGCCAGTACTTGCCTTCAATGTACCCGGTGTAGAGCGTCCCCAACACGGCGCGTGGTGCGGGAATCAGATAGTCCGGCACTTTGAATACATCGACCGCGCAGATCCAGATCGCAATCAGCACCAGCGCGGTCACGATGGGATAGCCGATGGCTTTCAATTTGTTCGACATGAGTGAGCTCACTTAATTGAAATGCACGAGTTGCTCGAACAGCCGACGCAGCACGAGGCAGTATTCGGCGAACTCGGGCGAAGCCATGGTTTCCAGCGTGCGGGGACGCGGCAGATCGATCTTGATGTCTTCGACAATAGTGCCGGGGCGAGCCGACATGACCAGTACGCGATCGGACAGGAATACGGCTTCCGAGATACTGTGGGTGATGAAGATCGCCGAGGTCTTGCGCGCCATCCAGATGCGCTGCAATTCCAGGCTCATGTGATCCCGCGTCATGGTGTCGAGTGCCGAAAACGGCTCGTCCATCAAGAGCAGATCCGGATTATGAATCAGCCCACGCGCAATACCGACGCGTTGCTGCATCCCGCCGGATAGTTCGCTGGGATAGTTATGCGCGAAGCGCTCAAGACCCACGAGACGCAGCAGATCCATCGCGGCTTCGCGCGCCTTGGAGATGTCTTGACGCAGCGCGCGCGCAGGCACCAGCACGTTGTCCAACACGGTCTTCCAAGGCAGCAAGTTTGCCTGCTGGAACACCATGCCCACGTCACCGCGCGGACGATCGATCTTCGCACCCTTCAGATAGGCGGTGCCGTGCGTGGGTTTCAACAACCCGCTAAACACCCGGGTGAGTGTCGATTTACCGCAGCCTGAAGGCCCAATCACCGACACGAACTCGCCGCGTCCTACGGACACGTTGATATCCTGCAGCGCCGTGACGCTGCCACGGCTACCGCGGAAGATAACGCTCAGGTTTTCCGTGGAAACCAAGGGTGTGCTGTCATTCCCAACGTCAATAGCGTTAGGCGATACCTGCGCGCGTGCTTGCATCATTTTGCCTTTGCTTGCGCTGCAACGGCGCGGGCGTCAAAGTCGTTGATGCGATCGACGAACTCGTTGGTGTAGAGCGTATCCAGCGGCAGATCGGTGGTCGACAACAGGCCGCCTTGGTGCAGAACCTTGGCATAGTCTTGCAGCGATTGCTGGGTATAGCGTCCCATTTGTGCCGGGCCCTCGGCCGGGATCATGGTGGCCAGGCGCATCTCTACGATACGTACGGCGTCGGCGAGTTTTTGCTCTTCGGTGCCTTGGGAAGGCTTGGTGTTGGGATACATCGCCCAGAAGTTTTTCACGCAGGCTTCTACGTTGGCTTGGCAAGCGACCACGCCTTTGGCGGCGGCGCGCGCGAACTTGACGGCCAGTTCGGGGTTATCACGCAATGTGTCTTCGTGGGCCAGCCAGCCATTGGAAAAGAGTTTGCGGTACTTGTCCTCGACTGGCACGCGGCGCAGTTTGGTGCCGTTGTTTTCCAACTGGCCATGGAAGGTGTCGAACAGGTTCAGGCCCGCGATCGAGCCGTCTTCCAACGCGCGAAACGCGCTGGCGCCCACGCCGACGGGCAGCAGCTCGTAGTCTTTACCGGCTTGCAAGCCGGCGTCGTTCATGATGGCCTTGGTAATGGGAATGTTGGCCCAGGTCATGCCACCCACACCTATTTTCTTGCCGGCGAAATCGGAGGCTTGCTTGATGGGGCTGTCTTCCTTGACCACGATCTCGTAGGGCGACAGATAGATACCGTTATAAAAGAGCTTGACCGGTAGGCGCGTGCGGTCGGGCTGCGCGCCGGAGATCAACGACTCCGGGCTCATCCAACCGAAGGTGATGTTCTTTTGAGTCAGCTGGGGCATCATCACCGACGAGCCCTGGAAGAACATGATTTCAACGTCCAGGCCTTCGTCTTTGAAGTAGCCCATGCCATTGGCCATCAACAACGGTGCGTTCGATAGGTTGATGTTCGTGGGAAAGGCGAACTTCACCGTTTCCGCGCGCGCACCGAACGTAGCGGTCAACGCGGCACCAGACAACAGGCTCAACGCGGCCAAGCGCGCGAATGAACGGCGCGATTTTTGTGCTGCTTTCATATGCAAACTCCAAAGATGAGGGAATGCGCGTCAGCGCGCGCTACCCTGGTGTTGCTACTCAAATGACTAGATGGATTCTTGGAAAACCAGCGTCATGCCGCCCGCGTTCTTGGGCGCGATGCGGATGCCTCCAGGACAGGATTGGAACGGCACTGCATGCGCGTTTAAGTGCGTGACCGCGCGTTCCAGACTGGCCACGGTCACGGTGCATGCCGCTGGAAACGGCAATGCGGGCACGCGCGCATCGGGCGCCACTGCGTGCAAGTACTCGGGGGTCACCAGGCGCAATGCGCCGTGAGTGAGGGTGAACAGGCGATATCCCGGCCCTGCTTGCGCTGCGCAGCCTAGAAAACGTTCGTACCGTGCAGCCGCTTCGTCCAGATTCGATACGGCGACGGTGGTTTCCGCCAATGCAATGGCGGTATTCGGATGCGTGAGGTATCGCGGCTGCCAGACCAGTTCCGGCGTCTCGTGCTGCAGCATGAACACGCGCCCTTCTGGCAGCTGCGAGGCGTCGGGACGCACCTGGATGAATCGCGCGACGTCGCTGCCGTCGGGCAGATCGACGCGCCGTTCCAGGATCGTACGGCCAGGTTCAAAGCCAGCGGCTTTCAATCTGGCCTGCTCGGTATCGGCATCGCGCAAACCGAATGCCAGGATGTGCAGGCCCTCGTAACGTGCGAGCGCCTCGGGTACACCCAGCGTGTCCAGCCCCGGATCGACCACGCCCAACAGTTCGATATAGCCCTGCTGCAACATTGCACAGCGGTTGGCAGTGCCGCGCAGGGATATCGGGGCATCAGGGGTGGGGGGACGGGAATGTTGTGACTGTGGCGTGAGGAGAAACCCTAATGCCTCGTATTGCCGTGCTGTGTGGCTCAGATCATCGGCAAATAGCCCGACATGATCCAGATTCACCCCTGTAGGCAAGGCCGGTAAAAGCTGCATCCGACGTCCTGACTGTATATTTAAGTTGCATAACGATCTGTATACAAATGAGCATACTGTAAAATTTCGCTTGACGAAAGTCGCAATTGTGAGAAACAAGGGAAAGTCCGGGGTTTGTGCGGCCAATCAGGGGCGTTGACACACGAAAATGTCGTTGGTAACCGGCTTTGACTGTGCGCGACCGCCCTGCGCTACGAACCAGATGCAGTACTCGCGTTAGGCGCGGCGCGTGGCTTGAGGGGTTTCGCCAAACGCTTCGCGATAGGCCCGCGAAAAGTCCCCGAGGTGGTTAAACCCGAACCGTAACGCAAGCTCTCCCACTTTCGCGGGCCGTTCCGGCTGCAGCAATTGCTGACGTACCGCTTGCAGACGCTGCATACGCAACCATTGCAGCGGCGACTGTCCGCAAGACTCTCGAAACAAGGCTTGAAGACGCCTGACCGACAAGCCGCAATGCGCCGCGATCATGGATACCGGCATGGGCTCTCCCAGATGCCGCATCATGTAGTCCTGCGCGCGCCAAATCGCCTTGGGCAACGCAGGCGGCGGAGCGGGCCACAACAGTGTTGCCATGTTGTGCGGTTGATGTAGCAACAGCGTTGTCGCCAGCAAGGATTCCGTTTGCGCCAATAAGGTATCCGAAACAGCGCGTCCATTGCTTTGGCCCGCGCACCTGACCACCCATTGCAGCATGGGAAACATGGCCTGCCAGCCCGCCGTATGAGGCGCAACCACGACATCGAAGAGTATTGCAGGCGCTTGTTCATGGCCCGTTAAGCGGCACCATGCCTGGGCAATCGCGCGTCGATCGACCCGCAGTAATACATGTTCGTAGTCGGCGCTGGCGTTAAAACGAAACGGACGACCGGGGCTTAGGAGAAACAGTCTCTGCGGCAATACGTCGATACATGCGCCATCGAAGTAAAAAACGGCTCTCCCTTGCGTCGGCACCACTAAAAGGTAGTAGTCCTCCAGGCACTGCGTCTCGAGGTCGATGCCGATTTCAGCGCCAAAACCTGGCCGCAGCTTCAACAGCGCCAGCTTGCCGCTGGGTACCAGATCCATGCGGCAATGCTGCACGCGTCCCCGATGGATTTGCAGTTGATAGGCGGTCAGCACCTTGCCAATTTCCGATCGCGCCTCGTCCAGGTCGTCCGTGTCGACGACGCTAAAGCGCTCAAACGGGACCTGTTCAAACAGCGTGACGATCATAGGATTCGGCCCAAGCGACGAGAGCGCAGATCTTATCGGATCGGTTGTGGCCCGACGAAAAAATATCGCGAATCCGATAACAGACGCCAGCAATCCGATAGACGGAAATATTAAGTTGCAAGACGATATCGCAGGCTGCAGATGCGTGACAGCGTGCTCCCTCTTCACCTCAAGCGATCCGCAATAGCGTTACTCTGCGCATCCTTTTTTATCGCCACCGCTGCCGTGCGCGCAGCGGTCGCTTACGCGAGTGTTATTGATGCCAAACCCTTCCCAACCGCGCCATCGAGTCGTTCGCCAATCTCTGGATACGCATCACCCAGCTCAGCGCCACGACGTTCTGACACTTGACTATGCGAGCAAGCTGCTGCTGGTGCTTTCTTATTCCGCATTACCCATGGCGCATGCGCAGAGCAACCTCGAGGGTCTAAGTTGTACCAACAGCCAGGGCGTCGAAGTTTGCAGCAATAGCAGCGGTCAGACCATGGCAAACCCGGCGGTCCTAATTGATCAAGGCAATACGCTGCAGGTAACGACGAACTCGAACGTGGTCTACAGCGCCGGCGACGTTATCGCGGGCGCGCAGATCATTAGTCAAGGGGTCGACGGCAATGTCGATCAGTTCAACGGCGGTGCTAGCGGTGCTGTAACACTGATAAATAACGGGAGCGTGGACATCACGCTGACGGGCTGGGAATCGCAAATGGCCATAGGTCTGCGCGCCTCCAGTCGCGGCGGTGTGGGTTACTCGCCAGAACACGACGATGACGGGGGCCATGGCGGCGACAGCGGCACCGTCCAGCTGACAAACAATGCGTCAGTAACACTAGGCGAGGACGGCGGCGTTTTCCAATATGGCGTGATGGGCGTTTACGCCCAGGCCGCGGGCGGCACGGGCGGCACAGCGCATTCGCACGCTATCGATCACTATGGGGGCAATGGTGGTAACGCTGGCGCAGTCACGCTCAATAATCATGGTGCGATCGGCATGGGCACGAGCAGCGACCTATTGGCGGGAACTTCACGCGCCTGGGCAGTCGCTGCGGAAAGCGTCGGCGGCCGGGGAGGCATGTATGCCAAGGGCCAAAGGACCGATGGCAATGCCGGGACGGGCGGCAGTGCGAGCAGCGTCACGCTGAACAACACAGCCAATATTGCGCTCTATTGGCAGGACCCCGATGTGACGGACGACGGCGCAGTGGGCGTCATGGCGCGCAGTGTCGGCGGCGATGGCGGAGAAAGCCAATACAGTGATGATTCTGGCGGCAACGGTGGTGATGCCGGCTCGGTCGCGGTCAACGTGGGCGAGGTACCCGGCACATCCAATCCCGCGCGAACGTCTATTGTCGTGCGCGCCGCCATGGGTACCACGCCATCTAGTGTGAGCGCGGGCGCGGCCATCACAGCGATTTCGCGAGGCGGGGTGGGCGGCACGCTAACCTCCCACGGTGCCAGTGGGGGCCAGGGCGGCAATGCAGACACGGTGAGCATCCAGCTCAACAACACCAGTGTGCAAAGCATCGGAGACTATATCGCTGGCGTGGTGGGGTTCTCACGGGGCGCGAACGGCGGGTCCGGAGACAGCACGGACCGCAGCACGAACGGCGGCAATGGCGGCAAAGCCGGAAACGTATCGATTTCGCTGGACGCTGGTGCGAGCTCGCCGAGCCAGGCCTCTTCGATCACGACTCAAGGCCTTTATGGCTATGGCTTGCTGGCGCAAAGTATTGGTGGATTTGGCGGCACCGGCACGAGCCAGGGGGGTACGGGCGCGAACGCGGGCACCGCGTCGGCGACAACCAACCTTGCCTCGATTCGCACGAGCGGGAACTATGCCGCCGGCGTGATCGTGCAATCGATCGGAGGTGGCGGTGGCACGGGCACCGATTTCACCTGGGGCCTCGCTGGCAGCGGCGGAAATGGTGGCAATGGGGGTAACGGAGCGGCTGTCACGATAACGAGTTCGGGCAATATCAGCACGATCGGCCAACACGCGTACGGGCTGCTCGCGCAATCGATTGGCGGCAGCGGCGGCACGGGTGGCGTCGGCGTCGGCTTGATCGCGGCCTTGGGCGGAGATAGCGGCGCGGGTGGCGCCGGCAGCACGGTGCAAGTGACTAACGCCGGCAACATCACGACAAGCGGCTATGCATCCAACGGGATGGTGGGTCAGTCCATCGGCGGCGGCGGCGGAGCGGCGGGATCGGCCACGGGTTTGTTCGCTGTCGGCGGGAACGTGGCGCCCAGTGGCACTAGCGGCGCGGGGTCGGTGACGATGACCAACGCCGGCAGCATCACAACGGCGGGCGATGCGGCCATTGCGATGCTCGGCCAATCCATCGGTGGCGGTGGCGGCACGGCAGCCTCCGCGGCCGGACTCCTATCGATTGGAGGAACCGGCGGCAACGGGGGGCAAGCGGGCGACGTCACGCTCAACGCGAACGGCAAGCAACAAACCGCTGGCGAATATGCCTATGGCGTCGTTGCGCAATCCATCGGCGGCGGGGGTGGCAATGGCGGCAATGCCTTCGCGCTAAGCACGGCGGCCCCCGCCATCTCCATCGGCGGCAATGGCGGCATCGGCGGTAACGCTGGCAACGTCAATCTGTCCGTGAACAACAACGGTACGGTGATCACATCCGGCGCGGGCGCGACCGCGGTCCTTGCACAGTCCATTGGCGGCGGTGGCGGCAGCGGTGGCTCGGCGAAGAACGCGACATTGTTTTCAGACGCCACGCTCAGCATCGGCGGCGCTGGCGAAGCGGGCGCCTCCGCGGGTCAGGTCAACGTACAGGCCTCCGGCGCCAACCTGCGGACCTATGGGGCAAGCGCTTCTGGCATCGTGGCTCAAGCCATCGGAGGCGGCGGTGGCATTGGTGGCACCGCGGAGTCGGCCGGCTTAAACGTGGGGTTCAATCTGGCGGTCGCCGTCGGCGGCACGGCAGGCGGTGGCGGAGCCGGCGGAAAAGTGTTGATGACGCTGAGCGATACGGTCGTCGCGACTTCGCCCGTCGACCCCAGCACGGAAGTGACGCAAGCACAGGCACAAGCTGTCGCGCAATCAGACGCCTACGGCGTTCTTGCGCAATCCATCGGCGGCGGTGGCGGCTCGGGCGGCAGCGCGACAGGAAACAGCGTCGCCCTGCCCGTCCCGATTAGCGAGGACACGGTTTTTGCTCTTGCATCCTCCATTGCTGTTGGCGGCAAGGGCGGGCTCGGAGGCGATGGCGGTGAAGTCGATGTCGTATTGAACGGCAGTAGTCTCGTGGTCACCAACGGCCAAGGTGCGCACGGCGTGTTGGCACAATCGATTGGCGGCGGAGGCGGCAACGGTGGCGACTCGAATGCCATGAGCCGCACGTTCACTACGCCTGAGGTAAGCATTGCAGTAAACGTCGACGCGTCGGTGGGCGGCAGCGGCAACGCGAGCGGGCATGCCGGGGCAATCGACTTGCAACTCAATGACCGGAGCCAGATCGTCACCTATGGCGACTATTCCAACGCGCTGATGGCTCAGGGCATCGGTGGGGGTGGTGGTAATGCAGGCGTAGGCAGCAGCGGAACAGGCGGCATCGCGCAGGGCAAGTCATACACCGTTAATGTGGGTGTGGGCGGTAAAGGCACCTCGGGCGGCGCCGGCTCCAATCTGACCGCGACGACTGGGTCGGGTACCGCCATCGGCACCGCTGGATCTGGGTCGCGCGGCATTTTGATGCAGTCGATTGGCGGTGGCGGAGGCGCTTCGCAAGGCACCACCGTCTCTTTAGGCTTACCGTTGGAAGACAGCGGCGGCGGTGGCGGTGAGGCCACCACGAGTTTCACCGCGGCGGTCAGCATTTCCGTGGGCGCCACTGGCGGACAAGGCGGCAGCGGTGGCAGCATCGTGCTGACTGATGCGTCAAGCATTACCACCCGTGGCAATGATGCCGATGGCGTGTTGCTGCAATCCATTGGCGGCGGCGGGGGGTTGGGCGGTTCGGCCGGCTCTGATGCTTCCGCCGGACCTTCGTCATATCCAGGGTTCAATCCAAGTGACGACCCTCCTTCGGATGACAACGATCTCGGCACCTATGGGTTGTCGGTGACCGTGGGTGGCCAGGGCGGCGCGGGCGGCAACGGATCGGCCATCACGGTGAACTACTCCGGCATCACGCAAACGCAGGGCGATCTGGCGGACGCCATGATCGTCCAATCCATTGGCGGCGGTGGTGGCGTCGGAGGTACCGCCACGGCAAAGGGCGCCAGAGGCACCGCTAATCTCACTATCGCCGTGGGTGGTAGCGGTGGCGACGGCGGAAATGGCGGCGACATCGATTTAAATTTCGCGGGCAAGGTCAGCGGATCATCCGGCAATGCCAGTGCGGGCCAGTTGATCACCCGGGGCAACGCGGCGTATGGCCTGCTCGTGCAGTCCATCGGCGGCGGTGGCGGTCAGGCTGCTGACGGGTCGGCCGATGTCACTTACAAAACCGGCGCCACCCCCTCGCTGCTGATTGGTGTAGGCGGGCGAGGTGGCGCGGGCGGAACCGGCGGCGCGATCAACATGAATGCCGCCAACAGCCTGATTGGAGCCAGTACCTATGGCGCGGGCTCGCATGCCATCGTGCTGCAGTCCATTGGCGGCGGCGGCGGCGCAGCCAGCGCTGGCGCCAGCACCGACGGATCGATCGTGGGTGAGGACTTCGTGCTTAGCCTCGGCGGTGGCGGCCAGGGAACCGCTAGCGGGGCCGGCGCGATAACGGTCGATTCCATCATCCTCTCGCACACACAAGGGCCGGCGGCCTACGGTCTGGTCGCTCAATCCATCGGCGGCGGCGGCGGTATTGCGTATGTGGGACCGACTTCGCCAATTAGCAGTGCGAATATCGACACCTCTGAACAAGCCAACTCGTTCGACGCTTCCGGTGGCAATGTCCATGTCAGCCTTTCATCGGTCAATCATCTCGACCCGAACGGCCGGGATCCCTACAACGACATTTCGACCGCGGGCTTTGCTGCGCATGGCATAGTGCTGCAGTCGATAGGCGGTGGCGGAGGGATCGCGGGTAGCCCGGATTCGCAACTGCAGATGGGATGGCAAGGCGCAGGCCAGCAAAATGTCAGCCCGAGCGGCGCTGACGCGGGTGACGTTCGGCTGGACATGGGAGATATGACGATCAGCGTGACCGGTGACAATAGCGTCGGCGTGCTGCTTCAGTCGATCGCAGACGGCGGCGGTGTAGGCACGACTTCACAAGGCAGCTTTGCCGGATCGGTGTACGACCATACCAAGGGCGGCGGATCCAAAGCCGGTGCGATTACATTCACCCAGACAAGCGAAGGCACTCTCTCCGTGACGGGCGCGAACCCGATAGCGATTTTTGCGCAAAGTGATGGAAACATTGCGCAGGCCTCGCCCATTTCCATCACGATAGGCGGGATGGTGCAGACAGCCCCTGTGCCCACGCTTCCCAACGCGTATGGGGTGTGGCTTGATGGGGGTTCAGATTCCAACGTCGTAACGGTTGCAGAGGCTGCCTATCTCATCTCCACTATCGCCGTGCAGCAAACACGATTTGGCACGATTACGGTCAATAACGCCGGCACGATCGCGGGTTCTCAGTTTTTAAGCGCCGACAGCAGCGCGACCGTTGGCGTCCTCAACAACACGGGCACGCTGATCAACGCCGCCACCATCAAAGGTACGGTGGTTAACGCAGGCAACGTGATTGTGGGTTCTCCCTATGAAATCGATCAGATGCGTGTGACAAACGACTTCGTCCAACGTGAAAAAGGAACGCTGCATATCGGGGCGGATTTCAACAATCGACGGATAGACCAGCTCGTAGTGGGGCGCGACGCTCATCTAAACGGTCAGCTGAGTATCGCGGCTTCAACGCTCATGCCTAATCGGGAGTTGACCTTTGTGCAAGCAGGCAGTGTGAACGCCGCCGCGCTCAAGGTTCACGGCGCGTCATCGCTCTTTGACTTCAACACGCATGCCACCGCCGGCGCGGCGGCCGTATCCGTCGGTCGAGCGAATTTCGACAAGATGTCGCAGGCCTATGGGCTAGGCGCAAACCTGCGCGAGGTAGGTGATCACCTGCAGAACATCTGGGAACGCGGAAGCACAGAAGCGTTGGGCTCGATCTATGCTCGGTTCGATCGCCTGGCAAATAACGCGCAAGCTTATTCCTCGGCAATGAGTGACTTGTCCCCCGGGTTGTCGGCCGCCCCTGCTGCCCTTGCCACCCGTTCGATGAAAACGTTCGCGGACAGTTTGTTTAGTTGCCCGCAACACGCCGCTAATACCCTGCAGCAACCTGAGGGCGACTGCGTGTGGGGTCGGGTGTCGGAAAAGACCTCGCACCTGGATCCGAATCGGGGTACCGCCGCTACACGTGCGCGTTCAACGTCGTATCAACTTGGTGCTCAACGGCGTATCGCTCCGCAGTGGGTTCTAGGGGTAGCGGGCGCGTATGAGAACAACAACATACGTTCGGACGACAGCCGTATACATACCAAAGGCGACGCGGGTTATGTGGGTCTGCTGCTGAAATACGAGACGGGCCCCTGGACCTTCTCTGGAGCGACCTATGGCAGTTACGCATCGTACGACACCGAGCGGCGCATTAATCTCACGGGCGAGACGGCCAAGAGCGACCCAAAGGTCTGGTCCATCGGACAGCAACTGCGCGCGGCCTACACGGCCTCCATTGAGAAGGCATATATCAAACCTTATGCCAATGTGGATCTGATCTACACACACATGCCTTCCTACACGGAACGCGATGCGGGGCCGTTGAACCTCGACGTCGCCAACGCGGATCAGCTCAATGCCATGTTGACACCGGGCGTCGAAGTGGGCGGACTATTCCAATTGCGCGACGGTTATACGTTGCGGCCCTTCGTGAACGCGGGTGTATCTGTGTCCACCTCGGACAAGTGGGAAACGCGAGCTCGGCTTACTTCAGCCCCTGCCGACAGCCACGCCTTTAAGACCACGCTGGAGACGGGCCGTGTCTTCGGCCATGTGTCTGTGGGCATGCAGCTAGCTGGCCGCGGCGGATTTGATCTTCGCGCGCAGTACGACGGACTAATTTCCAGTCAGACCCGGAGTTCGGGGGGAACCATTAAAGCCATTTGGCGTTTCTAACCGGGTTGGGTCGTAAAAGCCGTGTGCGGCACGCTGGTGTAACGACTGGCTTGCACATGGCGTAGATCAACATTTAGCGAGTCGCCCGCTCAGAGGCTGCCCACCGCTTTGGCCGATGGGCAGCCCGGAGCTGCACTCCGATCGCCGGTCCAGGTGCATCAAGCCGCCGTAAGCAGTTGCCCGAGAAATGCCCGCGCCCGTTCAGTTTGTGGCGCAGCGAAGAACTGTTCAGGTGTGGCGCTTTCGATGACTTTGCCACCGTCCATGAAAACCACGCGATCCCCGACCTCGCGAGCGAAGCCCATCTCATGCGTGACGCAAATCATGGTCATGCCTTCCTTGGCAAGCTCGACCATGGTTTCCAGCACTTCTTTGACCATCTCCGGATCCAGTGCCGAGGTTGGCTCATCGAAGAGCATCACCTTGGGCTGCATGCACAACGCCCGTGCGATCGCGACACGTTGCT
Organism: Bordetella sp. 15P40C-2; assembly: GCF_009763235.1. Lineage (NCBI taxonomy): Bacteria > Pseudomonadati > Pseudomonadota > Betaproteobacteria > Burkholderiales > Alcaligenaceae > Bordetella > Bordetella sp. 15P40C-2. The sequence goes on from NZ_WSJA01000014.1 coordinate 205,835, forward strand.
TTTGACCTCCAGAGAGCTGCCCGGGGAACTTATCGGCGAGATGAGGAATGCGCACACGCTCCAGATAATGCATCGCGCGCGTATCCGCCTCCTCGGCACTCACGCCTTTGACTCGTCGTGGCCCGATCGTGCAATTCTGCCGAACGGTCATATGCGGGAAAAGGTTGAAGTGTTGAAACACCATCCCGACATCGGCCCGGATGCGTTCGATGTTCGACAACTGATGATTCAACTCAATCCCATTGACAACTATGGTGCCTTGTTGATGCTCTTCCAGTCGATTGATCAGGCGTATCGTGGTGGACTTTCCCGAGCCGGAGGGACCGCAAAGAATCACTTTCTCTCCCGGAAATATCGCCAGAGAAAGGTCGTCGATCACCTTGAACTCGCCATACCACTTCGAGACGCCTTGCAGGTGAATGATAGGTTCTTTCTGCATGATCAGGCCTTGGTGATATCGTGATTCTCGCCCGCACCGTTCCAGTAACCGGGCACGGCTAAGCGACGTTCCGAGCGGCGGAACATCCAGGACAACACGCTGCACATGGCAAAGTAAATGATGCCCACTAGTGTGTACACCGTGAGCGCTTGGAAGGTCGCGCCTGCCAGCATTTCGCCTGCCCTCATCAATTCATACACGCTGATAACGGCAACGAGCGACGTTTCCTTGACCAGAACCAGCGCATAGTTACCCAGTGCAGGAAACACCGTGCGCAAGGCCTGTGGCAATACGATAAAGCGCAGGCGGTCGGTTTTGGATAGGCCCAATGCTCGCGCCGCCTCGTATTGGCCAGAGTCCACGGATTGGATCCCACTACGGAAGAGCTCGGCCAGATACGCCCCGAAATTCAAGGTCAAGCCCAGAACCCCAGCGGTGAATCCGTCGATCACCACGCCCATTTCGGGCAGCCCGTAATAGATGTAGAACAGTTGCAATAACAACGGGGTGCCGCGTATGATCTCTATATAAAAGCGGGCGGCGCGCGATAACAGTCTTGAACTGGATAGCCTGCACAGACAGACTATCAAGCCCACGATAACGGCAAGCACCGCCGAACAGACAAAGAGCGCGAGCGTCCATGTCGTACCCTCGGCCAGCGGCGTGAGATATAGCTTTAACGTAGCGAAATCCATCACTCAGACTTCCCTACTTAGTTGCTGATCAGCTCGGACACACCCCACTTACGGCCGATCTCTGCCATCTCCCCATTGCGCCTCATCTCGATCAGTGCGGCATTCACGGCATCCAGAAGCGCCTTATTGCCTTTCTCCACGGCCATGCCGACCTGCCACTTCGTCTGCGGCTGGTAGCCCGAATAAAGCTTCACGCCAGGGATATTCTTGCTTTGGATCTGGTAGATGATGCTGGGAGGATCCACGATACCCAGATCGATCCGTCGCGCGCGCACATCCGCCAGCAGCGTGGAATAGTCTTGATAAGTCGATACCCGGGTATCGGGCATGTCCTTGATCATCTTGAACTGCACCGAATCCACCAGCACGCCGACTTTATGACCCTGCAGGTCTTCAAATCGATCGTACGCCTTGTCGTTCTTGTCGCTCACGACAATGCCTTCGCCCCATTCATACACGGGAACGCTGAAGTCGATGACCTCGCCGCGCTCGGGTGTCATGAATAGAGGCGCCGACATCACGTCCGCACGCCCGGAAGTCAAGGTGGGAATCAGGCCCGAGAACGGCACATCGCGCAGCTGCATCTGGGCTCCAATATGCTTGGCCACACCTTGCGCCACATCCACCATGATGCCTTCGAGCTGATTGCTGACGGGATTCTTGAAACCATGTGGTGGCGAGGATGCCGTGGTGACCACATTGATGTTCTTGGTCGATTGGATCTCTTCCAAGGACCGCGCCGACGCGTTCGCGCCGACCAAGCTTAAAGCCAACAAACTCGTGAAGATGATTTTCATGTTTTTCCCCTTGTTTTGAAACTACCGACTGCGCGTCAAGCGCGCCTTTTTTGCACCGCTGTGCTGGCAAGTGCAAAAAATTCTTGTATGACCGTGGCCGCCAAAAAGGCCGTCGCCCCGCCTACATCTTGTGGTGGCGAGACGGTGTTGACGTCGAACGCGACGAAATTCAAACCGCTTAATCGGCGTAGCAGCGCCAAGCCTTCCTTGGCTGACAACCCGCCCCACTCGGGCGTGCAGACACCAGGCGCGCACGAGGGATCGAATATATCCATGTCGAAACACAGATAGACCGGTCGATCCCCGACGCGGCGCTTGATCTCGTCAATCACGCCAGCTTGGCCTGCTTCGAGATCGTCAAATGGAATCACCGTGTAGCCCACCTCTCGCCCGTATTCGACAACGCCACCCATGAAGGAATTGCCGCGCGTGCCTACATGAAAGCTGGCGCTGACATCGAGCACCGACTCTTCCGCCGCGCGCGTGAATGTGGTGGCCGTGTTATAGCCAGGGATCGGATAGGTGTCGGTATGCGAATCGAAGTGCAGTACAACCAGTCCGGGATGACGCTTGCCCACCGCACGCAATTGCGGCAAAGTCACGGCGCCGTCTCCACCCATGGTCACCGGAATCGCTCCCGCGTCGAGGATGCGGCCAACCGCCTCTTCGATCACGGGATAGGAACGTTCCGGGTCGCCCGGCCAGCAGGTCACATTACCGACGTCCACGGCATTCAGATATTGAACGGGGTTGTCGACGCCGGCCCGGCGGAATAAGTCGAACGGCCGCAGCAGTTTCGATTGCTCGCGAATGGCATCAGGACCTTGGCGTGAGCCGACACGGAACGGGTGCGTGCCGCAATCAAAAGGAATACCCATGACACAGGCCCCGGGCGTGCCCCGCTCGGGCATAGGCCCCGGCAGGCCCATGAAGCCGGCGGCCGGGTTGAATATGGCCGCATCGGCCAAAAGGTCTGTTTGAGATCCCACTGCTTCCCCTAGTTTGTTGTAGCGCCTGTGAATCCGCCCATATCGTCTGTCGATATGATGATGTCATTTTTAATGATATCGGGACGTACGGAAATTAGGGCTAACCCCGAATCAGCTTTTCGGTTTTGGGGGAAACAACCGCAGGCGCGCGAACATGCGTCGCCCGTGCGATAGCAAATGCAATGCTCGCGCGAGTGCACGGGAACGTATCGGCGTAAAGGCGATTAACTCTTCCGCCTGCGCGCTAGACAGGGCGACTCTTCAATAACCGGTTTCGTAAAACGGCGGCGTGATTCCGATAGTGTTCGATGCGCTGATCGCGTGCGCCGTCTCCACAACCTGCGGGCCGAATACCGCTTGCGCCTCTTCAAAAGACCAGCGGCTCGCCGGTACCGACACGTTCACCGCGCCTACCGGCGTACCCACCGGATCTACGACTGGCGCGCTTATCGTGATGTCGCCCGGATATATCTCACAGTTGGACCGTGCGTACCCATGGTCCCGCGCGAACTGGACCTCGTTCATCAAGGCATCCAAGTCGGTGATCGACATATTGGTATGCGCGCGTCTTTCACTGGACGAAAGCAACTCGTGCACGCGATCGTGGTCCAGACGCGACAACACGGCCCGCCCCGCCGCCGTCGAATAAATGGGCAAACGCGTGCCCACAGGCATATTCACGAACATCTGCATATGCGTCGCGAACCGGGCGACGTAGACCATCTCCCGCCCCTCGGGCTCGGCCAAGCTACACGTCTCCTGCGTGCTGCGGTTCAGGGAATGCAGAAATGGATTGCCCCCCAAGACCAACGCACTGGTCTGGGTATATTGCATACCCAGCTCGAGCGAACGCGGCGCCAACGAGAATTTCTTCGTCTGCGGATGTTTACGCAAATACCCTAGCACCCACAGTGTGTGCGCGAAGCGTTGCACCGCGCTTTTGGTCAATCCCGTCGCTTCCGCTAGCTCTGGCAAGGTCATCGCAGGACGCCTTTCGGTGAACGCGCCCAACAGCGAAATGCCGCGAGCCAAGGCGGCAACATAAAGAGGCGAATCCTCGACGGAGGCGGACATAGTGGTCATATTGAATCGATGATGGCGCAGGGCATATGGCGGTACCACCACGGCAGCATGTTGGCGGGTAGTGGCGCTGCGCATTATCCGCCCGAAAACGGTGAACGAACACCCTGGATTATTAGGGATTCCCCTTCAAAGCGGCTGCAACATTCAGTTAGCTGTTGGATAATAGGTGCAGCCTCCATACGCCAATTCGGACTGTTCGAAGGCGATATGCAGGGCTGCTATTAGGGCTTACCTGAGAGCCAGCTTACCCATAAGGAGTATTTCTGTGGCGACCACATTGGCAGACTATCTGGCGACTTCGCTCGCCAACGCGGGTGTAAAACGCATCTGGGGTGTTACGGGTGATAGTCTGAACGGGCTGAATGACAGCTTGCGTCGACTGGGCCGCATCGAATGGATGCACGTGCGGCACGAAGAGACCGCTGCGTTCGCAGCCGGCGCCGAGGCTGCCATTACCGGCGAGTTGGCTGTGTGCGCAGGCAGCTGCGGCCCCGGCAACCTGCACCTGATTAACGGTTTATTTGATTGCAAACGCAATCATGTACCGGTGCTGGCGATTGCCGCGCATATTCCGTCCACGGAAGTCGGCCTGGGTTATTTCCAGGAAACGCATCCGCAGGAGCTGTTTCGCGAATGCGCCGACTATGTCGAGCTGGTGTCCAGCCCCAAGCAGTTCCCCGGTGTATTGAATCGTGCATTGAACACCGCCGTAGGCAAACGGGGCGTTGCCGTATTGGTCATCCCGGGAGATGTCGCGCTGTCCGAATGCGATCTGGTGGCGGCCGAACATTTCGCCCTGCCGGCCGCACCGCGTGTCGTACCGCAAGATGCTGAAATTCAGCGCCTCGCTGCCCTGCTCAACACGGAAAAGCCCGTGACAATTTTGGCGGGTAGCGGCTGCGCCGGTCAGCATGATGCGGTCGTCGCACTGGCCGAGCAGCTAAAGGCCCCGATCGTGCATGCGCTGCGTGGCAAAGAGCACATCGAATGGGAAAACCCTTACGACGTCGGCATGACGGGGCTGATCGGTTTCTCGTCCGGCTATCACGCCATGGCAAATGCCGAGGTACTGCTCATGCTGGGCACGGATTTCCCGTATCGGAATTTCTATCCCGAGCATGCCCAGGTGATTCAGATCGACCACGACCCGGGCGCGTTGGGTAAGCGTGCCGCGCTCACCATGGGTGTGGTTGGTGATGTCGGCGACACGATCGAAGCGCTCCTGCCCTTGCTGAATGAACGCCAGGATAGTTCGTTCCTGGATGCCGCACGTGACCATTATCTGAAAGCCCGCAAGGGTCTGGACGAGCTGGCCACACCGACAGCCAAAGGCCGTCCGATTCATCCGCAATATCTTGCGCATCGCATCAGCGAACTGGCCGCCGAAGACGCGATCTTTACCGCCGACGTTGGCACCCCGACTGTGTGGGCGGCTCGCTATCTCGCCATGAATGGCAAGCGTCGCCTGTTAGGCTCGTTCAACCATGGTTCCATGGCCAACGCCATGCTGCAAGCCATTGGCGCGCAAGCCGCACAACCTGGCCGCCAGGTCGTCTCGCTGTCGGGCGACGGTGGATTCAGCATGATGATGGGCGACTTCATCAGCCTGTCGCAGTTGAACCTGCCCGTGAAGATCGTCGTCTTCAACAACGGTACGCTGGGCTTTGTCGCGATGGAGATGAAGGCCGCCGGTTTCCTCGACACCAACACCAATCTGGACAACCCCAATTTTGCCGCGATGGCCGAGGCGATGGGGATCAAGGGGATACGTGTCGAGAATTCCGACGACGTGGATGGCGCGTTGAAAGAAGCCTTCGCGTATCAAGGTCCTGTGCTGGTGGATGTGGTCACCGCCAAGCAAGAACTCGTGATGCCGCCGGCGATCCAGGCGCAGCAAGCAAAAGGTTTCAGCCTGTATATGCTCAAGGCAATATTCAACGGTCGTGCCGATGAAGTCATCGAACTTGCCAAGACGAATCTGCTGAGAAAATAAGCGGGCAAAAGAAAGGGGCTGCTTTGAGCTGCCCCCGACACCTTGGACATTGATCCAGGCGACGAGGGCAACGCGAGGCAGCCCCTTTTTTACGACTTCAGACTGGCTGATCTGGACGTTAGACGTATTCCAGGTTCAACACCGCAGCCGTCTTCTTGCGCGTATCGAAGCACGCATCCGCGTCCTGGCGCAGGTCGACGCCATAGGTCGGGATGATGGTCTTGAGCTTGTTCATCCAGCCATCGTTGGCGAGTTGCTTGGCGAAACAACGCTCCAGAACGTGCACTGCGATATACGCCGCGGTCGATGCACCGGGAGAGGCACCCAGCAGCGCAGCGATAGAGTTATCCTGCGAGGCGACCAACTCGGTGCCAAATTCCAGGATACCCAGCTTGTCCTTGCCCGGTTTGATGATCTGAACACGTTGGCCTGCCACCGCCTTGGTCCACTCAACCTGACGTGCTGTGGGATAGAAATCCTTCAGCATTTCAAACTGATGGTCCGCGCTGAGCATGACCTGCGACACCAAGTATTCCGTCAACTGCCAATCATCCTTGGCCACATCCAACATCGGCAGCACGTTGCCCGGACGGATGGAGCGGAACAGATCCGTCAACGAACCATGACGCAGGAAGCGCGTGGAGAAGCCCGCATACGGACCAAACAGCAGCGACTTCTTGCCACCGATGATGCGCGTATCCAGGTGCGGCACCGACATCGGAGGCGATCCGATGGCGGCCTTGCCGTAGACCTTGGCTTGATGACGATCGCTCACCTCGTCTACATCGCAACGCAGCCAGATGCCGCTGACGGGGAAACCGCCAAAGCCGTGACCTTCCGGGATGCCCGACTTTTGGAGCAGCTCCAAAGCGCCACCGCCCGCGCCGATGAACACGAATTTCGCGCAGATCGTGTTGTGCTCGTGCGATTGCGTGTGCTTGGTCCGCACCAGCCAGCGGCCATCGGCCTGCTGTTCCAGATGATCGACATGCTGGTGATATTGAACCTGAACGCCGGCTTCTTTAGTCAGATGCGCAATCAACAGGTGGGTGAGCGCACCATAGTCCACGTCAGCGCCGCTGACGATACGCGTGGCGGCGACAGGCTGCGAAGGATCGCGGCCTTCCATGATGAGCGGTGCCCACTTGGCGATCTGTTCGCGGTCCTCGCTGTATTCCATACCGCGGTAGCAATGGTGGCCCGACATTTCCTTGTAGCGCGCACGCAGATAGGCCACATTGGTATCGCCCCACACAAAGCTCATGTGCGGGCACGGGTGGATAAAGGCTTGCGGATCCGGAATCGCGCCTTTGGTGACCAGGTAGCTCCACAGCTGACGCGACAGGTCGAATTCGGTATTGACCTCGAGCGCTTTGCTGATATCGACGCTGCCGTCGGCACGCTGCGGCGTGTAGTTCATTTCGCAGTTAGCGGCGTGGCCCGTGCCAGCGTTATTCCAGCCATGCGAGCTTTCTTGAGCGCAGTCGCCCAAGGCTTCGACAATGGTGACTGACAGCGAGGGCTCCAGCTCTTTCAGGAACGTGGCCACCGTGGCGCTCATGATGCCTGCGCCAATCAACAGGATATCGGTTGTAGTCGTGACGTTTGAGTTCATAGCGTGGCCTTAGGCAGGAACAAAAGGAATCTGTGCGTCAGGCGCAAAGATCACGTAGGCGCGGCGCCACGGCTGGTCATCGACCAAATGCCAGCGATGGCCCTGGCCCACCGTATCGTCGGCCCACAGCACATCGCCCGGATTGATGCGGACGACGCTGCCGTCGGGCATCTCGAAATCCAAGGTGCCGCTGAGCGTCAGCACAAATTGGTGAGCGGGCGCGGTATGCCAGTCGAAGCTTCCACCTTGGCTGGTTTCACGAAACGAGATGCTGGTGGCGCCAACCAGACTGCTGACGAAGTCGCCGCGCTCACCACCGGGCAAGTCGATACTGCCTTCCGTGAAATACGACTTGCCGTCTTCACCGGTGTACAGCTTTACGCATCGGATCATGTCAGGCTTTCCTTATTGTTGATGGTTTCACACTGCTCACAATCAGAGCATTTCCACGACCGCGATACCAATTGCCATCGTCACGAGCGACAGCACGGTACTGATCATGACGGTCGAAGCCGCCTTTTCTTCGTAGATATTCAGGGCCACTGCCAAAGCCGGGTTAGCGGTTGCCGTAGGCAGAATGCCAATAATGAATGCCGATTTGAGCAGATCGCCTTGCAGACCGAGGCCCATGCCAACGGCCAGGATGATCGCACCCTGAACGATGTTCTTTACGAATACGCTGAACAGGACTTCGACATTGAACTTCGGCTTGATGCCCGACAGATACAGACCCAGGAAGAACAGCGCTACGCCGCCCGCCGTTTCGCCCAATTCGTTTAACGAGTTGGTGACGAGTTCGGGCAGTTTGACCCCGCTCACACTGAGGATCGCGCCTAGGATGGGCAGAAACACCAGAGGCTGACGCAGCGAGTTCCAGAGCTTTGCACCCGCACTCTGACCTTTGTCACCGCCGCCGATCAACATTAGTGCGATGGGCAGGATGATCACGGTGTAGATCAGGTTACCGATGACCATCGCGATCAGGCCCGATGCGCCGATCGTCGCCAACAGAATTGGAGGGCCGCAGTAAGCCATGTCGGGGAAAGACGCGCAAAGCCCCAGCATGCTCGCATTGCCGCGGTCATGCTTGAAAAATATGATGCCGGCGAGATACGCGCCGATGAACGCGAGAATCAGCCCACAGCCAATCGCCAACGCATAATCCAAGTCCAGAATCGTCTTCGGATTTGAATTTGCCGCCGCCACGAATAACGCGATCGGCAGGGCGATTTTGACGACGAAATCCGCAAACGCTTGCGAATACTCGCGTTTAATAAATCCGGAATAGCCGGCCAGCAAACCGACACCACCCCCAACGATAATGGGCCCCAGGGCCTTCGATATTATTTCAACTAGCATGGTTTTCCTTATTGAAAATGGCTAGAGTGGGCAATTCTTGAAGACTATTGCGGGCGAGCGGCACGCCGGTTGCCCGCGCCTCTTGTGACCAAATTATAGGAGAAATGTTTCAAAATCAACTGATTTGAAAAAATCTGAGTTGGCCAATTCTGGCGTGGACCTGCCTGCAGCGAACCCTGCAGTCAGTCACGCAAGTCTTTGCGCAGGGCCGTACGTTCAGCGGCGCGGGTAAAGTGTGTACGCGCCGCTTGCGCCGCCGCCGCGACGTCATGCCGGCGAATCGCCTCGACAATGGCCCGGTGCTCGGCCACCACCTCCGCATGCATCTCCGCCACCCGCACGTTATTTGCTGCGGCAGCTCGCAGCTTCATTCGCATGCGGGCGTCGATCAATTGCAGGAACTCCACGAAGAAACTGTTCCCCGACGCCTGCGCGACTGTCAGATAGAACGCGGCCTCAGCGTCCAACCAAGCTTGAACCGACTCTTGAGTCCGAGGCGCGTTCGAGGCGTCAACCAAACGATCCAGATAGTGATCCAGCTGCTCCAATTGAGCTGGCGTGCGAAAACGCGCAGCCAGTCCGGCGGCATCCGCCTCGACACTAGTGCGCAGCTGCATGATTTGCATCAGCTCGAGCCGTTTGTCGAAACACTCGGGGGAGATGCGAAACGACGTCAACGAGGGCGGCGCCGTGACGTAAGCCCCCAGCCCTTGCGCGTTTCTATAAGGCCATCGCTTTTCAGCCGGGAGATAGCTTCGCGCACCGCCGAGCGACTAACACCGAATTCGGCGGCGATCTGCGCCTCGGCCGGTAGCTTCTGACCGACCGCCACTCCCCGCCCTCGATCTTGTTTTGGATGGCCTCGGCAATCGTGTCGGGCAGCGCCCGCGGACGTCCTAATTCATCAAAAAGGCGGGGCGTTTGAGTCACTGATCTCGTATACAGCAGATGCGATGTTGCCGGATGTTAGCACTTAAGAACCGTTGACATGCTGTAAGGCTGCCTGATAGGTTTACTCTTCGTATCATTATAAGACCGGGCATTTTTCTACATAACCTGGCATTGCATTGCATGCAGCTGTCAAAACCCAAGCCGGCAGGACCTCAGCATATCGCTGATCAAATAAACAAATAAATAAATAAATAAATGAGTAAATATTCGAGGAGACCATAATGAAATTCGCATTTAATGCGCTAGCATCCATCGCGATATTGGGAGGGGTCAGCCCTGCCTGGGGCGCGCGGGATAATTGGCCGGCAGCACCCATTCGAATCGTCGTGCCTTTTGCGGCCGGTGGTGCAACAGACATTTTGGCGCGTGTGGTTGGCGCACAATTGCAGCAACGATTGGGCCAGTCCGTCGTGGTGGAAAATCAGACAGGGGCCGGCGGCACCATCGGGGCAGCGGCCGTTGCCAAGAGCAAACCCGATGGGCATACCCTGCTATTGGGCACCGTCGCCACGCAATCGATCAGCAAAAGCGTCTACCCAAGTCTGTCCTACAAACCCACCGACTTTGCCCCCATCAGTACAGTGGCCACTGTCCCTATGGTGCTGACACTCCATCCGTCGGTGCCTGCCACAGACGCCAAATCCCTGGTGGAATACTCGAAAAAGAATCCGGGCACATTGGATTATGGGTCGTCGGGCAATGGCGCGATCACCCACCTGGCGGTCGAACTATTCAAGAGCATGACCGGCGCCGACATGGCGCATGTCCCCTATCGAGGCAGCGCACCCGCCGTGGCGGATTTGCTTGCGGGACGCATTAAGGTAATGATCGACCACGCACCCACCGTGCTGCCGCATATCGAGTCCGGCAAGCTCAAAGCCATTGGCGTGGCAGACCCAAAACCAATACAGCAGCTGCCGAATGTACCCGCCATCGCGGCCAGCGGTGTGCCGGGTTATGAAGTGACATCCTGGTTCGGGTTATTAGCTCCCGCCGGTACGCCTGACGCCGTCATCGACAAGCTCAATAAAGAATTAAAAGAAGTGCTGGCCTCGCCGCAAGTCCAGAAGACGCTTACCGAGCAAGGCGCTCTCGCCAAACATACCAGCCCCGATGAGTTCGGCAAGATGATCGACGCAGACATGGCCAAATGGGGCAAAGTCGTGAAAGACGCGAACGTCACGCTGCAGTAGTCTCATTACCGGCATCTGAACGAGCGTGCGCCTGCCCACTCGTTCGGATACAGTGTGCCTCTTTGGCAGCACGCGTCGCAGAGACACGCCGCCATCCGTTCGGAGGGAGCGTCCAACGGCAGCGCTTAGCTCAACCTGACAATGGTGTCGCCGGGCGTCAGAGGCGCTCCGGTCAACGCCTGTAACTCGTCAAACCTTAAACCATCCACCATCCCCGTGACGATCAAGCCGTGCTGCGTCACATCAATGACGGCAAGGTCGGTATAGATTCGGTCCACTACGCCGTAGCCAGTGAGCGGATAGGTGCACTGTTGCACGATTTTCGGCGCGTTATCCCGCGTCACGTGCTCCATCGTCACATACACGCGTTTGGCCCCGACGGCGAGATCCATGGCGCCACCCACAGCGGGAATGGCCTCGGGATGACCGGTATCCCAGTTGGCCAGATCACCGCTGGCAGAAACCTGGAATGCGCCGAGGATGGTCAGGTCGATGTGTCCGCCACGCATCATGGCGAAGGAGACAACGTGATCCGTGATGGAGGACCCGGGTATCAGCGTCACCGATTCCTTGCTGGCATTGATGAGGTCCAGATCCAACGGGGCATCTGGGTCGCCCGGTCCCATCCCGACAATGCCGTTTTCCGTATGGAGCAGCACATCGCGGTCATCGGGCAAGTAGCGGGCCACCAGGGTCGGAATACCGATGCCGAGGTTGACGTAGTAACCATCGGGAATATCTCCCGCCACCCGCTGCGCAATTTCCTGGCGTGAAAGTTTCTTAACCATTGTGCTGGCCCCCCTCGATCTGAATCACGCGCTGTACGAATATGCCAGGGGTATGCACATGCTCTGGAGCGAGTTCGCCCAAGGGCACGATGCGGTCAACCTGGGCTACCGTGACCGTTGCGGCCATCGCCATCACCGGTGAAAAATTCCGCCCTGCGTAGCGATAGGTCAGATTGCCCCAACGGTCGCCGTACTGGGCTTTGATGAACGCGAAGTCGCCTTTCAGGGGTTGCTCCAACACATAGCCGACCCCATCGAAGACGCGGGTTTCCTTACCCTGGGCCAACGCTGTGCCATACGAGGTCGGCGTATAGAACGGCCCCATCCCCGCCCCGGCCGCCCGCATCCGCTCGGCCATGGTGCCCTGAGGCACACATTCCAGTTCGATCTTGCCCGCCCGATAGGCCTGCGCAAAAGCGACCGCATTGGGCTGCAGTTTGTTAGAGGATCGCGCGAAGGAACACACCATGCGCCGCACCCTGCCAGCCGCAACAAGCTGGCTCAAGCCGACCGGACCATTACCCGCGTTGTTATTGACGATCGTCAAATCGCGGGCACCCTGGTCCAGCAGTGCACAAATCAACTCCGTCGGTACGCCCGAGGCGCCGAATCCGCCAATGAGGATCGTCGCTCCGTCCTGAACGCCCGCCACAGCGGCTTCCAGCGAATTTACTGTCTTGTCGAGCATGTCTCTCTCTTCATTATTCTTACCCGCAACCTTGGGACTTAAGGCATTTCGTTACCCAGAATGGCCGTTGATTGGCTCGACAGCGTGCCGCCATTGCCATGCACCAACGCGATGTGAGCGGCGGGAACCTGACGATCGCCGCAGGCTCCTCGCAGCTGACGCACCGCCTCGATCAAGATGAAAATGCCGTACATGCCAGGATGCACGCAGGACAACCCTCCACCGTTGGTATTGACGGGCGTATGGCCACCCGGCGCGATGCCGCCGTTTTCCACAAAGGCGCCACCTTCCCCCTTGCCACAAAAACCCAGGTCCTCTAAGAACAGGATCGTATTGATGGTGAACGCGTCGTACAGTTCCATCACGTCGATATCACGATGCGTGACACCCGCCATCCGCATGGCGCGCCGGCCGGATTCTGCCGCCGCCGTTACCGTCAGATCATGCATCGAGGAAATCTGGCGGTTCCAAACCGCTGTGGCGTTACCTAACACGTAGACTGGCTTATGCGGCAGATCACGAGCTCGATCTGACCGCACCAGCACGTAGGCGCCCGCGCCGTCGGTCACCAGGCAGCAGTCCAGCACGGACAAGGGATCCGATACCATCCGCGCGTTGAGTACGTCTTCGATCTCCAACGCGTCGCGTTTGTAGGCCTCGGGGTTGAGCTGCGCCCACTTGCGCGCGGCAACGGCGACTTCCGCGAGCTGACGGCGCGTGGTGCCGTACTGATGCATGTGGCGTTGTGCGGCCAGTGCATACGACGTGATCGGCGAAATGGGCTGATAAGGCTGCTCGTACGGTTGAGGATCGAGTAGCGCACGCGCTTTCACGCCTTCCTTGCGACCGAACTTGGCCGTGCGTTGCGTGCTGCCATAGCACACCAGCACCGCATTGCATTGCCCGGATGCCAGCGCCAGCATCGCCGGCAAGAGATGAGCAACGAAGCTCGATCCGCCCAGCATCGTGCTTTCGATGAACTTTGGCCGCAGCCCAAGGTATTCCACGACAGGCATCGCCCACATTGTCGCCGAAGAGCTGCTTGTGCAAATGCCGTCAATGTCAGCCATCGTCAGGCCCGCGTCTCGGACCGCACGTGACGCCGCCTGGGCCAGAAGCTCCATTTCGGTATAGCCATGCGCTTCACCCAGGCCGGCGGTGCCAACGCCAGCGATGGCCACCTTATCCCGAATCGACTCAAGCATGAGAGTCCTCCGTTTGATCGAACACTAGGACACCCTTGCCGTCTTCGAGCGCCACGCGTGCCAATACACGCAGCCCAACATGCACGGCATCAGGGCTGACTCCTTCGATCCGGCTCATGACACGTACATCTTCATCAAGATCGACAAGCACTACGTTGTAGTCCCCGCCCGCTTCCGGCTTGCGGCGAACGATGCTATACGAGTAGACCGTACCGCGCCCGGAGGGAGCGATCCATTGCAGGTCTTCGCTGCCGCAGTGGACGCAAAGCATACGAGGATAAAACTGGTGGCGCTCGCAAGCAGTACAACGTTGAATTTCGAAAATGCCTTCGCTCAAGCGCGCAAAATACCGCGCCTCAGGACCTTGGGCCTCGCCAAGATTGTCTTGCATGGTCATCCCTCTCTTCCTTTTATTCTTTAGCTGTCACTGAACCGACGACCGCTTTCTGCCAGCTGCACCAGCAACGGGGCAGGCTCCCAGTATTCGCCGTGTTGCTCGTGAAAGCGCCGGATCGTTGCAAGCACCTCTGGCAGACCCACCGTATCGGCATAGAACATCGGCCCACCACGGAACATCGGAAATCCATAACCGGCGACGTAGACCACGTCGATGTCCGATGCTCGCTGCGCGATGCCATCCTGCAGGATGCGTGCGCCCTCGTTGACGAGCGCGTAGATCGTCCGAGCAATGATCTCCTCGTCCGAGATTTCCCGACGTGTAATACCCGCCTCTGCGGAACATTGTGCAATCAATGCATCGATCTGGGGATCGGGTATCGGTTCGCGGCTACCGGCCTCGTAGCGGTAAAAACCCGAGCCGGTTTTCTGCCCAAAACGCCCCATCTCGCAGATGCGGTCGGCAACTTTGGAATAACGCAGATGCGCCAGGCGGGTCGGCGCCTGCCGTTTACGCGCGGCCCAGCTGATGTCCAGACCTGCCATGTCCTGCATTTGCAGCGGACCCATGGCCATGCCAAAGCGACGCAAGGCACCGTCTACCTGTGCGGGCGTGCAGCCCTCCTCTAGCAGGAAGTAAGCCTCGCGCGTGTAGTGGCTGACCATTCGATTGCCCACGAAACCGTCGCATACTCCCACCAGAACCGGGATCTTGTTCAAACGAACGGCAAGCCGAAAAACCGTGGCGATGACACTATCGGAGGTCTTTGCGCCTTTTACGACTTCCAGCAAACGCATGACGTTAGCGGGGCTGAAGAAGTGCATCCCCAACACCTGGGCGGGGCGCGAGGTGACCGCGGCGATCTCATTGATATCGAGGCGCGAGGTGTTGGATGCCAAGATCGCCGTCGGTTTGCAGACCGCGTCCAGCCGGGTGAAGATTTCCTTCTTGACCTGCATATCCTCGAAGGCCGCTTCGATGACGAGGTCGACGTCCGCCAGATCACCATACTCCAGACTACATTGGATGCGGGACAGCCGGTCTTTCACCTCTTGTTCGGTAAATCGACCTCGTTTGCTGCTGGCTGCATAGTTGCCCTGGATGGTGTTCCACCCACGTTGCAAGGCGGCCTCGGTCTGCTCGAGCAGCACGACCCAATAGCCGCCGTTGGCGAGGCTCATGGCGATGCCTCCACCCATCGTGCCAGCCCCTACCACCCCTACGCGGGCGATCTGACTGGGTTCGGCTGCGCTCGGCAGCTTTGTGGCCTGTCGTTCTGCGAAGAACAAATGGCGTTGTGCCTTGGACTGATCGCCCTCGACCAAAAATTTGAAGCGATCGGCCTCGTGGGCCAGGCCAGTCTCCAGGCTCGTATGCACTGTCTGCTCGATGCAGCCGATGCACTCTAGCGGCGCATTGCAGCCGCGATAACGCCGCTGCGCATCACGCCGCGCCGCCTCGAACAGCGCCTCCGAGGCTGCGTTGCGTAAGGGCCCGGGATCAACGGCGCGGGACTCGCGTTCGCCGCGCGACAGTGCGAGCCCCAACCGACATGCCGCATCGATAGGATCCGCCGCGACTTCGTCCACCAAACCATTGGCAAGCGCTTGATGTGCAGTGATCGGCTCACCCCCAACAATCATGTCCAACGCGTCGGCAATTCCTATGAGTCTTGGCAGACGCTGGGTACCGCCCGCGCCTGGCAGGACACCAAGCTTGACCTCGGGCAGCCCCAGTTTCGCGGTCTCCGACGCCACGCGGCCATGACATCCCAATGTCAGTTCCAGACCGCCCCCGAGTGCGGTGCCATTGATGGCGGCGACTACCGGTTTACCCGAGCCCTCGATCCGGGCGATCAGCTCTCGTAGCAGGGGCCGGACCTGCGTTTTGGGCGTGTTGAACTCGCGAATGTCCGCCCCGCCCGAGAAAAAGCGCCCACTACCTGTCAGCACCACCGCTTTCACCTGTGCATCGGCCAAGGCCTTGTCGAGCTGTTCGCCCAACGTTACGCGAACCTGACTGCCTACGCTGTTGACGGGCGGGTTGTCGATGCGCAGTACGGCAATGGCGGCTTGATCCACGTGCCTGATTTCGACGTGCACCATATTCAACCCTCGATCCGGACCAGAGCTTGCCCCTCTTCGACTTCGTCACCTTCCGCGACCAGAATCTCGACGACCTTCCCGCCGCGCTCGGCGTCCACGGGCAGCTCCATTTTCATGGATTCGATCTTGACGACCTCATCGCCCTCGTTGATGACCTGCCCTGGCTTTACCAGCACGCTAATGATGCGGCCTGCGACCGTCGATTCGATTGCCTGCATAGTTGTCTCCTTGAATAGATATCGTCTCGCCCGCGCTACGCCGCGCAGGCCATTGTCTGAATGCGCTCGACCATCGCCGTGGAAAGCTGACCACGGCGGAAATCTGGATTCGCGAGCGCCTGTTGTAGGAACGGGATGTTGTTCTTCACGCCCTCGATGCGAAAACTCGATAACGCCACGGCCAAGCGGTCCAACGCCTGATCGCGCGTGTCACCATGGGCAATCACCTTTGCGAGCATCGGGTCGTAGTAACTGGAGACCTTCACGCCGCTGCAGTAACCCGTCTCCACTCGAATGCCTGGGCCGGATGGAGGATCAAACGCCTTCAAAAGACCTGGCGAGGGTAGAAACCGCACGGGGTCCTCGGCGTAAACGCGAGCTTCCACCGCGTGTCCCGACAAGGAAATCGTTTCAGGCAACACCGCGCTGATACGCTCACCAGCTGCCAGACGAATCTGCGCATGGACCAGATCGATGCCAGTCACGGCTTCCGTCACGGCATGCTCGACCTGCAGTCGGGTGTTGACCTCCAGAAAGACGAAGCCCGATTGAGGCGTGTACAGCATCTCTACCGTACCAATCACGTTGTACTTCAACGCAGAGAGAATTCCCTCCAGACGTGCGGCCATGTCGGCCACAACAGTTCTGTCCAAGCCTGGCGCGGGGGCCTCTTCCAAAACTTTTTGATGGCGCCGCTGCGTGGAACAATCGCGCTCGAAAATGCAGCGAACACCGCCATAACGATCCGCCAGGAACTGAAACTCAATGTGGCGCGGCGCTTCGATCAGTTGTTCAACATACAAGTCAGGCTGGGCGAAGCAACGCTGTGCCAACGCGCGAGCCTGCTGCCAGGATGATTCGATATCTTGGGGGCCACGAATCGGCAGCATACCGATGCCCCCGCCTCCGCCCGCCGGTTTAATCAAAAGCGGGAAGCCCAAATCATTGGCCGCTTGGCGTAGATCGTCGGCATCACTCAACACGGCGCTGCTGCGTGTCATCGGCATGCCATGACGGCGCATCAGGTCGCGCGCCTGAGTCTTGTGGCCCAACTGGCGGATGAGCGACGGGCTCGGCCCGATAAACGTCATGCCCGCCGCCTCGACGGCGTCCGCGAAATCCGCATTTTCTGACAAGAATCCATAGCCCGGATGCAAGGCATCCGCACCGCACTCACGCGCTACATTCAGGATGGCTGCCTGGTTCAGATAGCTGGCCTGCGCCGCTGCCGGCCCGAGCAAGTAAGCCTCATCAGCAGACTTCCAGTACGGCAACGCAGCATCCGCCTCGGAGTACACGGCCACTGACGGAATGCCCAGTTCGCGCAGCGCCCGGATCACCCGATCAGCAACCGCGGCGCGGTTGGCAACAAGGACTTTACGAAACATGTTCGCTCTCCTGTGCGCGTTTAAGGGCGGTATCCGAACGCACGAGGCCCGGGCTTTAACAGAGGTGCGGAGATCGAAATGAACTCTTCCAACAGCGCGCGCGTATGGGCCGGGTCGATCACGTTCTCAATCACAAATGCTTCGGCGCTGCGATAGGGTGAGGTCAATGATCGAACGCGTTGCTCGATTTCAGCCAGCTTGGCATCGCGGTCTTCGGCGGATTCGATTTCGCTTTTGTAGGCGACTTCGAGGCCGCCTTCGACAGGCAGTGAACCCCATTGTGCCGAAGGCCAGGCGTAGCGGAAGTTGTATCGGCCGTCACTCTGATGGCCACCAGCAGCCACACCGAACGCCTTGCGCACGATAAAACTGCACCAAGGCACGGTGGACTGCGCCACTGCCGTCAAGGCGCGCACGCCATAACGCATGGCGCCCTCTTTCTCGGCAGCGAGCCCGATTTGAAAGCCCGGGACATCAACGAAGTTCACCACCGGCAAATGAAAGATCTCGGCCAGATCCAACATACGCACAAACTTCTCTGCCGCCTGCTTATCCCACGCCCCGCCGTAGTAATAAGGATCGCTGGCCACCAAAACTACCGGGTGCCCTTGGATACGCGCAAGGCCCGTAATCAGCGCCCTGCCCCAGCGTGCGCCAATTTCCATGAAGGAATCTGCGTCGACGACCGCGTTGACGACCGGCCGCATCTTGTAGACCGAACGATTGTCCTTTGGCACCACATCACGCAACCAGGAAAAATCATTCGTGGCGGGTGCGCGAGGTTCTGTACGAGGCGGCAGTTCATGCACCGAGCGAGGCAAGTAGGACAGGAAACGCCGCACGCGGAGAAAGGCCTCTTCTTCGGTGGCGACCTCATCATCACACACACCATTACGCGTATGAATGGCACTGCCACCCAATTCATTCTTTTCCAGATTCTGCCCAATACGTGCCACCACGGGCGGGCCCGCGATGAACATTTGGGACGTGTCATTGATCATCACAGAGTAGTGGCTGGTGGTCACCCGAGCAGCGCCCAATCCGGCCACCGAGCCCAGGGCCATTGAGACCACGGGAACCGTCGCCAAATTCTGTGTCATGGCCGGCCACATTCTCAGCTTGGGTAATAACGTGTGGCCCTTTAACTCGATGTTCTTGACGGAGCCGCCACCGCCTGTACCATCCACCAGACGTACCAGAGGCAGTTGCAGATCCCTCGCCATAATTTCCGAAGCGAGCAGCTTGTCGCCCACCGCGCCATCATTAGCCCCCCCACGCACGGTAAAGTCATCCGCGGCGAGCACAACCGGCCGGGCATCAATGCGTGCGCGGCCGGTCAAAAAGTTTGACGGCGTGAAATCAACGAGGCGTCCGTTCGCATCGTACTGAGCCGAGCCGGCCAAGTCTCCAATTTCATGGAAAGACCCCGGGTCCACCAGTTTCTCGATACGCTCGCGTACTGGCAATCTGCCCTTGGACCGGTGGCGGGCCACCTTCTCTTCGCCCCCCATACGCTGGGCTAAATCCCTGCGCAGCGCCAGCTCTTCCAATTCCTTGCTCCAGGACATTCCTCGCTCCACTCTGCTATTCAAACTGGTTATTGCTCAATCGTGATGTTGGCGCGCTTGATGAGTTCGCCATTCTGTTTCAGCTCAGTCTCGATCTTTTCGCGGAATGCCTGAGGCGACTGCGTGAGGATATTGCCTTGCGGCATCAGCCGATCCCGGACGGCGGGTTCTTGAACGACGGCTGCGATCTCTTTATTGAGCTTGTCGACGATGGCCTTCGGCGTCCCCGCCGGTGCAAACGTGCCCACCCAGAACGACACGTCGAAGCCGGGATAGCCGGTTTCGGCAACAGACGGCACATCAGGTAGATCGCGCCAGCGTTCCTTGGTCGAAACGGCCAGGGGCAACAACTTGCCCGACTTCATCAGCGGCATGCCGGCCAGCGTGTCAAAACCAAAGTCGATTTCCTTGCCCAGCAAAGCCGCCTCCATGGGAGCCGCGCCACGATACGGCACATGGGTCATCGCCGTGTTGGACATCGTGCCCAGTTGAGCGCCGGCCAAGTGCATGAGGTTGCCGTTGCCCGCCGAACCATAGGTCACGGTGTTGGGCTTGTCTTTCGCTCTCTTCACGAGATCTTGGACAGATTTGATGTCCTTGGTGCTGGGGTTCTCTGGATTGACGACCAACACAAAGGGTACGGAAACGATCGTGCTGATGGGCTCGAAATCTTTAAGAGGGTCATAGCCCAGGTCTTTGAAGAGCATGGGGTTGACGGTGATCGAACTGGAGTTGCTGACCAGCAGCGTATAGCCGTCCGGTTTGGCCTGCGCCACGGCGCGCGCGGCGATCATCCCGTTGGCACCCGTCTTGTTCTCGACAATGAATGTCGTGCCCATGCGTTTGGACAGACCGTCACCGATGATGCGCGCGACGGTATCGATGGTGCTACCGGCAGTGAAGCCCACGATCAGACGGATGGGTTGGTCCGGGTATTTCGCTGCTGAAGCGGCAAGCGGCGCGGCGGCCAGGGTGAGAGCGGCAGTCAACCCTGCCAGCTTGAAGGCAATACGCATGTGTGTCTCCGTGTGTGTGTCGTTTATCGCGCCGCGGCAGCGGCGTGGCACATCTTAGATACACGTTTCGTCAGACGAAACGTTCGTTCTATTTTATAGAAATAGGCCGGGGTGTCAATAGTGGTCTTGCGGTGTTGCGATGAGCAGGCGTGGGAAAGCGCACTGCGGGCAATGACGCAGTGCGGAGCTTTAAACGGGTTAGCTATAAGAGATGAATGACTGCCGGGCGGAGGAAGCCAAAATGGTTCCCCACCGGCAGTGGGTGAAGCGCCCTATCGGGCGTTACCGAGTAGACGAGTGGCCGCAAGCACGGGGACCGAACTATTCCCCGCCATGCAGAAGGAAACGCTGCACCGCTATCTGGCGCAGATGCCTGTACTGCAGGCGTTGTATTTCGCCAAACAGCAGCTCAACGGATTTCTGGTTTTGAAGAGCTTAAAGGCCACACGCGCACAAAAAATGCTGCCAAAATTCCTGGCTCTGATTCGGCAGTTCGAGCAAAGTCCAGCCAAGGCGCTGGCGGCGACGTTACTATCGTGGCTCGAGCCCATCGTGCGGATGTGGCGGTTCACTAAATCCAACGGGATTACCGAGGGCTTTCACACGAAGATGGAAATGCTCTCGCGCCGGGCGTTTGGGTTCAGAAATTTTGAGAATTACCGCATGAGAGTCTTGGCTCTGTGCGGTTGGAACGGTGTGATTAACCGGGTCTGATGAATGCTCATCCCCCGTTTATGGAGTAGAGCCGATTTTTATTATATGGAGTCAACGGAAAAAAGAAGTCTTGGTGCGAAGGGGGGGACTCGAACCCCCACACCTGTTACGGCGTCAGGACCTAAACCTGGTGCGTCTACCAATTTCGCCACCTTCGCGGTACCAAGCCCGCTATTGTAGCTTGCTTGCTAAAATCTTGCATATGAATTCGCGACTAAATTTACTGCATCCGTATCCCTTTGAAAAATTAAGGGCTTTGCTGGCCGAGGCTGGCTCCGCGCCGCAGGGATTGGCACCGATCAACTTGTCGATCGGCGAGCCCAAACACGCGGCGCCGGCTCGCGTGGGGGAAGCGTTATGCAACGCGCTGAACGGGTTGTCGGTCTATCCCGCCACCAAGGGCGAGGCGTCGTTGCGCCAAGCCATCGCGCAATGGCTCGCCCAGCGCTACAGCATCCCCGCTCCCGACGCGGACCGTGAGGTGCTGCCGGTGTTGGGATCGCGCGAGGCGTTATTCGCCTTTACCCAGACCGTGGTGGACCCGGATATCGGCGGACTGGTGGTGTGTCCGAATCCGTTCTATCAAATCTATGAAGGCGCCGCCTTGCTCGCGGGTGCGACGCCCTACTACGTCAACGCCGACCCCGCGCGCGATTTCGGATGCGACTGGGAAAGCGTACCGGCCGAAGTTTGGAGCCGCACGCGACTGGTATTCGTGTGCTCGCCCGGCAATCCCGCGGGCAACGTCATGACGCTGGACGAATGGCGAGTGTTGTTCGAGCTCTCCGATCGCTATGGGTTCGTCATCGCATCGGATGAATGCTATTCGGAGATTTACTTCGATGAAGGCAATCCGCCTCTGGGCGGCATGCAAGCGGCGCGACGCTTGGGCCGCAACGATTACGCGAATCTGGTGGCGTTCTCCAGCCTGTCAAAACGCTCCAACGTCCCCGGCATGCGTTCCGGTTTCGTAGCGGGCGATGCCAAACTGATCGCCAAGTTTCTGCTCTATCGCACCTATCATGGCAGCGCGATGAGCCCGGTGATCGCCGCGGCAAGCGTCGCTGCCTGGACGGACGAAGCGCACGTGGCCGATAATCGCCGACAATATCGGGCGAAGTTCGAAGCCGTGGTCCCCGTCCTGCAGCGCGTGCTGGACGTGCGCATGCCGCAGGCCTCTTTCTATCTGTGGGTCCCTACCCCGGGCTCCGATACGGCTTTCGCGCGCGACCTATATGCTCGCACTGGTGTTACCGTACTGCCCGGCAGTTTCCTAGGCCGCGAGGCGCACGGTGTGAATCCCGGCGTGGGCCGCGTGCGCATTGCGCTGGTGGCCCCTTTGGCGCTATGCGTCGAGGCGGCCGAGCGCATCGCGCATTTTGTCCAGACCTCAGTTTGATCAACCTTTTTAACGTAGATAAAGCGTCATGACTCTCGACCTGCAAACCACTATTGAACAAGCCTGGGAAGACCGGGCCAACCTGTCGCCCGCCGATGCGAGCGCTGAAGTCCGCGAAGCGGTCGAGCAGACGATTGCTGCCCTGGACACGGGCCGCCTGCGCGTGGCCGACAAGTCCACCGGCGAATGGATCGTGCATCAGTGGATCAAGAAAGCCGTGCTGCTGTCGTTCCGCCTGCAAGATAACGCCGTCATGGGCGAAGGCCCCCTGACGTTCTACGACAAGGTTCCCACCAAGTTCGCCGAATTCGGCAACACTGCTTTCCAAGCCGGTGGTTATCGCGTGGTGCCGCCGGCCGTGGCTCGTCGCGGCGCGTTCATCGCAAAGAACGTGGTGTTGATGCCGTCGTACGTAAACATCGGCGCCTACGTTGACGAAGGCACGATGGTTGATACCTGGGCGACCGTCGGTTCGTGCGCCCAGATCGGCAAGAACGTTCACCTGTCCGGTGGCGTTGGCATCGGTGGCGTGCTCGAGCCTCTGCAAGCCAACCCGACCATCATCGAAGACAACTGCTTCATCGGCGCGCGCTCCGAAATCGTCGAAGGCGTGGTCGTTGAAGAAAACTCCGTGCTGGCCATGGGCGTGTACCTGTCGCAAAGCACCAAGATTTACGATCGCGCCACCGGCAAGATTACCTACGGTCGCGTGCCCTCGGGCTCGGTTGTGGTGCCGGGTTCGCTGCCTTCGGAAGACGGTTCGCACAGCCTGTACTGCGCCGTCATCGTCAAGCGTGTTGACGCACAAACCCGCGCCAAGACGAGCATCAACGATCTGCTGAGAGCTTAATGAGTCAATCTGCCGTACTGGATCTGGTCAAGGACCTGATCGCCCGTCCCTCTGTCACGCCGGTGGACGAGGATTGCCAACAATTGCTGGCTGACCGTCTGTCGCGCATTGGCTTTCAATGCGAAACGATCGCGCAAGGCGGCGTGACGAACCTGTGGGCGCGTCGCGGTACCGAAGGTCCGCTCGTGGTCTTTGCCGGCCACACGGACGTGGTGCCGCCGGGCCCGCGCGAGAAGTGGGAAAGCGACCCGTTCGTGCCCACGGAGCGGGACGGGTATCTGTACGGCCGCGGGGCCGCCGACATGAAGTCCTCTATCGCCGCCTTTGTGGTGGCGTGTGAAGAACTCGTGGCGGCGCACCCGCAACATGCGGGCTCGATTGCCTTGCTGATCACCTCTGACGAAGAAGGCCCCGCCATCGACGGCACGGTGATCGTATGCGAGGCATTGAAGGCCCGTGGGGAAAAGCTGGACTATTGCATCGTGGGCGAACCGACCTCGACCGACAAATTAGGCGACGTGTGCAAGAACGGCCGTCGCGGGTCGCTGTCTGGCAAGCTGACGGTGAAGGGCATTCAAGGCCACGTAGCGTATCCGCATCTGGCGCGCAACCCGGTACACCAACTGGCGCCGGCGCTGGCCGAGATCGTGAACATCGAATGGGATAAAGGCAATGAGTATTTCCCGCCCACGACGTTCCAAGTCTCTAATTTGAATGCCGGCACGGGTGCGACCAACGTCGTGCCGGGCGAAGCGGTGGCGCTGTTCAACTTCCGCTTTTCGACCGCGAGCACGCCAGAATCGTTGAAGGCACGTGTTCATGAAGTGCTGGATCGTCATGGTCTCGAATATGACTTGCAATGGGAACTGGGCGGCGAGCCGTTCCTCACCCCGCGTGGATCGTTGACGGATGCGCTGACGGCTGCCATCGAGAGCGAAACGGGTCTGAAGGCAGAGCTGTCCACCACCGGCGGCACCTCGGACGGTCGGTTTATCGCCAAGATCTGCCCGCAAGTCATCGAGTTCGGTCCTTGCAATGCGACGATCCACAAGGTCAACGAGTGCATCGCGCTCGATAGCCTGGATCCCTTGAAGAATATTTACCGGCGCACGTTGGAAAACCTGCTGCTGGCACAGTGAGGCGCTATGTCTTCATCTGATCGCCATGAGTTGCAGACGCTGCGCGACCTGATTCGTTATGGCGTCTCGCGCTTTAACGCAGCAGGCGTCGCCCTGGGTCACGGTTCCGACAACGCCTATGATGAGGCCGTGTATCTGGTGCTGCATGGCCTGCATTTGCCTCCCGATACGTTGGACCCGTTTCTGGATGCGCGGGTCACGGCAGAGGAACGCGCGCATGTCCTGCAGCTGCTGGATCGCCGGGTGACGGAACGCTTGCCCGCCGCGTACTTGACGCAAGAGGCATGGCTGAGAGGTCATCGTTTTTATGTCGATCAACGCGTGATCGTGCCGCGCTCGCCGATTGCCGAGCTTTTGGATCAGGGGTTGTCGCCCTGGGTGCGTGATCCGTTCGAAGTCACGCGCGCACTGGATATGTGTACGGGATCCGGCTGCCTGGCGATTCTGACTGCGTTGGCCTTTCCCAATGCGCAGGTCGATGCGGTAGATGTTTCGCCTGATGCGCTGGAAGTCGCGCAACGCAACGTTGACGAGTATGGTTTGCAGGATCGTCTGAGCCTGCTTCACAGCAATTTGTTCGACGCGCTGCCAGCGGCCGCGTATGACGTCATCGTGTGCAATCCGCCCTATGTGAACAGCCAGTCGATGGACGAACTGCCCCAGGAGTATCGTCACGAGCCTGAGCTCGCGCTAGCGGGCGGAACCGATGGCATGGACCTGGTGCGACGCATCCTGGAAGCCGCGCCCCGATACTTGGCTCCGCAAGGCGTGCTGGTCCTTGAGATCGGTCACGAACGCGACCATTTCGAGGCGGCGTTCCCTGAACTCGAGCCTGTCTGGCTGGACACCGAGGAAGCCTCGGACCAAATTTTGCTATTGACCCGCGAGCAGTTGTGATACGTGCTTCTGGATTGACCCTGCGCCGTGGCACCAAGGTGCTACTTGATGGCGCTGAATTCGTGGTGAACCCTGGCGAACGCGTGGGGTTTGTCGGCAAGAACGGCGCGGGCAAGTCCACGTTGTTTGCGTTATTGACGGGGGCCCTCGATCAGGACGCGGGTTCGCTGGATGTGCCGGCCGGCTGGCGCATCGCCAGCGTGCAGCAGGAGATCGCAGCCGATGACCGCCCTGCCCGTGAGTTCGTCATCGATGGCGATACGCATCTGCGCGAGTTGCAGGCCGAGCGTGCCACCGTGCATGATGACCAAGGCACACGCATTGCCGAATTAGAAGCGGCTCTGGCCGAGGCTGGCGTATGGAGCGCGAATTCGCGCGCGGAACAACTTCTCGCCGGCCTGGGCTTCGCTCCCGACGAGTGGATGAAGCCCGTTGCGAGTTTCTCGGGTGGCTGGCGCATGCGCCTGGCGCTAGCGCGCGCGCTGATGGCACCCTCCGAGTTGCTGCTGCTGGACGAACCGACCAACCACTTGGATCTGGACGCGATGCTGTGGCTGGAAAAGTGGCTGGCCGCGTATCCGGGCACAGTGTTGCTGATCTCGCACGACACCGAGTTCCTTGACGCGGTCGCGCGAATCATCTTGCACTTTGATCATGGCAAGCTGGTGCGTTATCGCGGTGGCTATCAGGATTTCCTGACGCAGCGCGCGGAGCGCCTGCGACAGGCCAGCATCGCGCATGAGCGGCAAACACGTGAAGCCGCCCGGCTGCAGAGCTTCATCGATCGGTTTAAGGCTAAAGCGTCCAAGGCTAAACAAGCGCAAAGCCGTGTCAAGGCCTTGGCCCGCATGGAAACGCTTGCGCCTTTGCATGCCGAATCGGGCATCGACATACGCATCCCCTCCCCCGACCACACACCCGACCCGCTGTTGGTGCTTGACAACGTGGCCGCGGGATATACCCATGCGGATGGCCATGCTGCCTCCATATTGAAAGATGTGAAGCTGATGGTGCGCGCGGGCGCGCGCGTGGGCGTACTGGGCGCCAATGGCGCGGGCAAGAGTACGCTGATCAAGACGCTGGCCGAAGAGATCCCCGTGCAAGCGGGGGAGCGTCGCGCCTCTAAAGGCCTGGCGATTGGATACTTTCACCAGCATCAGCTCGACATGCTGGACCTGGACAGCACGCCGCTCGCGCACCTGGCGCGACTTGCCCCGGATGCACGAGAGCAAGAGCTGCGCAATTATCTGGGCGGATTTGGATTTTCCGGCGATACGGTCAATAGCAAGGTCGGGCCCATGTCGGGTGGCGAAAAGGCTCGGCTGGCGTTGTCGCTGATCGTGTGGCAAAAGCCAAACCTATTGCTGCTGGACGAACCGAGCAACCACTTGGATGTGGAAACGCGCGAGGCGTTGGCGGCCGCGCTGGCGGAGTTTTCCGGCAGCATGCTGCTCGTGTCGCACGACCGGCATCTGCTGCGCACCACGGTCGACAGTTTCTGGATTGTCGCCGATGGCCGTGTGCAGGAATTCGACGGCGATCTGGAAGACTACCGCGACTGGCTTAACGCCCGCAATGCCGAATCGCGCGCCGAGGCCCGTGAACAAGCGCGTGCGGAATCTTCCTCGTCGGCGCAGGCCGATACGGCGAACGTCGATCGTAAAACGCAGCGTCGCTTGGAAGCCGAACAGCGCCAGCGTCTCGCCACCTTGCGCAAACCGCTACAGTCCAAGCTGACCAAGGTCGAAACCGAAATGGACGAGCTGCGCGCGCGTTTGCTGGTGCTGGATGAGTTGATCGCCGACAGCGACCTCTATAGCGATGCGCGACGAACCGAGCGCCAGCAAGTGATGAGCGAACACGGTGAACTCGGCAAACGCATGGAATCACTGGAAGAGCAATGGCTGGAAATCCAGACTGAGCTTGAAGCAATTGATCAGGGGACAACGTAGACGCGCGGCGGTGGAATCACCGCCGCCTCTCTGTCTGGTTGCCTTGTCAAGCCGCATGTGCCACCGCGACGCGATCCCGATATTTGCGCAGTAACTCGACGCGGCGCGGCGCGGCGGCTTCGACATGAGCCGCTTTCACAGGTCCGTAGCCACGGATGGTATCTGGCAGCTCCGCAAGCTCAATGGCCACATCGCGGTTGTGCTCCTCCAGACTGCGAGCGAGCTCGGCTACGAATTCGACATACTCCTGCACCAGCGCGCGCTCCATGCGTCGTTCGGCTGTATAGCCAAACACATCCAAAGGCGTGCCACGCAATCGCTTCATGGGTGCGAGCGCTCGGAATACCCATTCCACCCAGGGCCCAAAGGGTCGCTTCTTGCCCCCCGCAAACAACGGCGGAGCCAGATGATAGATCACGCGATAGTCTTTACCCGGCTCGCCCTCGAACTGCTCTTGCAACCGGCGTTTGAACGATGGGTCCAGATGCAGACGCGCGACTTCGTATTCGTCCTTGTAGGCCATGAGCTTGGCGAGATTCCTCGCCACGGCATACGTAACGATGGGCTCGCCCGGTAGACGGGATTCCCGCTCGCGCAAGGCGGTGACAGCGTCGATATAGCGCTGCGCGTAGCGATCGTCCTGATACGCCCGCAGATGCTGGGCTAAGCGCTCAATGAGCATATCGAGGCTTTCGGGCAACACGGGCACAGTCGGATTCGCACCCACGGATTCGACGCCATCGTGCGCGGCCTGCCTGCCGAATTCAAATGCCGCGAGGTTCTTTTCGACCGCTACATCATTTAAACGTATGGCCTCGTGCAGGGCTTCGCGTGACAATGGGATCGTCCCTTTCTGCCAAGCATATCCGAGCAGGAACGGATTGGCATAAATGCCGTCACCTAGCAGCGATTCCGCCAGTGGCCCGGCTTCTACAAAATCGCACGATCCGGTGGTGCTCCGACGCAGCGCCGCCTCCGCTTGCGCACCCGGAAACGTCCAGCCCGGGCGAGAGATCAGCGAGGCCGTGGGGGCCGCCGTGCTGTTGACCACAGCGCGCCCTCCAGCCGGCCGCAAGCGCGACAAGACTTCCGGTGACGCGGCGACCAGGGCATCGCACCCTATCACCAGATCCGCTTCCCCAAGCGCCACGCGCGTGGCCTGAATGTCCTCGGGCAGAGCGGCCAACTGCACATGGCTGAGTACTGCGCCGCCCTTTTGCGCGAGCCCAGCCATATCCAGCACCGTCACGCCCTTGCCTTCGATATGCGCAGCCACACCTAACAGCGCACCTATCGTCACCACCCCCGTTCCGCCAACACCCGCCACGATCAGGCGATGCGCCTGCCCCCGGTGCAACACGGGAACCACGGGTTCGGGAATATCGGTACGGGGCTGCCCCAAATGCGCCACGCGCGCCCTGCGCACCGCCGCGCCCTCGGCCGTCACAAAGCTCGGGCAGAACCCCTTGACGCAAGAGAAGTCTTTATTGCATGACGATTGATTGATGCGTCGCTTCGTTCCCATTGGCGTTGCCACGGGCTCTACCGACAGGCAGTTTGATTGCACCGAGCAATCGCCGCAGCCTTCACAGACAGCTTCGTTGATGAATGCGCGAACGGCGGGATCGGGATATTCACCCCGCTTACGCCGCCTACGCTTTTCCGTGGCGCAGGTCTGATCGTAGATCAGCACAGTCACCCCGGCGATGTCGCGCAGTTCGGGTTGTACTGCATCCAGCTGATCGCGGTGGTAGACCGTGACCGCCGACGGCAACGTGAGCGCAGCTTGATACTTGTCGGGTTCATCGGTGACGACCACCACGCGTTTGACGCCTTCCGCGAGAACTTGCGCGGCAATGTTTGGCACGGTCAATGTGCCATCCACGGGCTGCCCGCCCGTCATGGCGACCGCATCGTTGTAAAGGATCTTGTAGGTGATGGGCGCTTGCGCGGCGACAGCGGCACGGATGGCCAATATCCCGGAATGGAAGTATGTGCCATCGCCCAGGTTGGCAAAGATATGCCGCTCGCTCGTAAAGTCCTTTTGCCCCAGCCACGCCACTCCTTCGGCGCCCATGTGGCTGAACGTCTCGGTACGGCGGTTCATCCAGATCGCCATATAGTGGCAACCGATACCGGCCACGGCGCGTGATCCTTCGGGTACGCGGGTGGAGGTGTTATGCGGGCAGCCAGAACAAAACCACGGCTGGCGCTCTTCGACGAGAATAGGCCGCGACGCCTCGCGTTCCTTCGCCTGGATAATGGCCATACGCGCGGCGATGCGCGCGCGCAGCGCCTCGGGCAACGCCGTTTTATCCAGGCGCGTGGCGATCGCGCGCGCAATGACGGCCGGCGACAACTCATGCTGCGCGGGCAAGAGCCAATTGCCACGCGGTTGGGACCATTCACCGCCGCCGTTGTCGCGCTCGTCGAATTTGCCATATACGCGCGGACGCACATCGTCGCGCCAGTTGTAGAGCTCCTCCTTGAGCGCATATTCCAACAGCTGACGCTTTTCCTCGACGACCAGAATTTCTTTTAGACCGGTGGCAAAGGCGCGTGCCGCCAGCGCATCCAACGGCCAGATACAGCCGATCTTGATCAGCCGGATGCCCGCGATGCGACAGGCGTCTTCATCCAAACCCAGGTCGTTGAGCGCCTGACGCACATCCAGGTAGGACTTGCCAGCCGTCATGATGCCAAACGTCGCATTGGGCGCGTCCAGCACGACTTGGTTGAGTTTATTGGCTCGGACGTAATCGATGGCCGCATACCACTTGTCATTGAGCAGACGCGCTTCCTGGGCCAGGGGGCTGTCAGGCCAACGTATGTTCAGGCCGCCCGGAGGTAGCGCCGCATCGGGGAGCACCACATTGACCCGTTGCGGATCCACCTCCACGGACGCACTGGATTCGACAACGTCGGTGACGCATTTCATCGCCACCCACAGTCCGCTATAGCGGCTCATGGCCCACCCGTGCAAGCCATAGTCCAAGTACTCCTGCACGTTGGAGGGATACAGAACGGGAATACCCGCGGCAATCAACACATGCTCAGACTGGTGAGCCACCGACGACGACTTCGCCGCATGATCGTCGCCCGCCAGCAATAAGACACCGCCATGAGGCGAGGTACCGGCGGAATTCGCGTGCTTTAACGCATCGATCGAACGATCGATACCCGGGCCCTTGGCGTACCACATGCCAAAGACGCCATCGCGCGTGGCGCCCGGAAACAGATTGACCTGTTGCGACCCCCACACTGCGGTCGCGGCAAGATCCTCATTCAAGCCCGGCTGAAACACGATACCGTGTGACTGCAGATGCGTTTTGGCTTTCCACAGTGCCAGATCCAGGCCGGCTAATGGTGACCCCCGATAGCCCGAGATGTAGCCGCCCGTGTTCAGACCGGCCGCTTGGTCCCGTTCGCGCTGCAGCATGGGCAGGCGCACCAGGGCCTGAACGCCGCTCAAATAGACGCGACCGCTATGCTGCGTGTACTTGTCATCCAACGTGACATGGTGGGGCAATGGGGCATTCATTGTGTCTCCTCCGGCCTGTCTGTGGTCTTTCACTTCAGTGTAGGAAGAGCTTTCGTTATCGTATATTGATATATTCAGTTAGCTGGTATCTGAAAATTTAATACCGCCCGGTTGCCCTGCGATGAGGCATACATGTCCAAAGACGTCACGCTACGCCATTTGCGCTATTTCATTGCCGCCGCACGCACGGGCCGCCTGTCGATGGCGGCCACCCAGGAGCACGTATCGCAGTCAGCGATCACGAATTCCATCCTCGCGTTGGAATCGCGGTTAGGCGTACGGCTATTCGATCGTCACCCACATGGGGTGACACTGACGCCGGACGGGCATCACTTTTTGCAGCGGGCGCGCGACATTTTGGACGCGCTGGACGAGGCATTGCGAGAACCGGGTTTTCAGCGCTACACCCTGCGTGGGTCGGTGCGGATCGCGGCGTCGTATACGGTTCTGGGCTACTTTCTGCCTGAGTTGCTCGCGCGATTTCGGCGGCGTTACCCAGACATCTCGCTAGACTTGGTGGACATGGACCGTCCGGAGATCGAGGCAGCGATCTTACGCGGCGAGGTCGAACTGGGTGTGGCCCTACTTTCGAATTCTGAGGACACAGGATCACTGCACAGGCACGTGCTGGTGAGATCCCGGCGCCAGCTTTGGACCGCCGCCAACCATCCGGTTCTGATGCTGTCGTCGCCAACGCTGGCCGATGTGGCCAAACTGCCTTACATCCTGCTGGATATGGACGAGGGCGAGCGCTCTACCGCGGCGTATTGGCAAGCGCATGGACTGCAGCCCGACATCGCCTTTCGCACGCGGTCCATGGAGGCGCTGCGCGGACTGGTCGCCCACGGCTTTGGCGTCACAATTTTGTCCGACATGGTTTATCGGCCTTGGTCGCTGGAAGGCAAGAAGATCGAAGCGGTGCCGCTCGCCGGTGCGGTGCCGCCGATGGAGGCCGGGCTGCTCTGGCACCCGACGGCCGTCATGGCGAGGCCTGCCAGCGCGTTTCGGGATTTCATGATTCACGCCGTGGGCGGGTGAATCGGTGCTGGGCAGCGGTAGCCCGCAGAGGTACCGCTCTCAGCATACGGTCCGTTGTTGAACGCTCAGCCCTGAACGATCTCTAGCTTCGCAATCCCCAGCGCCAGCGTCTTGGCCCCCACATCCCTGAACTGAATCTGTGCCTGGGCATCCTGACCAGAACCGCTAAGCCCGATGATGGTGCCATCGCCAAAGCGCGCGTGGCGCACGCTTTGCCCGATCCTGAAATGCTGGTCGCCGACCGTCACGCCAGACGTTACGCCGCGCGGGGTCCGGGGTGCAATCGTCCGTGTCGCGGGCCGTCCGAAAGCGTCGCCGTGGTTCACACGAGCCGCCGATTCCCCAAAGCCCGCGTACGCGTGGCCGGCGCCGACTCGGGGCGTCAGCCATTTCAGATGCTGTTCTGGAATCTCCTCCAAAAAGCGCGAACGCATGGCGTAACGCGTCTGACCGTGCAGCATGCGGCTTTGCGCCAGCGTCAGGTACAGACGTTCCCGCGCCCGCGTGATCGCCACATACATCAGGCGGCGTTCTTCTTCGAGGCCCGAAGCCTCCAGGATGCTGTTCTCGTGCGGGAAAAGCCCCTCTTCCAGCCCCGTGATGAAGACCGCGTCGAACTCCAGCCCCTTGGCGGCATGCACCGTCATGAGCTGAACGGCGTCCTCGCCGGCCTGCGCTTGATTGTCACCCGCCTCTAAGGAAGCGTGCGACAAAAAGGCGGCCAGCGGCGTCATGCCTGACGTCACATCCACTGGCGCATCCACCACGCCCGGCATCAACCCGCTATCGCCCGCGATATCCGGCACGATGCCCGCGGGTAATCCGTCAAAGTTCTCCTCCGACGCGAATACGGCAGCGGCGGTGATCAGCTCGTTCAAGTTTTCCAGCCGTTCTGCGCCATCACGGTCGGCTTTGTAATGCTCGATCAAGCCACTATTGGCGAGCATGTGCTCGACCAATTCGGGCAGCGGCAGTTCACGTGTCTCGTGCGCCATGCGGCCAATCAACTGCGCAAACTGCGCCAGATTCGAGCCGCCCTTGCCACCGACACGCGCGACAGCGCCATAAAGACTGGTCTCGTGGCTGCGAGCGGCGTCGGCCAGTTGCTCCAACGTGCGCGCGCCAATTCCCCGCGTGGGGAAGTTGACCACGCGCATCCACGACGTATCGTCGTGCGGATTGGCCATCAGCCGCAGGTACGCCAAGGCGTGTTTGATTTCCTGGCGCTCGAAGAACCGCAGACCACCATAAACCTTGTAAGGAATACCGGCCGAAAACAGCGCATGCTCGATGACGCGGGACTGCGCGTTGCTGCGATACAGCACCGCAATTTCACGGCGTAGACGGCCCTCGTTGATCAGCGCGCGGACTTCATCGACCAGCCATTGCGCCTCCATACCGTCAGAAGGTTGCTCGATCACACGGATCGGCTCGCCCTCGCCTTGCTCGGTCCAGAGGTTTTTACCCAGCCGACCACTATTGTGGCCAATCAAGGCGTTGGCGGCGTCGAGGATGTGGCCGTAGGAACGATAATTTTGTTCCAGGCGGATGACGGTGCCGCGCGCATAGTCGCGCTCGAAGTCCGACATATTGCCGACGTTCGCGCCCCGGAAAGCATAGATCGACTGATCGTCGTCACCGACGGCGAAGATCGACGCGCCGCCACCCGCCAGCATTTTCAGCCATTGGTATTGCAGCGTGTTGGTGTCCTGGAACTCGTCGACCAGAATGTGTCGGAAGCGCCGCTGATAGTGCTCTCGTACTGGCGCGTTGTGCTTTAGCAGCTCGAAGGCGCGCAGCAACAGCTCGGCGAAATCCACGACGCCTTCGCGTTGGCACTGCGCCTCGTAGAGCTGATAGATCTCGATCTGTTTGCGATGATGGCTGTTGTCGGCATCGATATCGCCGGGCCGCTCGCCCGCTTCTTTTGCGCCGTTGATGAAGCGCTGGATGTCCCGAGCGGGGAACTTCTCGTCGTCAATACCGTTGGCCTTCATCAGGCGCTTGATCGCGGCGAGCTGATCGGAGGTATCGAGAATCTGGAAGGATTGCGGCAGCCCCGCGTCACGGTGGTGTGCGCGCAACATGCGGTTGCACAGGCCGTGAAAGGTGCCGATCCAAAGTCCGCGCGTGTCGATCGGCAAGATCGCCGACATACGCGCGAGCATCTCGCGGGCAGCCTTGTTGGTAAAGGTCACCGCGAGCAGCGCAAATGGCGTGGCCTGGCCGGTTTGAATCAGCCAGGCCATCCGAGTCGTCAACACCCGGGTCTTGCCGCTACCCGCCCCGGCGAGTACCAGGGCGTGTTGCGGTTCGAGTGTTACAGCGGCGCGTTGTTCAGGATTGAGCTTGTCTAACATCATGCCGCATAGCGGCTAAGACGTTGTGCGAATTGCTCGAGCCCGGCGATGCCGCTTTGCTGGGCGCGCTGGCACCAGGCCTGCAGGTCATGTAACAACTGTTCGCTGCTGGCGCTAGAGCTTTCCCAGAGTCGGCCCAGTTCGCGGCGCATTTGCACCAGGGTCGCGAGCGTCTTGCTCTGAGCAATCGCCTGCTCGACCTCGGCACGCTGCTCCGGATGGAGGACTTCCTCGTTACGGAACAACCAGCGGCGCGCACGTTGCAGACGCGTGGCGGAGCCATCGGCCGGCTTGAGCTTGCTCATTTCTTCGCGCAGCGTGGTCTTCATGATCTCGCCGTAGCGGGCCAGCACCTCGTAACGGTGAGTGATCACGCCGTTCAGGGTCGTCAGATCGATCGCCTTGCTGCCCGGCTCGAGCTTGAGCTTCGGAGCGACCTTGCGCACCTTGGCCAGACCGAAGAACTTCAGGATCTGGATATAGCCCCAGCCGATGTCGATCTCGTACCACTTGGCCGAGAACTTGGCCGACGTACCATGGGCGTGGTGGTTGTTGTGCAGCTCTTCGCCACCGATGATGATGCCCCACGGGAACACGTTCGTGCTCGTGTCCGGGCTGTTGTAGTTACGATAGCCCCAGAAGTGGCCGATACCGTTGACTACGCCTGCCGCCCAGAACGGAATCCAGGCCATTTGCACCGCCCAGACCGTCAGACCGATGGCACCGAACAACGCGACGTCGATCGCCAGCATCGTCAGCACGCCCCAGAGGCTGTGCTTGGCGTAAACGTTACGCTCGAGCCAGTCGTCAGGCGTACCGTGACCGAACTTGGCCATGGTTTCCTTGTTGGCGGATTCGACGCGATACAGGTCAGCGCCGCGGAACAGTACTTTCCAGACGCCGAACAACATTGGCGAGTGCGGGTCGCCTTCTTTTTCGCATTTGGCGTGGTGCTTACGGTGAATGGCTACCCATTCCTTCGTGACCATGCCGGTCGTCATCCATAACCAGAACCGGAAAAAGTGCATGACTGCAGGATGCAAGTCGAGACCCCGGTGAGTCTGGCTGCGATGCAGGAAAATCGTAACTGACACGATCGTGATGTGGGTCATCACCAGCGTGAACAGGACAATTTGCCACCAGCTGGCTTGAGTAAGCCCGCCGGCTAGGAAGGAAAAGAGTTGATCCATATAGCTGTTTGCGATCCTCGCAAGTAAGGAATGACAGGAAGTTTAGCCTACCTGACTAGCTTATGACAGCGAGATTTCAAAATAGTTTTTGTGATAAATCAAGGACTAAGCGAACACTGCGCTGGGGTTGCAGGGGCCTGTGGCCCTTGCAAATCGCAACATGGCCCTTGCAGCGTCGCGTAGTAAAACGGTCTAGTAAGACACAATTTGCGACACATCGTTGGCGCAGTTGTGGCTTTTTACGGACTAATCGAATTACTGTTCAGCGCTGCCCTTGGCGGTAGGCACGCTGGCCGCGTCTGCGACGTTGTCCGCATCAACCAGACTCTCTTCAGGCACTTCGCCCGACTCGGCGCTATCGGCTACGGCGCTCGCCTTGCCCACGGCGGGCGCTTTCCGGCGCTCCAACACGGCGGCGAAGAATCCGTCCGTCCCATGGACATCGGGTCGTAGCTGAATATTCGGTCCCGTGACGGCCAGATCCGGACAGCGCCCTTTCAAAATTTCGGCGGCATCGAGCTGTACGAAGTCGGGGTGCGTGGCCAGGAATTGCTCCACTTGCGCCTCGTTCTCCTCTGCCAGCAGGCTGCAGGTCGCATAGACCAGACGGCCACCGGGCGCCACGCACCGGGCGGCGCTATTGAAAATGCGCGTCTGCAGCGCGGTCAGTTCGGACAGCGCCTCGGGGTGCTGGCGCCATTTCAGATCCGGGTTGCGACGCAAGGTGCCGATGCCGCTGCAAGGCGCATCCACGAGCACGCGCTGCGCCTTGCCGGCCAGACGCTTGACCCGGGCGTCGTTTTCGCTGTCGATCGCGACAGGCACGACGTTCGACAAGCCACTGCGGGCAAAGCGAGGCTTCGCGCGCGCCAACCGGGCGGCGGACACATCGAAGGCGTACAGGCGACCCGTCGAACGCATCAGCGCGCCCAGCAGCAGGGTCTTGCCCCCTGCCCCGGCGCAGAAATCAATAATCATCTCGCCACGACGCGGCGCCACTAGCAACGCCAGCAACTGACTGCCTTCGTCCTGGACCTCGAGGCTGCCATTTTCGAAAAGCGGCCAACGATTGACGGCGGGACGACCGGCCACGCGAATTCCCCAGGGCGAATACGGCATGGGCTGCGGCTCGTAACGGGCGGCGGGGCCATCGGCCAACGCCGCCAGCGCGGCGTCGCGCTCCATTTTCAGCGGATTGACACGCAGATCCAGCGCGGCGGGCCGGTTCAAGGCGGCCATCAGCGACTCTGCGTCCTCCAGGCGGCCCAGGCGCTCGTCCAGCCACTCGGGCATGCTGGCCCGCACGGCGCGGGGCAGCGAGGAGGTATCGATGCGGCTGACGCGTTGCAGCCACTCCCGCTCGTCCGGATCGAGCCCGTCTTCCAGGAACTCCGGGCCCACCGTCGCGGCCAGACCGAGAATGGCCAGACGGCGCGATGCGGCGCCGCTGCCGCTTTCGGCCAGTTGGCGATAGCGGCGCAAATGGCGCAACACGTCGTAGACAGCCTCGGCCACCTCACCCCGGTCACGCCCGCCCAGGGTCGGGTGTGCGCGGAACCAGTGCGACAACGTAGCATCGGCCGGGTAAGTCCATTGCAGGACTTCGCCTAGCAAGCGCTGGACTTGATCGATACGGATGACCGCACGCGGCACGCGGGGATGGGACGCCGCTTGGTGCTGCGACGGCCCACTGGGGGAGCGACGGGCGCTGCCGCGTTGGCCGGATTCGGATCGATTCGAGCCGAATGCACGGTCGGGACGCTGCCGGGAGGCGGGGAACTTGCTCATGATTTTTCCATGCTAGATCAGGACGCGTCGCGCCTTGACCAATCAAACTTCGGAGCCGAGGCAAAAGCTGCCTCGGCGAATGTTATTGCGTACGTATTGCTCGATGAATCTCATCTGAACCGCTCGACGCAGGTAGCTTCGTCTTGTCTGACGATGCCTTCTACCGCGACATTCGAGGTAAAGGGGTTCGTTCCAGCTCGATGATACTGTGTACGGTTGGGCCGGATGATACCGAGGTTTCCGTCACAGGATGCGTTTCCGGGAAAGACCGCGGCGGATACCGCCAGATCGACGAGGCAGATAAGCCACAAAGAGCCTGCACAAGAGACGAACCACGCGCCGACCCGAACTGGCTTCCTACTCCCCCAAAAATAGCCGCTGCGGCTCGCCATCGACCTCAACGCGATGATCGGCCGTCAGTCGCACGCGCCCTTCCACCAGCCAACGCACGGCTGCCGGATACGCTTCGTGTTCCACCTTCAAGACACGTGCGGCGAGTGCCTCCGGCGTATCGCCGGCATGCACGGGTACACAGCCCTGCGCGATGATGGGGCCATGATCGAGCACGGGCGTGACGAAATGCACCGTGCAGCCATGCAGTCGCACGCCGGTCGCCAGCGCCTGGGCATGGGTATGCAGGCCGGGAAACATAGGCAGTAGCGAAGGATGAATATTCACCAACTTGCCTGCATAGTGATTCACAAAGCCCGGCGTCAGCACACGCATAAAACCGGCGAGGATCACAAAGTCAGGCGCATACCGGTCGATTTCCGCAGCGAGGGCGGCGTCGAAGGCTTCGCGGCTGGGATAATCCTTGTGAAACAGCGCCCCGGTCGCGATGCCCTGCTCGCTCGCCCACTGCAGGCCGGCCGCGTCGGGACGGCTGGCGATGACAGCGCAGACTTCGGCCGGCCAGCCTTGCTCGTGGCAGGCCCGCACCAAGGCTTGCATATTGCTACCCCGCCCCGAAATCAGGATAACCAGGCGGCGTTTAAGAGGTGAAGAAGAGGGCAAGATGAGATATTCCGAGGCCAATCAGCCTAAAATTGTAAACTCTTGGTCGTGAAAAACTTGCTGCAACTCCATCGTTCGGTCTCGCGCACAGCGCAGAGGCCCCCTTGCGCGCTGACCATCGGTAATTTCGACGGGGTCCATCGCGGCCATCAGGCTATTCTGGCGCGCGTGCGGCAAGCCGCGCAATCGCGTGGCCTCGTACCGTCAGTGCTGACCTTCGAGCCCCACCCGCGCGAATACTTCGCCACGCTCAATCAACGCCCGGAACTCGCCCCCACCCGAATTTTTGGACTGCGCGACAAAATCGAAGCCCTGGCGCACCAAGGCATCTCGCAGATTCTCATTGAGCGCTTCAACGCAAAATTGGCAGATATGTCGGCCAACGCGTTTATCGAGGAACTCTTAGTTGGGATGCTGCAAACCCGCTGGTTGCTGGTCGGGGAAGATTTCCGCTTTGGCCGCAAGCGTAGCGGCGATCTGGAACTACTGCGTGAGGCCGGCATGGTCCATGGCTTCGAAGTGCAAACCTTGGCTGACGTGACGGATCAGCAAGGCCACCGCGTTTCCAGTTCCGAAGTCCGTACGGCGCTGGCCGTGGGCGACCTGGATCGCGCCCGTGATCTGCTGGGACGTCCGTTTCATATGAGCGGGCACGTGATTCATGGGCAAAAACTCGGGCGTACGCTGGGCTTTCCCACCTTGAATCTGCGGGTGACGCCGCGCTGCGCCGCGCGATCCGGGATATATGTGGTGCGCGTGCATGGACTTGGCGCGCAGCCACGCCCCGCGGTCGCGAGCCTGGGCGTTCGTCCCACGGTCGAAAATCGTGGCCGCGTGCTGTTGGAGTCACACTTGCTCGACGGCCCGGTCGACGCTTACGGTAAACTCATAAGAGTTGAATTCCTGCACAAACTGCGGGACGAAGAAAAATTTCCTGATCTCCCTTCCCTGACTGCCGCCATCGCCGACGACGCGCGACATGCGCGTGCCTATTTTGCCGTTCATGGACTATAAAAAATCCCTCAATCTGCCCGACACCTCCTTTCCGATGCGAGGTGATCTTGCTAAACGCGAACCTGCCTGGGTTGCCCAGTGGGAAGAAAAGCAGGTCTATCAGGCCATTCGCGCCGCCAGCCGTGGCCGGCCGCGTTTCGTGCTGCATGACGGCCCGCCCTACGCCAACGGCGATATTCATATCGGGCACGCGGTCAACAAGATCCTGAAGGACATCATCGTCAAGAGCCGCAATATGGCCGGCTATGACGCGCATTACGTGCCGGGCTGGGATTGCCACGGCATGCCGATCGAAATCCAGATCGAGAAGAAATACGGCAAGCACCTGCCCGTGACGGAAGTCCAGTCCAAGGCACGCGCCTATGCGTACGAGCAGATCGACCGTCAGCGCCGCGATTTCAAGCGGCTGGGCGTGTTGGGCGAATGGGATCGTCCGTACCTCACCATGAACCACAGCAACGAGGCCAACGAGATCCGTGCGCTCGGTGGCATCTTGCAAAAGGGCTATGTGTTTCGCGGATTAAAGCCCGTGAACTGGTGTTTTGACTGCGGCTCGGCGCTGGCCGAGGCCGAAGTCGAATACGCGGATCGTACCGATCCCGCCATCGATGTGGCCTTCCCGTTCGCTGACAAGGCGGCGATTGCCAAGGCTTTTGGCCTGGACTCGGTCGACGATGGCGCTGTCGTGATCTGGACGACGACCCCGTGGACCATTCCCGCCAACCAGGCGCTGAACGTTCACCCCGAACTGGAATACGCGCTGGTGCGCGTGACCCCGGCACCCGCCCATGGCCCACTGTTGTTGATCGCCAGCGAGCGTGTCGAGAGCTGCCTGAAGGCCTGGAACCTCGAGGGCGAAGTCATCGCCACGGCGCAAGGCGCCGCGCTCGATGGGCTGCGTTTCCATCATCCGCTGGCGCGCGTCGACGCCGGTTATGACCGCACCTCGCCGATCTATCTGGGCGACTACGTCACCATCGATACGGGTACGGGCGTCGTGCACTCGGCGCCGGCCTACGG
Source organism: Bordetella sp. 15P40C-2 (assembly GCF_009763235.1). NCBI lineage: Bacteria > Pseudomonadati > Pseudomonadota > Betaproteobacteria > Burkholderiales > Alcaligenaceae > Bordetella > Bordetella sp. 15P40C-2. The sequence continues at coordinate 246,238 of NZ_WSJA01000014.1, forward strand.
TATCGAAGACTTCGTGTCGTGCAAAGCGAACGGCATGACGGACGACCAGATCCTGAACCCGGTCATGGGCGACGGCAAATACGTTCAGAGCCTGCCGTTGTTCGGCGGTCTGTCGATCTGGGAAGCCAACCCGCGCATCGTCGAGACGCTGAAAGAAGCCGGCTCGCTCATGAATGTGCAGAAGCTGCCGCACAACTACATGCACTGCTGGCGCCACAAGACCCCGATCATCTATCGCGCGACCAGCCAATGGTTCGCCGGAATGGACGTCAAACCCGCCGATGGCGGCCCCACGCTGCGCGAATCCGCGCTGGCGGGTGTGGATGCGACGGCGTTTTATCCGTCATGGGGCCGTGCGCGCTTGCACGCCATGATCGCCAATCGTCCTGACTGGACCTTGTCGCGTCAACGTCAGTGGGGCGTGCCCATGGCGTTCTTCGTGCACAAGGAAACCGGCGAGCTGCATCCGCGCACCCTCGAGCTGCTGGAGCAAGTCGCGCAACGCGTCGAGAAAGAAGGCATCGAGGCTTGGCAATCGCTTGACCCACGCGAACTGCTGGGCGACGAGGCCGATCAATACGAGAAAAACCGCGACACGCTGGATGTGTGGTTTGACTCGGGCACGACGCACGCGACCGTGCTGGGCGGCAAGGACCAAGTCCTGGGCGGCTCGCATGGCGCCGAGCTGGCCTGGCCCGCGGATCTCTATCTGGAAGGCTCGGATCAGCATCGCGGGTGGTTTCACTCGTCGTTGCTGACCGGCTGCATGCTGTACGGCCGCCCGCCGTATAAGGGCCTGCTTACGCACGGTTTCGTCGTCGACGGCCAAGGCCGCAAGATGAGCAAGTCGGTGGGGAACGTGATTGCCCCGCAAAAGGTCTCCGACACGCTGGGCGCGGAAATCCTGCGTTTGTGGGTGGCCTCGACGGATTATTCCGGCGAGTTGTCGATCTCCGACGAGATCCTCAAGCGTGTCGTGGAAGGCTATCGCCGCATCCGCAATACGCTGCGATTCCTGCTGGCTAACCTCGCCGAGTTCGACGGCGTGAGCCAGACGGTGCCCTTTGACGAGATGTTCGAGATCGACCGCTATGCGTTGTCCATGACTGCGCAAATGCAGGCCGATATCGTCGCCTTGTACGAACGCTATGACTTCCATCCCGCGGTGGCGCGTCTGCAGACGTTCTGCTCCGAGGATCTGGGCGCGTTCTATCTGGATATCCTGAAAGATCGCCTCTACACCACCGCTGCCAATAGCGTGGCCCGTCGTTCGGCTCAGACGGCATTGCTGCACATCACGCAGACGCTGCTGAAGCTGATGGCGCCGATCCTGTCGTTCACGGCCGAAGAAGCCTGGCAGGTGCTCGTCGACTCGGCATTGAAGCATCAAGCCGATGCGGCACGTCTGACGATCTTCACCGAGGTCTATCACACCCTGCCCGCGATCGACGAGACGTTGACGGGCAAATGGTCGCGTCTGCGCGCGATTCGCGCCGAGGTGCAACGCAAGCTCGAAGAAGTACGTACCGCTGGCGGTATCGGTTCGTCCTTGCAAGCCGAGGTCGATCTGTACGCCGACGGCGAGGACCGGACCATCCTGGAAAGCCTGGGCGATGATCTGCGCTTTGTCCTGATCGTTTCACGCGCCACTGTGAAGCCCGCCACGGGCGAATTGCGCATCGAAATCACGCCGTCTTCGCACAAGAAGTGTGAACGTTGCTGGCACTGGCGTCTGGACGTAGGCAGCGATGCCGATCATCCGGAGATTTGCGGCCGTTGCGTGTCGAACCTGTTTGGTTCGGGCGAAGCGCGGGATAAGGCCTGATATGAAGGAGCGCGATGTGGCAGGACAGCAAACGACGTTCGCTAGCGAGGCGCCAGCGGTGGCGCCCGCTCCCCGCACCGTGACGCCGTTGAGTCGCTGGCTTTTCATTGCGCTCTTACTCATCGTCTTCGATCAGGCGACCAAGCTGTATTTCGATGCGGCTTTCAGCTATGGCGAACGTGTCAACATATTGCCGATCTTCGATTTCACCTTGGTGTACAACCGCGGCGCGGCGTTCAGTTTCCTGGCCTCGGAACCAGGTTGGCAACGCTGGTTCTTCACAGCGCTGGGTCTGGTGGCCTCGGTCGTGATTGTCTGGCTGCTACGCCGCAACACTAACCAGCCGCGATTCTGCTGGGCGTTGACGCTGATCCTCGGCGGCGCGCTAGGCAACGTGATCGACCGCGTGGCATACGGTCACGTGGTGGATTTTCTGCTGTTCTACTGGAACGACTGGTATTACCCAGCCTTTAACATCGCGGATATCGGCATTACGTGTGGGGCCGTATTACTCGTGCTGGACGAGCTGTTACGCGCGCGCAAGGCGCGCTAGACCGTCACCGTGCCTTGCTGCCGGTTGCGCAGCAACTGATAGATATACTCGCCGGCATCCGCGATATCACGACGGATCGCCTCGGCGACGGCCTGCGCATCTTGCCGGCTGAGCGCATCCAATGCGGCGGCGTGGTAGTCCGTTTTCTTTAGATACGGCACGTACTCCGGCAGCACCACGTTCAACACCGGCCCACAACGCAGCCATAGCGTTTCGATGGTGTCTTGCAGCAGCGGCATGTCCGCGAGCGCGTAAATGCCGAAATGAAAGCGGCGGTGCATTTCAAGGTAGTCATCGCGGCGCTCGCGCTGCATATGCCCGGTCATCTGCGCCAGTGCGTCGCGCAACGACGCGATTGCCTGGGGCGTCACGTTGGCGGCGGCTTCGAAGGCCGCGCGTGACTCTAGTTCTGTGCGCATCAGCGTCAGTTGCCGGAAATGGTCCGGGTCAATTTCTGGCACGATCGCGCCGCCGCCCTGCCCGCCCGTGCCGCGCTCGAGCACGCGCTCGGCGATCAGATGATTCACGGCATCCCGCACCGGCGTCAGACTGATTCCCAGAGCACCCGCGACTTCCCTCAACAGAATGCGCTGTCCTGGCGCGAAACGTCCTGCCAGCAACGCGCTACGCAGTTCCGCATACGCGCGGTCCCACAGCGTGACTTTCTCGATTTGCTTCAGGCCGGACGACTCCACTTACTTCCCCTTCGTTACAACAAATAGCGCTGCATGTTCGCATCCTCGCGCCGCATTGGCAAACGCGTAACCACCCTATTGTTATTTGTTATAACGAATGCTAGCATGGCCTCCAACAACGAGCCACACCCGGCCAACCATGGAGGAGACGACCATGACTTTGATGAAAAAAGCGTTAATCGCGGCGGCTTTATTTGCTGCGTCTATCCCCGCGCACGCTGCCGATGACTACCCATCGCGTGAGGTGCGCTTCATTGTTCCCTGGAACGCGGGCGGCTCGAACGACATCGCCGCGCGCGCCTTGCAACAGATCCTGGCCAAAGACGGCTTTAACATCGTGGTGGAAAACGCCCCGGGTGCCACAGGTGCGATCGGACTGACCAAGGTGGCGAATGCGGCCCCGGACGGTTACGTCATAGGCATGGGCACCAGTTCGACGCTGGCTCAGATCGCGCAAAAAATGACGCCCTTGCGCAACGACCAGTTCACCCACATTGCCCGCGTATCGACGGACCCGCTGATCCTGCTGGTGCCAGCATCTGGTCCGGCGACCCTTGAAGAATTCCTCGAGACCATGCGTAAAAATCCCGGCAAAGTCTCGATCGGCACGCCGGGCACGAATAATCTGAATCACATCTTTGCCGAGATGACGGCCAAGGTGGCGGGCGTGCCCTATGTCAACGTGCCCTACCCTGGCGGATCCAAGGTGGTGGCTGACCTGTCTGGCAAACAGATTCAGGCGGCCGTCCTCAAACCGTCTGAAAGCCGCGGACAAATCGAAGCCGGCTATGTAAAACCCATCGCGGTCTTTGATAACCAACGTCTGCAGGTCTTCCCCAACGTGCCGACGTTCAAGGAAAAAGGCTATGACGTGTTCCCATACGGACCATTGGTACAGATGGCCTATGTCGTGGGTCCCGCCAATCTGCCTGGACCTGTGCGCGACAAGCTCATCTCCGTCTTCGAAAAAGCCATCCTCAGTCCCACGTTCAAGACTTTTTCTGAACAGAACGGCTTCGTGGTCGACGGTCTTTCCGGAGATGCGTTGGAAAAAGAAGTCGTGAGCGTGCAAAAAACGCTGGACGACGTGAGCTCGAAAGTCTTCACCTCCAAATAAGGTTAGCTATGACTGCTATCAAGAAAATCACGTGCCATGTCGTCAGCGCCCCCGTAGAACGGCCGTTCACGTCCTCGCGCGGATGGCTCTATAAATCGCGCGGCTCCTGCATTGTCGAAATTGAAACCGCCGACGGTGTCGTCGGTTGGGGCGAATGCTACGGGCCTTCGCAGGTGGCGCGCGCCTACATCGAGTCACAGTATGGTCCGCGACTCATCGGCCGTGACCCATTCGATGTCGAAGTGATCTGGGAAGACCTCTACAACCGCATCAAGGACTATGGTTCCAAGGGCATGGCGATTTCCGCATTGAGCGGGATCGATATCGCGCTGTGGGACATCATAGGCAAGATCTGCGGCAAGCCTGTGCACAAGCTCATCGGCGGGGCTTACCGTACCGAGGTCACGGCCTATGCGACGGGACTATATTTCATCGACATGGACCGTCTGATCGAAGAGGCGGTGGAGGAAGCGCGCGCTTATGTCGAAGAGGGCTTTACCGCCATCAAAATGAAGATTGGCCTCGGTTCGCCGAAGCTGGACATCGAGCGCGTGGCGGCGGTGCGCAAGGCGATCGGCGACGAAGTCAGGCTGATGGTGGACGCCAACCATTGTTTCACGGTGCCCGCGGCCATTCGGCTCGGCCGCGAGCTGGAACAGCTGAACGTGGAATGGTTTGAAGAACCGATCTCGCCTGAAGACGTAGACGGCTATATCGAGGTGACGCGCGCCTTGGACATGGCGGTAGCGGGCGGCGAAAACGAGTTCACACGCTGGGGGTTTCGCGATCTGGTGGCGCGTAAAGCCATGGACATCGTCCAACCCGATGTGTGTGCGGCTGGCGGCATCAGCGAATGCCGCAAGATCGCGACGTTGGCCGCCGCGCACGGCGTGGAGTGCGTGCCGCACGCGTGGGGATCGGCCATCGGGCTAGCGGCCACACTGCATTTTCTCGCCGCGCTGCCCGACCAGCCGCCGAGCTTTCGCCCCATGCCGCCGTTGTTGGAATTCGAACAGTGCGAAAACCCCTTCCGCGATGAGCTGTCGGTGGAGCCCATCGTGCAGCACAAAGGCGTGGTGCAAATACCGACCGGCGCAGGCCTGGGCATCGAGATCCGCCGAGAGATCCTTGACCGCTATCGGGTGGCCTGATCTTATGCGATTCGTTTCGTATTACGATCAACAGGGCACGATACGGCCCGGGCCTTTGTTCGGTGATCCGGACGGGCCAGACGCCTGGGTGGCGGACCTGAGGCATCCCGCCTGCGCGGCGCATTATGCAGACCTGCCGTCATCGATGCAGGCATGGGTAGAGTTGGGCCTGGACCATATTGCTCGCCGCTTCAGCGACGGGCAATCGATAGACGCCGATGCGCGCCTGCCGCTGCACGCTCTGCGCCTGGCCGCTCCCTTGCCGCGCCCCGGCAAAATTGTCGGGGCGGCTTTCAACTACCACGACGCGCTGGCCGAACGCCAAATGCAACCGCCAAGCGAACCGGTGATATTCATAAAGTCCGGGCGTACCGTCGTAGGCCCGAACGATCCGGTGCGAGTGTTTCCCCATGCCGGGGACGTGACCTATGAAGCTGAACTGGCCGTGGTCATCGGCAAGTCAGCATTGAGGGTGGCGCGCGAAGACGCCATGAAATACGTCTCGGCGTACTGCATCTTCAACGATGTCAGCGCGACAAGCTTGGTGAAAGCGGACGGTGGCTTCGTGCGCGGTAAAAACCAATCCACCTCCGGGCCTTTAGGGCCCTGGCTCGTCACGCCAGACGAGCTTGGCGATCCTTACGCTATCGATATCCACCTGCACATCGACGGCCGTTTGCTACAGGCCTCCAGCACAAGCCAGATGCTATTCAACATCGCCGAGCTTATCGAGTACGCCTCGGCCCGCATGCCGTTGGACCCGGGTGACATCATCGCCACCGGAACGCCCGCGGGTGTAGCGGGCGCGCACCAGCCGCCCGCCTGGCTGACGCCGGGCGACACGGTTTCGATTAGCTTGAGCGGCCTGGGAACTCTGATCAACCCCATTGCAGCCGGAGTATCTCCATGACCGTGAAACCACGCGTGCTACTGACTAACCCGATTCATCCGGACATCGCGCCGGCACTGAACGCGCATGCCGAGGTGATCGTGGCGCCGGACGTCGGGTCCGATACGCTGCGCAAGCTGATCGCCGATGTCGATGGCATCATCGTGCGGGCCATGCTGCCGCCCGATATCTTCGATCATGCGCCCAAGTTGCGCGCCGTCGTGCGTCATGGCGTCGGCCTGGACATGATTCCCATGGACGCCGCCAATGCGCGACGCATTCCGGTCGCCAACGTGCCAGGCTCGAACACCTCGGCCGTGGTCGAGTATTGCATGGCTTCCATGTTCGCGCTGCTACGCCCCTTGCATCGTATCGACGCGACCCTGCGCCAATCGGGCTGGGGCCAGGCCCGGCCATTGGCCGATGGGGCTACCGAGCTGTCAGGCAAGGTATGCGGCATCGTCGGTGTGGGGGCCATTGGATCGCGCCTGGCGCTGGCGGCCTCGGGCCTGGGCATGTCGGTGATGGGGCTCACTCGGCGACCCGAAACCTTGCCCGCTGACGTACAGGCTGCGACAAAGCAAGCTCTCTTCGCGCAATCCGATGTGGTCGTGCTGTGCTGCCCCCTCACCGATGAAACGCGAGGACTCGCGAGCGAGGCACTGATCAACAGCATGAAGCCGGGCGCATTGCTCATCAATGTTTCCCGGGGGCCCGTAGTCGACACGCAGGCCTTGCTGAGCGCGCTACGCCGCGGTCATCTTGGCGGCGCGGCGCTTGATGTGCACGACGTTCAGCCGCTTCCCCCCGACAGCACAGTGTTCGATGCGCCAAACCTCCTGCTAACTCCCCACGTTGCGGGCATCACGGACGCCAGCATGCGACGCATGAGCGAAGGCGCCGTGGCTAATCTGCTGGCCCTGCTGCGCGGCGACGTCGCGCCCAACATCGTCAACCCGCAAGTTTTATCTCCTTCTCCCGTGATGAATCACTCCTGAGGTTCCCATGCGAATCGCTGATATCCGTGCAGTCCCAATTTCATTTCCTGTTCCACCCGAGAAATCCGTGCGTTTAGGCATCGGGCGCAGCGTCAAGCGTGACGCCGTGCTGGTGCGGGTGGAGACCGATGAAGGCCTGATTGGCTGGGGCGAGAGCCACCACGGCCGCTGCCCCGGCGCCATCGCCCGATTGATCGACACAACGTTACGCGAGCTCGTCATCGGCATGGACGCCTGCGATGTCGCGGGCGCGTGGCATCGCGTGTACAAGATGCAGCTGGCTAGCCATGGCATGGGCGCAGCCGCCGCCCTTGCACTCAGCGGCCTGGATCAGGCGCTCTGGGACATCCGTTGTCAGCGGACTAATTGGTCGCTGTGCGAATTGCTCGGCGGCGGACCGAAACCGATCAAGGCCTATGCCGGCGGCATTGCACTGGGCTGGCAGGATCCAGAGACCTTGGTGGAAGAAGCGCGCGCACTGGTGAAGCAGGGATTCCGAGCGCTGAAGCTGCGCGTTGGCGACACCGCGCGCCGCGATATTGAGAGGGTCCGCGCCGTGCGCCTGGCGCTGGGCGATGACATCGACCTGCTGGTCGACGCCAACACCGGCTACACCCTGGACGATGTACGGCGCGTCATGCCAGCCTACGAAGAGCTGGATATTGGCTGGCTGGAAGAGCCCTTCCCCGCCTGGGATGCCGAGGCCTATGCCAGCGCGGCGCGCCTGGGGCGGGTGCCACTGGCGGCCGGGGAAAATCACTATACCCGTTACGAATTTGGCCCGCTGTTGAAAGACGGCAACGTGCGATTCATCCAGCCGGACCTATCCAAGACCGGGGGCATTACCGAGGCCATGCGTATCGCCGCGATGGCCTCGGCGGTCAAGCTCACAGTCAACCCGCATACCTCAGCCACGGCCATCAATATGGCGACATCGATCCACTACCTATGCGCGGTCGATAACCCCGGTTATTTCGAAGCCGACGTGACGCAACTCAACCCCTTCCGCGACTACCTCGCGGGCCAGCAACCTTATGAGTTGGATGCTCAAGGATGCGTGAGCCCATTGCCCGGCATCGGCATCGGGCTGCGACCGGACGAGGCATTCCTGGCGGAACACCCCTTGATAGAGGGCCCCTGCTACGTTTGAGCGCCGGTGGCTCACGGCCGGAGGCACCAGGACGGGCGGTTTATGACGCATAATGCGAGATTCGTCATCACCCGACCGTCCCATGCTTGACCTCGCCAATAAACGTATCGTCCTCGGCCTGACCGGCGGCATCGCCTGTTACAAGATCGCCGAACTCGTTCGACGCCTGACCGAACAGGGCGCCACGGTGGACGTGGTCATGACCGAGGCGGCCACGCACTTCATTACACCCGTCACCATGCAGGCCCTTTCCGGTCGGCCTGTGTTCGTGGACGCCTGGGACGCGCGTGTCCACAACAATATGGCGCACATCGAGCTCACGCGCGGTGCGGATGCTGTGTTGATCGCGCCGGCCAGCGCCGATTTCATGGCCAAACTGGTGCATGGGCTCGCCGACGACCTGTTGTCCACGCTGTGCTTGGCCCGTGCCTGCCCCTTGCTCGTCGCCCCGGCGATGAACCGCGAGATGTGGGCCAACCCGGCGACGCAGCGTAATGTCACCCAGCTGCGTGCGGATTGCGTCACCGTCCTGGGGCCGGCCTCGGGCGAGCAAGCCTGCGGCGAGACCGGCGACGGGCGCATGCTGGAAGCGCACGAATTGCTGGCCGACCTGATTGCCTTTTTCCAGCCCAAAGTACTGGCCGGACGACATATCCTGCTCACGGCAGGCCCGACCTCGGAACCAGTTGACCCGGTCCGAGTGCTAAGCAACCGTTCCTCCGGCAAAACCGGCTACGCGCTGGCCCGTGCCGCGCGCGAGGCCGGGGCCCGTGTCACCCTCGTCACCGGCGCGACCGCCCTGCCGATTCCGCGCGGCGTGGCCTCTATCCCTGTGACGACCGCGCGCCAAATGCATGATGCGGTCATGGCGAACGTACACGACGCCGATGTTTTCATTGCTGTCGCCGCCGTGGCCGACTGGCGCGTCAAGAACGTCAGCGAGCAAAAGCTGAAAAAAACCAGCGAAGGCGGTGGCGCGCCTGTGATGGAATTCGAACCGAATCCCGACATTCTGGCCGAAGTCGCGAAGCTGCCAAATGGGCCGTGGTGCGTGGGTTTCGCCGCGGAAACGGAAAAACTCGCTGAACACGCCGAGGCCAAGCGTCAGCGCAAAGGCATTCCGCTACTCATCGGCAATCTGGCGCAGAAGGTCATGGACGCCGACTCCACCGAACTGGTGTTGTTCGACGAAGAGGGCGCTCACCCCTTGCCGGGCGGCCCAAAACTCGACGCCGCCCGTCGGTTGATCCGCGAGATTGCCGCCCGCCTGCCCTCTGGCCGCTAAACGCGCCCAGCCCGTGCGCCGACGGCCGTGAGGCGCGATGCACGGTGTAGGCTGGCACGCCTTACTGCAAGGCCCGAGAAGCCCAATCCGCCAATGGAATGGGCTTGTCGCTATCGATCAGCCGCGCGAGCAACAGCTGCATCTGGGGCCAGCCGCCGCGATCCGTGGGCCAGCTGTACGGCGTCACCGGCCGCCATTGCCCGTCGTTCGCGCGTTCTGCCATCACAAAGCGAAAGGTGTAATAGCCCGCCAACCCCATACGCAGATCGGTCACAACCAGACGATCACCGATCTCGTCGTAGCGTAGCCAGTCATTGGTAAACCAGCGCAGACGCTCGTGCAGCGGCACGCCATCCAGCACCGTCGTCTGCGCGGGACTAAGCGGCAGCCGCAGCATCTCGGGTGGACCCCGATCAAACCAGCCGCTCACGGCCTCGTAATAATTCCCCTGACCATCCTTGGCAATCACGCGCCAAAGCAAGGTGTTAAACGGCATTGGCGTCGCCAAGATAGCTGTCGGCCGAATCCCCTGCTCCTGCAATGCATGCTCGACGCGATGCTCCGCATGCCAACGCCCCCCAAGCGCCACCCCCAAATACACCGTACAAAACGCCAAGGCTATCGTCATCGCCACACGCAGCTTGCGCGTGCATCCGACCACGGCGCCGACCAGCACTGCCAGAGTCAGGGGCACGGTAAACACCGGGTCGATGATAAAGACCGCAGACCAGCTCTCCGGGATGCGCGCCAGCGGCCAAAAGAGTTGCGTGCCATACACCGTGAATGCATCCAGCACGGGATGCGTAATCAGCACCAGCCATATCGTGAGCAACAGCCGCCTGCCGCTATACGGCGCGTCAGGCCATTTTTTTCGTATCAGCCAGGTCATCACCACGGCCAGCAGCGTCAGCACGAACACGGAATGTGAGAAGCCACGATGAAACGTCATCCGCGAGACTGGATCGGCGTACCGGATCAGTACGTCCATATCGGGCAATGTGCCCAGCAGCGCGCCATACAAGAGCGCCTTGCGACCCTGTGTACGCCCCAGGAGAGCGCCTTGTATGCCTGCGCCCAATACCGCTTGTGTGAGTGAATCCATAAAGTCAGGCTAGATGAGGTCCAAGGACGGCGTACATACGCCAGGGCGCCAGAGCCGTCCCGACGCGACAGGCGTTAAGATACCGCACTGAATCCATCGTTGGCTTTTTCCCAGGACGTTCCCCCATGCGCTTTGACGGCGAACCTAAAGATGGCGATTTCGTGCGCTACATCGAGATGCTCAATCGCGAGGCAGGTGGCACGCCCGGCGCTGTGCCCAAACCCGAACGAAACGGTTTTAAGCTGAGCCTGCCGAAACCGGCCTGGGGCAGGGATGATGCGGATAGCACTTCCGCCCCTGCGAATCCCCGCACATCGCAACCGCGAGCAAACAAGACCGTCACGCCGGGCGCCACGCGCGAAGATGACGACACGAGCGCCACGACGCTGGCCGCGCGCAGTAGTCAGCGGCACCTGTCGCTGGGATTGGGTATCGCAGCTGTGGTCGCGCTGTGGAGCGCGCTGCATAAACTGTTCGAGGCGATCAGCACGCACACGCTGGACCTCGACGCATTGGTGCCCGTGATATTTTTGCTCGTCTGCGCGGGAATGTTGTTCAAAGGCGCTCGTGGGGTGCGTCAAAAGGCTGACAGACCCGCGCCTCCGTTACCCCCCCTCACCACCATCCCGAAGGGCCGCAAGCCAACGCGTTAAAGCCCTGGCGCCTAGCGCGCCGGTGCTAACATTTCGCCCCTCTATCGAATTTACGGAGCCCACGTGAGCGACATCTCAGCCGGCCTTACCGCCGACCAGGCAGCCACGATGCTGACCCTGCAAGACAAATTGAACAGCATCATTAACCCGGACTGGATCAACGCGGGCTCGCGTTTCCTGCGCGCAGCCTTCGTGGAATCCGCCGAGGCGCTGGAGCATCACGGCTGGAAATGGTGGAAAAAACAAACCATCGACCTGCCGCAGGTGCAGATGGAGCTGATCGACATCCTGCACTTTTACCTGTCGCACACGCTGGTAGAGGCCCGCGGATCGGCCGAGGACGCCACACATCTGCTCGTCGCGGATCTGGATTCCCCGGACGGCATCGCCCTGGATGGACACACCTATCGTCTGCCCGACCTGGATATCCCGCAGCTGCTGGAGCTGATAGGTGGTCTCGCGGTGTGCGGTCGCGCCAGCTATAAGACGCTCGAGCACACCATGGCGCGCTGCGAGCTGACTTGGCAGGACGCTTTCACGCAATACGTCTCCAAGAACGTACTGAACCTGTTCCGCCAGGAAAACGGCTACAAGACCGGCACCTACGTCAAAATCTGGAATGGCGAGGAAGACAACGTCGTGCTCGCGCGCCTGATGTCTACGCTCGACCCGGCCAGCCCCGATTTCGCGCAGACCCTGCATGCGGGCCTGCAGGCGGCGTACAGCAATATCACGCGCTAATCACGCCGCCTCGATCACGGTCTGCAGGAACTGCTGCGTACGCGCCTCCTTGGGGTTGGAGAACAAATCCTTGGACGGCGCGTCTTCCACCACATTTCCTTGGTCGAAAAACAGTGTGCGATCCGAGCTGCGCTCGGCAAAGCCCATTTGATGGGTGACCAGGATCATCGTCATCGTATGTTGAGAGGCGAGGTCCTGCAGGATCTCCAGAATCCCGCCGACCAACTCCGGGTCCAGCGCCGAGGTCACCTCGTCAAACAGCATGATTTCGGGCCGCATGGCCAAGGCGCGCGCAATGCCGACGCGCTGCTTCTGCCCACCAGACAATTGCGCCGGATAGGCATCGAGCTTATCTCCCAGCCCCACCAACTGCAGATACTCTTGCGCCCGCTGCGCGGCCTCATCGCGCGACAGGCCCGCCACATGGATGGGCGCCTCCATCACATTACCCATCGCCGTCTTGTGCGGGAAAAGGTTGAAGTGTTGGAACACCATGCCGATCTTGCCCCGCACCTGTCGGACGTGCGCGGAATGCGGGCCCATGTCGCGCCCCTTAGCGTCCTTCCACATCGACTCGCCATCGATCAGGATTTCGCCATCCGTCGGCCGATCCAGCGTCATCAGCAAACGCAACAACGTGGATTTCCCCGAGCCTGAGGGCCCGATGATGGACACGGTCTGCCCGGCAGGAATATCGAGATTGATCCCACGCAGTACTTCGATCTCGCCATAGCGCTTGACCAGATTAGTCAGGCGAATACTCGCACTCATCGTGACCCTCCGAATTTTTTCAACCACGCCTCCAGGCGTCGCACGCACCAGGCGGCTGCAAGGCTCAAGACCAGGAACAACACGCCCACGATGGTCAGAGGCTCGGTATAGCGGAACGTAGCCGATCCGATAATCTTGCTCTGCTGCAGCAGCTCCACGACGGTGATGGCTGACAAGAGCGGCGTATCCTTGAACATCGCCACCAGATAGTTTCCCAGCGCGGGTACAACCGGAGGAATCGCTTGCGGCAACACCACGCCCATCGCCGTGCGCCAGGGAGACAGATTCAGGGCGGTGGCCGCCTCCCACTGCCCTCTAGGAACCGCTTCAATCCCGGCGCGATAGACCTCGGCGCAATAGGCCGCATAGTGCACGCCTAGCGCAAGAATGCCCGTTGTCAGCGGCGACAGCTGCACGCCGGTTTGCGGCAAAACATAAAACAGAAAATAGATCTGCACCAACAACGGCGTGCTACGCACAAACTCGATAAACAACGCGGTGGGTGCGCTGATCCAGCGCGACCGCATACGGCGCAACATCGCCAGCACCAGTCCCAGCGTCACGGCGAGCGACATCCCGAGCAGGGTCGCCTGTATCGTGATCACTAATGCCGACCCGAGAGTGGGCAATATCTCCCAGGCAAACTTCCAATCGAATATCGGATTCATCGGACCCGGAACCTCCGCTCTAGCAAGCGGATACCCGCGGTGATAACAAGCGCCACGGCGAAATACAGCACCAACAGCAACAGAAATACCTCAGTCGTGCGTAGCGTCTCGGCTCGCAACATTTGCCCGCGAAACGTCAGGTCCGTGATCGTGATGAGCGACACCAGCGCCGTATTCTTCAATAGTTCAATCAGGAGGTTCCCCGTCGGAGGCAGCATCGCGGGAAAGGCCTGCGGAAGAACGATGCGGCGCATCGTCTGCCCTGCCGTCATATTCAAGGCGACGGCGGCTTCACGCTGCCCAGCCGAAACCGCCAGGATCGCCCCGCGCACCACTTCCGCGCCGTAAGCCCCGGCGTTCGCGGCCAGCACGACAATACCCACGGTCACCGCCGGCAGCTTCAAGCCGAATAGGGGCAGAACGTAATAAAACCAGAACAACTGCACCAGCGCCGAGGTGCCGCGAAACACCTCGACATAGCCCAGCGCCACCCAGCGAATCAAACGGTGCCGCGACAAGCGCGCCAGGCCCGCAATCAGCGCGAGGGGCACCGCCAAGAGCGCCGCTCCCACAGTGATCCGCAGCGTCATCCATAAGCCGTCGATCAACGGCGGCAGGAGCGTGGTCAGACCTTCCATCGACAGCGCCACGCGTTATTGCCCGCTCGCCGCGTTTTCACCACACAGCTTAGCGGCCGTCATATCGCCGGGTAGTTCGGTCTCCGTAAAGCCAAACGGCTCCACGATTTTGGCGTGTTCTTCGCTACCAATGAACTTAGCCAATTCCGCGTTGAACGCATCCACGAATTCTTTATCGTCCTTGCGGAATGCAAACGCGCCATAGCCTCGTACGCTCTCGCCATCGATCACCGGGTCGGTAAATGGCTCCGCCTTTTCCAGATCGCCCGAGGCCGACTTCTTCATCAGGTCGTTGATTGTCATTGCCGTGGCACCATAAGCGTCCGCCCGGCCCGCCTGTACGCCCGAGAGCGCGCTGACCACATCGGGGAACACGACGACGCGGTCCAGCGGCATGTCGAGCTTGCGCGCGTATTCGCTCTGGATCGCGCCCACCACGACGCCCAGCTTGGCGCCATCCTGTTTAATCAGGTCATCATAACTATGCAGGTTTTTGGGGTTGCCCTTGGGCACGAGGAAGGCTTCACCGACGCCATACGTGGGGTTCGAAAACGCCGCCTGCTTGCACCGTTCCGGCGTCACATACATGCCGGCGGCGATGATGTCGAAGCGCTTTGCCTGAAGACCCGGAATGAGCGAGCCAAATTCCGTCAACACACCCTCGACTTCATTGATCCCCATCCGCTTGAGTACGACGCGGGCGATTTCCACCGCCTCACCGGTGATGCGATTCGAACTACTGTCCATATAGGCGTACGGCGCCTCGTTGGCATAGCCTATGCGGATGGTACCCGCGGCCTTGGCGGCTTCAAGCGTGCTCTGCGCGGCGGATGCACCGCCGCCGACATTGGACTTCTGGGCGGACGTGTCTGGCTCGGAATCTGAGCATGCCGCCATCAATCCAAGACTCAGCGCCAGCGCGGCCCATTTTGTCGTCTTTAGAAGGTGTGTCATGCCAAAGCTCCCAATCAGATAGTTATGGATAGAACGGATTCACACGAAATGGTACGTCAATTAATTATTTCAACACAAATCACTTGGCGACAAAAAACGGCAGTGATTACATCACTGCCGTTCTTAAAAAGACCCGTCCGCGTCGTCAGAGAGACGAATTTCGGACGGATGACCAGCCGATTAGCGCTTAATCAGCATAAGAGAAGCGCCCATCGCGGATGACGCCCATCACGCGTGCACGCTCGTCGAACCCTTGATGGTCCGTCTTGCTGATATTTAATACGCCATTGGGCACCACCAGATCGCGCGTGTCTTCCAGCGCGTCGCGCAACGCCGCACGGAATTCTGGCGTACCAGGCTTGGCCCCGGTTTTCAGCGCACGGCCAACTGCCGAATCCAACAGCATCCAGGCGCCATACGCATCGCCTGCGAACTGAGTCAAGGTATTGGCGCCGTATTGCGCCTCGTACTTGTCCGCGAAACCGACCGCCACGGCCTTGACAGGGTTGCTATCGGGCAGCTCGCGTGCCACCACGCCGGGGCCCGTGGGGAACAGCGTGCCATTCACATCCTTGCCGCCCACCTGCAGGAATTCGAGCGTGCCGATACCGTGGGTTTGATAGATCGGGCCCTTGTAGCCACGCTCGAGCAGCGTCTTTTGCGGCAAGGCCGCCGGGGTCCCCGATCCGGCGATCAGGATAGCGTCCGGTTTGGCGGCCATGGCTTTGAGCACCTGCCCCATGACCGACGCATCGGTACGCTGAAAACGCTCCTGCGCCACGACTTTGATATCGTTGCCGGCAGCCTTCGTGAACTCCGCCCACCAGCTATCGCCATACGAATCGGCAAAGCCGATAAAGGCGACGTTCTTGATGCCTTTACGCCGCATATCGTCGACCAGCGCAGACGCCATCAACGAATCGTTCTGCGGCATCTTGAAGGCCCAGCGGCGCTTGGGGTCGTCAACCGGCTCCACAATGACCGACGATGCGGCCAGCGCCACCATAGGCGTTCCGGTTTCGGCCAGCACGTCCAGACCCGCGAGCGCGGAAGCGGTCAGGTTCGGGCCGACGATCGCGTCCACCTTATCCTCGGAGGTCAGCTTGCGGAAATTGCGCACGGCGCGGCTGACGTCCGAGCCATCGTCCAACACCACATAACGCGCGGGCTCACCACCCAGGGTGGCCGGCCACAGACGCACCGCATTATTGGTTTGGATGCCAATGGCCGCTGCGGGACCGGTGGACGAGATATCGACGCCAATCACCACCTCGGCCTGGGCCGACAAAGATAGCAACGACGCGAGAGTGGCGGCCAGCACGGCCAGACGTGACAAACGTTTAGGCATGAGTAAGTCCTGCAGAAAAAGAAGCTGGGTGGGATCTGCGGAGAGCACGCATGCCGCAGACGCCTGCTATTCCAGACGATCCAAATCGACCCGTAGCGCCCGATTCAAGGGCGTGGCGACTTTGACACGCAGATCATAACTGTGAGCGCGCAGAATTTCGCGCTTCACATCGAGAATCTGCTGCGAATGCATCGAAAACTCGGTCAGCCCCAGGCCCAGCAGCAGTCGGGTCAGCCGCGCATCGCCCGCCATCTCGCCGCATACGGCAACGGGCTTGCCCAGACGGGCGCCTACGTTGATGGTATTGGCCACGAGCCGCAATACGGCTGGGTGCAGCGGATCGTACAGGCTCGCCACATCATGATCGCCACGATCAACCGCCAAGGTGTACTGAATCAGATCGTTCGTCCCGATGGACAGAAAATCCAGCGCCTCGGCAAACGGCTCGATCGCGATGGCGGTGGCCGGCACTTCGACCATGGCGCCCACCTCGACTCGCGGTGCATAAGCCTGCCCGCGTGCGTCCAGCTCGCGGCGCGCGGCATCGATCGCCGCCAGGGCGGCCCGCACTTCCTGCATGTGCGCCACCATCGGCAGCAATATGCGTACGTGACCATGCGCGGATGCCCGCAGGATCGCGCGCAGCTGCGTCGCAAACATCTCCGGGTGCGCCAGGCAATACCGAATGGCGCGCAGCCCCAGCGCCGGGTTCGTGGCCACGGTGGCCTCGTCATCCAGCGTCTTGTCCGCGCCGATATCCAGCGTACGTATGGTCACCGGCCGCCCGGCCATGGTGCGCACCACGTTCGCATACGCCTGGTATTGCTCTTCCTCGTCGGGCAAGGAGCGGCGGCCCATGAACAGAAACTCGCTGCGGAATAACCCAATGCCGTCGGCGCCGGCGGCCAACGCCCCTTCGGCCTCGTCGGGCAGCTCGATATTGGCATTCAACACGATGGTGATGCCATCGAGCGTGATGGCCGGCTCATCGCGCAACAGCGCCAGCGCGGCGCGTTCGGCCGCGTAGGCGACTTGCCGGTCCCGAAATTCCTGCAAAATCGACGCGGCCGGGTTCACCATCACGACGCCGGATGCCCCGTCTACCACCAGGGTATCGCCATCGCGCACCAGGTCGCGGACATTGCCCAACGCCACGACGGCGGGCACGCCCATACTGCGCGCCACGATCGCCGTGTGCGAAGTCGGACCACCCAGATCGGTGACAAACGCGGCAAAACGCCCGCCACGCAGCCGCACCATGTCCGCCGGTGAAATATCGTGCGCGACCACGATCAGCGGATCACTGCCGTTCAAATTCGCTGGATCCACCAGCGCGGCCGGCCGCCCGGACAGCACACGCAACACCCGCTCGATAACCTGACGCACATCGGCGCCACGCTCGCGCAGATACTCGTCTTCCATGGCCTCGAACTGCTCGCCCAGGATCTGCCCCTGGGCCGCCAATGCCCATTCCGCGTTGTAGTTGCGTTCCTGGATAAGCGCCTGGGTCTGCTCGGCCAACAACGGGTCGCCCAATAGCAGACAATGCACATTGAGCATCGCACCCAATTCGCGCGGCGCGTCTTCGGGCAGACTGTCGGCTAACTGCTGCAGCTCGGTTCGGGCCACGGTGAGCGCCTGCATCAGGCGGTCGCATTCCGAGGTGATGTCTTCCGGGCCGATACGGTAATGCTCGACCTCTAGCGAAGCCGCGCCCATGACGACAGCACGGCCAATCGCATACCCGCGGGCAACGCCTTTCCCATGCAACGCCACCACGGTGGTGGTGGCCGCAGTCGATGCAGTCTGGGTAGGAGCTGCCGGTCGCGAGTTATT
The DNA here is from genome assembly GCF_009763235.1 of Bordetella sp. 15P40C-2. Lineage (NCBI taxonomy): Bacteria > Pseudomonadati > Pseudomonadota > Betaproteobacteria > Burkholderiales > Alcaligenaceae > Bordetella > Bordetella sp. 15P40C-2. The sequence goes on from NZ_WSJA01000014.1 coordinate 264,612, forward strand.
CGTGCTCACCGAATTTGCTGTCGAACAGGTTCTGAATATCGATCAACGCCTGCTCGGCGTCGTCGCCCGTGGCTTCCACGCGGACGGTCACGCCCTTGCCGGCCGCCAACATCATGACGCCCATGATACTTTTCGCATTCACGCGCTGGGCGCCGCGCGCGATGAAGATTTCGCTGCGGAATTTTCCTGCCAGCTGCGTCAGCTTGGCCGCAGCGCGCGCATGCAGGCCGAGTTTGTTGGAAATAATTATGTCGCAGATCGGCATAATGATCAGTCTACCTGTAAACAACCTTGCACGCCGCCCGCCAAAGCCTTGGCTCGCGCCTGCGCGAGGCCCTGATCGCGTGAAGTCAGGGCGCGTAACAACATCGATGTATTCAGTCCAGCAACCACGCAGCATTCCGTGCCGAGCGCCTGGGCGTCGTCGACGGCGCGCTTGGCGATATTTGCGGGCGTCGCACCCACGAGATCCGTCAGCACCAATACGCCCTGTCCGCGATCCGCCTCGCGAATGTCGCGTAACACGGCGGGCGCGATGTCCTCGGGCATGTCGTCCGGCTGCACATCGTGCACCGCCATCAGGTTGCCCGATTCTCCCAGCACATGGATGGCGAATTCGCGCATGGCCTCGCCCAACGGCGCATGCACCACAATGACGATCCCAGTCATGCCGGCCTCTATGCCGCTACCGCGCGCTCGAGCGCCGCGGCAAACATATCGGCCACATCGAAGCCGGTCTGTTCGGTGATTTCCACGAAACAGGTGGGGCTGGTCACATTGACCTCGGTGACATACTCACCGATCACATCCAGGCCCACCAGCAGCAGTCCGCGTGCCGCCAGGGTGGACGCCACGCGTTTGGCGATCTCCGCATCACGGGTAGAGAGCGGCTGAGCGACACCACGGCCACCTGCGGCGAGGTTCCCCCGCGTTTCGCCTGCTAGCGGAATCCGGGCCAATGCGTAGGGCACGGGTTCGCCGCCGATCAGCAAAATGCGCTTGTCGCCCTGGACGATCTCGGGGATATAGCGCTGCGCCATGATGGTCCGCTGCCCGTTGTCGGTCAGCGTTTCCAGGATCGCGCCCAGATTCGGTTCTTGCGCTTGCAGGCGGAAAATGCCGGTGCCGCCCATGCCGTCCAACGGCTTGACGATCACATCCTGATGCTTGGCATGAAACGCGCGTAGACGCGCCATATCGCGCGTCACCAGCGTAGGCGCCGCCACATCGGTGAATTCCGTGATGGCCAGCTTTTCGGGATGATTGCGAATGGCAGCCGGATCGTTGAAGACCTTCGCGCCCTGCGCCTGGGCATATTCCAGCATATGCGTGGAATACACGTACTCCATGTCGAAAGGCGGATCCTTGCGCATGACAACGGCGTCGTAGTCGGCAAGACGCACATCACGCATATCGCCGGCGTCACGCCACCAATCGTGCCCATGCAGATCGGCACCATCGACCAACTCGATGGGCGTGCTGGCAGCATAGACCACGCCACCGTCGATAAAGAGGTCGCCCTGCAGGGCGACGCTCAGTGTGTGGCCGCGCGCGACCAACGCGCGCATCATGGCTACGGAACTGTCCTTGTAGGCCTTCAGCCGCGGCAAGGGGTCAATAACGAATAAGACATGCATAGTGATATCCCGGTCGCGCGTGGATACCGATCCAGGCGCCAAACCGCCATCGTAACGTGGTGACCCGCCTCGCCGGGCGGAAACGTGACCTTTTCGTGACAACGGAGCCAGCCGCAAACCGCAGCCGACTCCGTTCGCAAGCCTTAGCTGGCCGCCTCGCCCTTGCCCGGCGCCTTTTTACGCGGAGCAAGCACCATGACCATCTGACGGCCTTCGAGCTTGGGCATGGCTTCGACCTGCGCCAACTCGGTCAGATCGTCGCGCACGCGTTCGAGCACGCGCATGCCGAGCTCCTGGTGAGCCATTTCCCGGCCGCGAAACCGCAGCGTCACCTTGGCCTTGTCGCCTTCTTCCAGGAAGCGGCGCAGGTTGCGCAGCTTGACCTGGTAGTCGCCTTCGTCGGTCGCCGGGCGGAATTTGACTTCCTTGACCTGGATGACCTTTTGCTTGGCGCGAGCCTCGGCTTGCCGCTTTTGTTCGGCGTACTTGAACTTGCCGTAGTCCATCAGACGGCAGACCGGGGGATCCGCATTGGGCGCGATTTCCACCAGATCCACGTCAGCTTGTTCGGAAAGACGGAACGCTTCGGCCAGCTTTACGATACCCAGCTGTTCTCCGTCCAGACCTATTAGACGCACCTCGGGAACACGGATTTCACCGTTGATGCGATTGGCTTTTTCAGTGGCGATGTTGACAACTCCTAAAAGATTTAAGCAGCACTGCTATCGGTTTTGACGACATTGCGTCGAGCGGCGACGTCCTCGGCCAGGCGAGCCGTAAAGGCCTCAAGCGGAATCACGCCGAGGTCCAGGCCGCCCAAACCGCGCACCGCAACAGTGCCATTCTGCTTTTCCTTGTCGCCCACGACAAGGATGTACGGCACCTTTTGCAGGCTGTGCTCGCGGATTTTACGGGTGATTTTCTCACCACGCAAATCAGACTGGACCCTAAAGCCTTGTTTTTTAAGGTTTTGCGCGATTTCAGCCGCATAATCGGCGGAAGGCTCGGAAATACAACACACAACGGCCTGCACCGGCGCCAACCAAGGCGGCATGGCACCCGCATGGTTTTCGATCAGCATACCGATAAAACGTTCCAGCGAACCGAGAATCGCACGGTGCAACATGACCGGCGCACGGCGCTGATCCTGCGCATCGACGTATTCGGCGCCCAGACGCACCGGCATCGAGAAATCCACTTGAATGGTGCCACACTGCCAGTGACGACCGATCGCGTCCTTCAGTGTGTATTCGATTTTGGGACCATAAAACGCCCCTTCTCCCGGGGAAATCTCAAACTCGCAGCCGGTGCGGCGCAGACTTTCCATCAGCGCATTTTCGGCCTTGTCCCATATTTCGTCCGAGCCAATTCGCTTTTCGGGGCGGGTGGCGACCTTGTACAACACCTCGTTGAATCCGAAGTCGCGATAGACCTTCTGCAACAGCGCCGTGAAGTCAGCGCATTCGTCTTGCAACTGATCCTCGGTACAGAAAATGTGGCCGTCATCCTGCGTAAAACCGCGCACGCGCATCATGCCGTGCAGCGACCCCGAAGGTTCGTTACGGTGGCACTGACCGAATTCGCCATAACGCAGGGGCAGTTCGCGGTACGAGTGCAGACCGGCGTTGAAGATCTGCACGTGGCCCGGGCAGTTCATCGGCTTGAGCCCGTAGACGCGGTTCTCGGATTCCGTCGTGAACATGTTTTCACGATAGTTATCCCAGTGGCCGGTCTTTTTCCATAGCGACAGATCCAGAATCTGCGGCGCTTTGACTTCCTGGTAACCATTGTCGCGGTACACGGCGCGCATGTACTGCTCGACCTGCTGCCAGAGGGTCCAGCCCTTGGGATGCCAGAAAATCAGCCCCGGCGCCTCGTCCTGGAAATGGAAGAGATCGAGTTCGCGACCGATCTTGCGGTGATCGCGGCGCTCGGCTTCCTCGAGCATGTGCAGATAGGCTTCCTGCTCTTCTTTCGTGGCCCAGGCCGTGCCGTAGATGCGTTGAAGCATCTCGTTGTTGCTGTCGCCGCGCCAGTAAGCGCCAGCGACTTTCATCAGCTTGAAGACTTTCAGCTTGCCGGTCGAAGGCACGTGAGGGCCGCGACAAAGGTCGACGAAGTCGCCTTCGCGATAGAGACTCAGCGTTTCATTGGACGGGATCGACGCGATGATCTCCGCCTTGTAGTCCTCGCCAATGCTCTTGAAATAGGCCACGGCGTCGTCACGCGTCCACTCCTCGCGTGTCACCACTTCGTCCTTACGCGCAAGCTCGACCATCTTTTTCTCGATGGCGGCCAGATCTTCGGGCGTAAAGGGACGCTTATACGAAAAATCGTAATAGAAGCCGTTGTCGATGACCGGACCAATGGTCACCTGAGCATCGGGAAACAGCGATTTAACCGCATAAGCCAGCAAGTGCGCCGTCGAGTGGCGGATCAGATCCAGACCGTCGGGGTCCTTTGCCGTGACAATGGCCAGCTTGGCGTCTTCGCCAATGCGGAAACTGGTGTCTACCAGTCGGGGCTCGCCGTCGGACAGCGTGACCCGGCCGCCCAGCGCGGCTTTGGCCAGCCCGGTGCCGATGGACTGCGCAACCTCGGCGACCGTCACCGGGGCCGGGAACTGACGCTGCGAACCATCGGGCAATGTGATCTGTACCATCGAATTATCCTGGGGAAGAAACAACAAACGCGGCTGTCGGCCGCGTTTGTCTAGTTACTTTTGGGGGCTGTCGTACCACTGACGAGAACCCGACGCTGGAAAACACTAACGCGACGAGAGGCGGAGGTTTCCGGTCGTAGTTCGTGCCGAGTCGTTAATCATTTCGCTAGCCACCTGTTGCAGACACCGCCGCCTAAACGATAAGAGGCGGGCCTTGAAAAAACTATTGTATCACCGGCGCTGCACCCTGGCGCGCCGCCAACTGGCCTACGGATGAGTCCTATTTATCCGCGTTTTCCGGGGCCGCGCAACCTAGCCCGCGTCACTTTGGATAAGGTCGTAATGGAACATTTCTCCCTCTACGTCCACTCAAGGGCTATGTCTACGATACCGACCCCAAGCCTATCCGAGCCCGCCGCCCGTCCCAAGTATGTGGAGCGGCGTTACCTGTTGCTGTCAGGCACCAGTCATCGTGTACGCATTGCCATCCTGGATGATCATCCCGTGATCACGTTGGGTGTCGCGGCGTATCTGCGTGCCCAACCGGACTTTGACATCATCCATACCGAGACCAGTGCGGACACGCTACTGCAAAAGCTCACCCATCACCCCTGCGACGTCGCCCTGGTGGATTTTTACCTACCCAAGCAGCCCTGGGACGGCGTGGCGTTTATCCGCCGTCTGCGGAGGCGCCATCCCAATGTGGCGGTCATCACATTTTCGGCGGGCGTGCCAGCCGAAACGGAGTATGCAGCTTTTCGAGCCGGTGCGGCGGGTTATCTGCCTAAATCCGCCCCACTGCCCACGCTGGTCGAGGTGATTCGCGCGGCATGCAGCCCCAACGTGGACGGATTTATCACCCACAAGGATGGCGTCCTGCAGCTCACGCCGCCGCACCATCCGGACACGAGGCTGACAATCTCCGAGATCGAAGTCCTGCGCCTGATTTCGCAAGGACTTTCCGTGACCCAGATCTCGAATCGCCTGTTGCGCAGCAAAAAGACCGTCAGCACGCACAAGCGTCGCGCCATGTCCAAACTGGGTTTGGCCGACGACCTCGCTCTGGCCTTGTATCTGAAAGAGAAGTTCGACCAGCCCGCGGGCCCGTGATCCTGATGCAAATTGATGCCCTGCTTCCGCTTTACCCGGACGATGCGAGCCGGCGTCAGCTGTTAACTCAGGCGCTGGCGCAAACGCGATCCGATATCACGGCTCTGGCACGAGCCCGCTCGATGCAGGATCATGACGCTGCCCTGCAGGCGGTTCACCGCGCGAAAGGTACCGCCAGTTTTTTGGGAGGCGACGAAACTGCCTTGCGCCATTTCGACGAGCTCACCCGGCTCATCAAACTGGCACAACAGGTATCGCAGCGACCCTCGACCCTCAGCTCTGGAGGCACACGCACTGTCTCCACAAGTGCGGTCTCTGTCGATGACTCAGCAGTGCTGGCCGCCTACGCGCGCGTCGAATCGGTCCTGCGAGAGCTGGAATCGAAACTCCAGAGCTTGATGGCACCGTACCGGGGGCACTAGCGTGGGGCACACCCCGTGCGCACCCTCGGAATCGCATTCACTTACAAAATGATTTTTCCCGTATACTGAAACCGTAGGGCGGCTACCGTCCGTGCCAGTGAAATCTGAAGGAGTGTTGTCATGCCTGTCAGTCAAACTGAAAACGATCAATCGGACACCCTACTGTGCGCGACCGCGACGCCAGCCGAAATTGCCGCAGCAATCACCGCGGCTTCGCAGGTGAAGGCGCCCGCCTCCACGGAATCGCAACTGCGCCAATACATGCAGCAAAACAGCGCGGCGCAGTACGGACATGCGGATGCCGTACTCAGTCTGGTGAATAGCCAGGAGGCGTGAGCCTCCACCATCTACTACGCGCGCCTCCCCAGCCACACTGTGTTACGGTGTATACGCGGATACCCCGCATACAAGGAGGCAAGATGAAGACCCTGATCAAGTATCGTATGCTGCACGGCGGCGAGGGTGAAGCACTGATGCCCGGCGCAGTCACCAACCTTTCCGACGCCAAAAATCAGCTAGCGCATAAGAAATCTTTGCCTACCCCCCAGGAAGGCTCCGCCCACGACATCGACGCGATACTCAAAGAAGGCGGGATCGATCCGAACTCGCTCGAACTTGTCCAACTGAGCGAATAGTCCGCAGAAGCTTTGAACACAAAAAAGCCGCTAACTCTGTGAGCTAGCGGCTTTTGTTTCAGCACCTGAGGCACTGAACTGCCTGAATTCTGGTAGGCGGTATTGGAATCGAACCAACGACCTCTACGATGTCAACGTAGCGCTCTAACCATCTGAGCTAACCGCCTTTTGTCTTTCGAAGACGTTTGCCTTGCGAAGAAACGAGATTATGCACGAGTTTTTTGGCTTGTGCAAGTGGCCTGCAAAAAAATTTGCGAGGCCTCTTTCCTGGCAGCTGGCAAGCCGCGCCGCCCGTCATCTGCCCTGCTTCACTTCTGGCTGAAGTGCAAGCGTGGGTCGCGCTGTCAGGGCAAGCAGTATTACCGTAGTCACCGCATAGATTGGCACGCTACGCATATTGCGGAACATCATCTCGGTAAGACTGAACTGCGCATATCCCAGGGTAAACAACAGCCCTATCGTCGCCCAGGTATGAATCCTTTGATCCCGATCGGCAGCGCGACGCAAGAACACCGCAGCGGGCACAAAATAAAGCGCCAGAACGCTAAACAAGCCCAGCAATCCATACCCCGCTGCAGCGCCGATAAAATCATTATGCGGTTCGCCAAACTCCCGCGCGACCACCTCGGTGACGACACCCTGCGACTTTAGTTCAGCCAGCTCCCGCCGGAAATTCGCGACGCCCACCCCCGCGATCGGATGATCTATAAACATCATCCCCGCCGCCGTCCAAAGCTGCATGCGCATGCCCACCGAGGTATCGCGATCCTGTTCCGCATAACGCTGCACATCCGTGACGATCTCGCGGAAACGGCTGCTCTCGGACTTCCACACAAGCTCGGTCGCGATGGTTAGGCACAACACAGCCCCGAGCGCGAACAGTGTCTTTGTCCGCCACGTCCACTCGCGCTTGGCCAGAAGCAGCACCACAATCAGCACGACAATAAGACCCCAACTGCTACGCGTTTGAGACACCCACATCGCAACCACGGAACAGATACAGGCCAACACCTTGATAAAAGTTTCGCACCGGGGCCAGCGTGACAGTTTCACCGGAATGGCCAACAAGCAGGCAAAACCAAAGAACAAGGTCAGATCGGCAAAGGCCACGGCGTTATACCGCCCGCCAAACTCCGATACGGCCCCTCGACCCAGCTCGGGCGAACATAGGATCACCACCAGCATCGCCGATCCCGCGAATGCGCTGATCAAGAAACCCCACTGCACGTGCTCGAGCCAAGGTTTGGGCACGCGTAGCAACACCCAGAGGATCGGAATCGCGAGCGCGAACCGCACTAGTTTTTCGAATTCTGAATTGCTCCAGCTGCCGTTGATCGCGTTGGCCAGCAACATGGCGACAAAAGGAGCCGCAAGTGCGAGCGCAACTGGTCCCAACGATCGCCAATCACCAGGGACCCAGCCTTGTCTGAAGTTGGCAATGATCAACATCACACTAAGCAACGCGCCAAGATAAAGCGCCATAGGCCCGCCAATATCGCTGATGAGCGCCATCGCGGGCACCAGAAGCGCCAATATTGTGATGACTGCGGAAGAACGACGCGGCAGGCTGGCGCTCGGTGCGTGACCTGCCGGATGACTTGCAACAACCATTTTTATCTAAACAACCTGACTAAATCCGATTTAACAAAGCCTAGCGCGAAATCGCAGGCTGACCTTTGTACTGCTTCACCAGCCGCTTGAACGCCCGCATGACCTGAGCCGGCCTTAGCCATGTGCGCCAGAGTCGATCGCGCAAGCGCCCACCGGGAATATACGCCGGGTAGACAATCCGTGATGGCGACCATCCGGGCCGCCAGGCGCGGGTGCGAGTGGGCCTTCCCGTTAATGTCAGCGTCGGTATCCCAACGTTCGAGGCGAGATGGCCTACGCCGGACTCGTTCCCAATAAACCATCCCGATTCGTGCAAGGCCGCGGCGACATCCGATAGCGATTCCGATTGGCAGATACCGAGCCCCAGCGCCTCAAGACAGCGCCATTCAGCGCGCTCATGCAGTACCAGAATGAACATGGGCTCATATCCCATCGCCACTAACTGCTGTGCCAACTGAATAAAGTGTTCGGGAGCCCAGCAGCGTTGCGATCCTGTCGAGGTGGGATGGATGGCGACGCGGCGGACATGATGGCGGTACCGCAGGCCAGCAAGCGGCACCAGCCCATTATCCAAACCCACCTCGGGCAAACCCAATGCATCGTGGCAATAGTCACGAATCTGGTTGAGCTTGATGAAACCTTTGCCGGTAATCACTACGTGTGCATCGTAGTAAAAGTAATGCTGCGCATGGTCGTGCAAAGCATACGGCCAGCCCACATGCATCTGTGCCGCGCAATCGAAATCGGCGAGCACCTTGCCGGCTTCTGCCTCTGCAAGCGAGGGGCGCACATCCAGCTTGGGAAACCAAGCGCGAAGCATATACGCGTAGTCGCCAAAGACCGTCACCCGGCGGGAATTGCGCGCCAAGTTCTGCGCCATATTCATCATGAGCAAGGTGTCGCCCAAGCGCGGCGCCATCAGCACGGCGACCGACTGTGCTTCCCTCAACTGCTGCTCATGCTGATCCAACGCATATGTGGGCATGCCACGGGCCGGTGTGGCCATAGGTCACTCTCTGTCCGGCCACAGCGGCCAAAAGGGTTCGAGTATAGACAACGAAGCCCACGCGGCACGGCGATGTGTGACATTTATGCCACTTCAAGTCGTCTGAATTACAGATCTTCGCCCGGATGCCCTGGGCACAGCATCACGACAGGAATGGGAAAAAGCGTCTGCAAAGCGACCAGCGGGCCATGCAGCGCTGCTGAGGACCGAACGGCTTTACACGCAGTCGGCAGCCCGAACAGCGTGCATCAAGGCACGGATCTTGGACTCCGACTTGATGCCCGGGGCATCCTCCACGCCGCTGCTCACGTCCACGGCCCAGGGTCGAATGGCGCGAATGGCCGCGCCCACATTTTCGGCGTGCAGCCCGCCTGACAACACAATGGGTCGGGCCTGCACGTCGCTGCACACGTCGCGAAGCAAGCCATGGTCAAAGGCTTGTCCGCTCCCCCCGTAGCCCTTGCTGTAGCTATCAAACAGCCACGCGGCGGCATCCGCATATTCTCGGCATGCCGAGGCAAGCGTCTGCGCCGTATCCATTCCCGGCGCGCCGGCCCGGAAAGCCCGCATAAAACGCACACCATAACGGCTGCAGTCCTGCAGGGATTCGTCGCCATGGAACTGCAGTAAGTCCGGCTGGACCTGCTGCAACACGGCTTCGACCTCTTGCGGCTGCGGATTGACAAACAGCGCCACGACGTCGACGAAGGCCGGCACGAGCCGCCGCAGTTCGGCAGCCCGTGCAGGGTCCACGTAACGCTTACTGCCCGGATAGAACACAAAGCCAATCGCGTCCGCCCCCGCCTGGACGGCGGAGGCAATATCCGATTCGCGGGTCAGACCGCAGATTTTGACGCGAGTACGCATGATGCTGTGTTCGTTCCTCAAATGCCCAGCGGGTTACTTAAACACTGCACTGGGATCGCTGTCGTCGCCATACGGATTGCTGCCGTAAGTCGACTCGATCTCGATCTTCACCGTGTCGGGGTCAACGGTCGACTGCCCGGCCTTATAGTGCATGACCATACCCGGGAACACCATCACCGCTGCCACCATGGCCAACTGAATCACGATAAAGGGTACCGAGCCCCAGTAGATCTGGCCTGTGGTGACAGGTTCAATGCGATGACCGGTGACTTTGTCGATGTAGGCCTCCTTCGGCGCCACGGATCTCAAGAAGAACAGCGCGAAACCGAACGGCGGATGCATGAACGAGGTCTGCATATTCACCGCCAGCAGAACACCAAACCAGATCAGGTCGATCCCCAGCTTATCAGCGACCGGCCCCAACAGCGGCACGATAATGAAGGCCAGCTCGAAGAAATCGAGGAAGAACGCCAACACGAAGGTCAGCACACTCACCACGATCAGGAAACCCCACTGCCCGCCAGGCAGGTCGATCAACAGGTGCTCGACCCACAAGTCCCCGTTCACACCGCGGAAGGTCAAGCCAAACACCGTTGAACCCACCAGGATAAACACCACAAAGCACGAAAGCTTGGTCGTGGTATCCATTGCCTGACGCAACAGATCCAGTGTGAGCCGGCCGCGCAGAAGTGCCATGATGATAGCGCCCACGGCACCCATCGCCCCACCTTCGGTGGGCGTGGCCACACCGATGAAGATCGTGCCCAGGACCAGAAAAATGAGGAACAGCGGCGGGATCATCACAAAGGTGACGCGCTCTGCCAGCGCGGACAGCATCTTCAGTTTGAAGACCTTGTTCACGATGGCGATGACAAAAGCGGTCAATCCCCACAGCAGCAGACTCACTACTACTTTCTCGTCCACCGGGGCGGTGTCTTTTTCCAACCAGAGGGTCAGGAAATAGGCCGAAGCCGCGGAGATCAACATCAATACCAGCAGCGATCGGCCACCGCGCGATCCATTGGGTTCGCGGAAGGCACGCGCCTCTTCCGGCAACGCGGGCGCGGTCGAAGGCTTGATAATCGACAGCACCACGATGTAGAGGATGTAAGCGCCGGCCAGCAAAAAGCCCGGCACCATGGCGCCGCGATACATATCGCCGATGGAACGTCCGAGCTGGTCCGCCAAAATGATCAGCACCAGCGAGGGCGGAATGATCTGCGATAACGTGCCCGACGCCGCGATGACGCCCGAGGCCAATCGCCGGTCATAACCGTAGCGCAGCATAATGGGCAGCGAAATCAGACCCATTGAAATCACGGAAGCCGACACGACACCCGTGGTCGCGGCAAGCATCGCCCCCACCAGCACGACGGCGATCGCCAGTCCTCCGCGCAAGGGCCCGAAAACCTGACCGATCGTCTCCAGCAGGTCCTCGGCCATGCCGGATCGTTCGAGAACCAGCCCCATCAAGGTGAAAAATGGTACGGCCAGCAATGTGTCATTGGAGACAATACCGAACACCCGCTGCGGCAAGGCCTGAAACAGCGAAGCGCTGAACAGGCCCAGCTCCATGCCGATCAGCCCGTACAGGATGCCGTTGGCCGCCAGCGCGAAAGCCACTGGGAAGCCCAGCAGCAAAAATACGATCAAGGTGCCGAACATGATCGGCGCCATGTTTGCGATAAAGAACTCCATGATCAGGCGCCCTTGTTGTGTTGTTGTTGCAGCAGCGCGGCTTCGCGCTCTTGGGCTTCACGGGCGATCTCTTCGGCCAGGCGCTCTTCGGCGGTCTTGGCCTCGGATCGTGCTAAAGGATCAGGCCCTTGGCCGCGCAGATAGGCGAAGCATTTGATCAGGCGGGAAATCCCGGCCAGCACAAGCAGCCCGAAGCCGATAGGAATCATCAGCTTGACCGGCCAACGCACCAGCCCGCCCGAATTTGACGACTGTTCGTTGGTGAGATAGGAGTCCATGAACATCGGCCACGATAGATACATAATGACGATCGCCATCGGCATCAGGAAGAACAACAGGCCAAAGATCTCGATGTAAATCTGCGTGCGCTTGGATAACTTGGAGGACAAAATGTCCACCCGCACGTGCTCGTTTTGCAGGAGGGTATAGCCAGCGGTCAGCAGGAACATGGCACCGAACATGTACCACTGCAATTCCAGCCAGGCATTGGAACTGGTGCCAAACACCTTACGGACCACCGCGTTGCCAGCGCTTACCAACACGACCAGCAGGGTGACCCAAGTCACGGCTTTGCCAACCCGCACATTCAGCGCATCGATAGCGCGCGATAAAGCGAGTAATGCTTTCATGATGAAGTATTGAGGTAGAAAGAAGGAGCGCACAGCTGGATATGGCTGAACGCACGGGCACGCAGGCGTCACCGGGGGTAACCGGCCAATCGTCCCAGACGTGCACCGCCCCCTTGTCGCCCCGGCTTTTGGCGGTACGAAAACGAGCGGAAAGCGTTAGATTTTATAACGTCCCGCTGATCTGTCCCCGACCGCCTGTCTGGAGGGCGATTTATTTGCCCCGCACAATCGTCCCCATAAACCCGTCAAAACTGCCTTCGGCCACGCGGAACCACGGGATTTCGTTGTCGCGGAATGCGACCATATCGTCATAAATCTTCTTGAAATTGGGGTCCTTGGCCGAGAATGCATCGTAGACCTTGACGGCTTCCTGGTAGCACGCATCCATGACGGCCTTCGGGAACGCCTTGAGCTGAGCGCCCTGCGACACTAGCCGGCGCAGCGCTGCTGGGTTCTCGGCGTCGTAGGTGGCAATCATGTCCGCGGTGGCGGCAGCGGAGGCCTGCGCCAAGACGGCCTGATAGTGCTTCGGCAGGCTGTTATAGACGCCCTGGTTCACGTAGAGCGAGACTTGCAGTGTGCCTTCCCACCAGCCCGGGAAGTAGTAGTACTTCGCGACTTTATGAAAGCCTAGCTTCTCGTCGTCGTAAGGGCCGATCCATTCGGCGGCATCGATCGTGCCCTTCTCCAGTGACGGATAGATGTCACCACCGGCGATTTGTTGCGGGACAACGCCCAGGCCCGACAGCACAGCGCCGGCAAAGGCGCTGGCGCGGAATTTCAGGCCACGCAGATCGTCGAGCGTCTTGATCTCGTTGCGGAACCAGCCGCCCATCTGCGTGCCGGTATAGCCGCAGGGAAAGTTGACGATGTTGTACTTCTGAAAGAGTTCGCGCGTGAGCGTCAGGCCATTGCCATGACGCATCCAGGCGTTCATCTGGCGCGTGTTCAGACCGAAGGGCACGGCGCCATCAAAACACAGCGCGGGGTCTTTACCGAAGTAGTAATACGAAGCCGTGTGGCCGCATTCGATCGTGTTGTTCTGAACGGCGTCGAGCACCTGCAGCGCGGGCACGATTTCACCTGCGGGGAACACACGGATATTGAATTTTCCGTCCGTCGCTTCCGAGACGTATTTGGCGAGATTCTCGCCGCCACTGTAAATGGCGTCGGCACTGCGAGGAAAGCTGGACGCCAGGCGCCAGTTGAGTGTGGGGGCATCCTGCGCCAGAGCGGGAGCAGCCAGAGCCGCACCACCTGCCGCGGCACCTACCGTAGCCTTTTTGAGGAACGAACGACGTTGCATGAAGGGAGTCTCCTGATTAGACAACGCTGCGAACGCGCGCCGTTCGGGTGAAACGGCGGCGTTGGGTGACAGCTCGCGTAAGAGCCGACATATTTTTCTTCCGCGATCACCTGAGCCGAAATGATCGGTTCAGGCTGCGAGGCTCTACAAAAAAGGGCCTCGCCGCGTGGGCGTTGGCAATCATATAGCGAGCGCACGCGCTTGCCCTCCTGCTGATTACCCTAAGCAGAGGTGAAGGGGGACAGCAAGTCTTTTCCGCCGTTCGTGTCAGCCAGGCCAAACTCCGGCGGGTATTCGATTGCGGACAGATAAAGGCCGTCGGGCGAAAAGGTAGGGGCCGCCAATCTCCGGTCGCGCGCGGCCAATAATGTCGTCAACCAGGTTACCGGCTCGCGCCCCTGACCGATCTGCAGCAACGCGCCCATCAAGTTGCGAACCATGTGGTGCAGAAATGCGTTGGCGCGTAATGTGAAGACGAGAAAGGGCCCGCGTTCTTCGATATCCAGCTGATGCAGCGTCCGAACGGGGCTAGTGGCCTGGCACTGCGAAGAGCGAAAACTCGAGAAGTCATGCTCACCCAGCAAGGTCGACGCCGCTTGCCGCATCGCCTCAACATCGAGCGGCTGGAAACACCAGCCGGCGCGGCCAGCCCAAAGCGGTGGTCGTACTCTGCCGCACCATAGCAGATAAACATAAGTGCGAGAGCGCGCCGAGAATCGAGCATGAAACGCCTCGTCGACGGGTTGCGCCCACTGCACGGCTATGCTGGGAGGCAAAAATGCGTTGACACCACGCACCCAGGACTCGGCGCGTCGCGATAAGGTCGTATCGAGATGCACGACCTGCATCGCTGCATGCACACCGGTATCCGTGCGCCCGGCGCATAAGGTCGGCACGATGCCATCGATGCCCGCGAAACGGCCGAGCGCGGCCTCGAGCGTATCCTGCACGGTTTGCCGGTGTGGCTGCGTCTGCCAACCTTGCCACGGCGAACCGTCGTACGCCACTCCTAATGCGATGCGCGGCATATCGGTCAGGGACGCGGATTGCGTGGTGGCGTTTCGTCGGAGGGCGGCGTGTCGAGGTTCAGGTCAATGCCTTCCAGCTTGCGCGTGAGCATGGCCGTGTCAACGACCTGCTCGCCATAGGCGGCGTCTTCGTTTTCATCCGCGCGGCGCGCACCCGCACGACGCATCATCCAAGCGATGATGAGGACGATCAGGGCAAGCCCTGCGGTAACGATGGCGAGAAGGTTGTCGGCCAGCCAATTCCCTGTCGAAGCATTGCTTTGTGACGCTGCACCACCCGCAGCGGCGGCAAGGTCCTGGGCCTCTGCTTCAGTAGTCGCCCGACTCGGTCCGCCGGGGACAGTGAGGCCATCACCTGAAGAGGCGGATGCCGCGCCAGCAGGCGACGTAGTGCCTGCCGCGCTATACGATCCAGGCGTGCCAACGCCTCCGGGAGTCGAATGCGCCGCATTGGAGCCTGCCTGTGATCCACCGCCTGTCCCGCTTGGTCCTGCTGCTGACCCGGCGTCGCTAGAACCGGTCGCTGGTGTTCCTGCCGCGGACGATCCGGTCATTGGTGATCCGGCTGCTGATGAACCCACGCCTGACGAATCTGTCGCCGGTGATCCCGTTACCGTAGAGCCATTGCCTGGCGAACCTGCTGCAAGCGCTCCTGCGGCAGACGAGCGCGACGCGCTGGAGGCCGCTTCTGCGCCATCTGCGTTGGAACCTCCTGCGTTTGACCTCGCTGCGTCAGAGCCTGCTGCGCTACCACCGACCGTTCCTGACCCAGCACCTGCGCCGGCGTGCCCAGCACCCGCTGCGCCACCCTGCCCCGCCACGTTCGGATCTGCGCCTTGCGACGGCCCGCCCGCTGTCACACCGTGCCCCTGTGCACCGGCGAACGAAGCGCCCGTCGGCCCTTGCCCAGGCACATTCGTCGGCGAAACGCCACTGTTCTCACGCTGCGCCTGCGCCTGTGCCGCCTCGGTCAAAGCCTGCACATTCCCTTCCAAGGTCTCCACCCGCTGCCGTGCATCCTGCAACGCATGCTGACCGGAGGTGCGTATATCGTCCTGCGCCTGCGTCGGATTGGAGGCGCTCAGCTTCAGGCGATCTTGTGCGACCGGCGCGGCCTTGTGCTCGACGGTCGGGGTGGCGCTGACTTGACCGGCATCGGCACTGCCCGCATTGCCCACGGCAGCGGCACTGGCGACCTGAGCGCCTGCCCGCCCCCGATACTGCGCGAATTCTTCGAGGTGCTGTAGATAAATGCGTTGCGCTTGCGCCGGGTCCACGGCGCGTATCGTGGCGGCATCGGGAATCGTCAAGCGCTCCCCGGTGCGCAACAGATTCATGTTGTTCTGAATGAACACCTCGGGATTCGCGCGCCAGATGGCCACCAGCATCTGAATAATGTTGGCGTCGGGAACCTCGTAACGCCGCGCAATGCGGAACAAATTGTCGCCGGCTCGCACGGTAGTGGTCACGGCGGTCGCGCCGCGAGCAGGGTCCACATCGCCCACCCGTGCCGACTGCACGGGCGTCGCGCTAGCCCGTTGAGGAACGAGTATCGTCACTTGGACCTGACGACTACCGGATTGCGAACGCACGTCGAGCAAGACCTCTACCGTCGAGGTCGCAATCGGCTGCGTCGATTCCAGGCGCACCGTTTTGCGGTTCGCTTGCGCACCGGGCAGAACACGCACCCGCAAGCTGTCGACCGGCACGGGCGGCACGACGCCGGCGCGCTGCCAGGCGGCAGCTGGAGGCACACTTATCTGCAAAGAGGCCTGTTCTTCAGGCGTCAGGTCTGCAAGCGGGACCACCACCTGCAGCGGCGCGCCGGGCGCGGACACCACGCGCGCGTGTCCAACCGTTGCGGCCTGCGCCAGCGATCCGCTGAATGAACCTAGCGCCAGTGCGACGGCCCAGTATGCGGCGCGGATGCGGTAGGGATGCGAATAGCGACGAGAAGGCGAATTCATGAGGAAGTCCTGCGGATTCAAATACCGGCCTATGCTGGGCGAAAGTGTAATGGATCGACTCCGATTCACAAATTGATGCCGGCCGCGCAGTCTCGCAAACGGGTGAAGCAGCCGAATGACCGATGGCCTGCATGATGAGCCCGCTGCTAATCTCGACGAATAAGCAGCAACGCCAGCGATAAAAAAACGCCGGCATCGCTGCCGGCGCTTTTCGCTATGACATTGCTGCGGGATGCGCGATCAGGCTTCCGACAACGCGATACGCAGCATACGGCGCAGCGGCTCGGCCGCGCCCCACAGCAGCTGATCGCCCACGGTGAAGGCGCCCAGATACTGCGGGCCCATCGACAGCTTGCGCAAACGACCCACGGGAATGTCGAGCGTGCCGGTCACTGCAACTGGCGTGAGCGCGCGCACGGTGTCTTCCTTGGTATTCGGAATGACCTTGGCCCACTGCGTGCCTTCGGCGATCAAGCCTTCGATTTCGTCCAGCGGCACATCGCGCTTGAGCTTGATGGTCAGCGCCTGGCTGTGGCAGCGCATCGCACCGATACGCACGCACAGACCGTCAATCGGCGTGGCCGGCGTGCCGAAGGCTTCGCCGCGACCGAGAATCTTGTTGGTTTCGGCTTCGGCTTTCCATTCCTCGCGCGATACACCGTTGCCCAGATCCTTGTCGATCCAGGGAATCAGGTTGCCGCCCAGCGGCACGCCGAAATGCTCTTGCGGCAGCGCGGGGTCTTGCTGTGCGGTCAACACACCGCGATCGATTTCCAGAATCGCCGAGGCGGGATCATCCAACAGCGGCTTGACGGCCTGATTCAACAGACCGAACTGCGTGAGCAGCTCGCGCATGTGCTGCGCGCCACCGCCGGAGGCGGCCTGGTACGTCATGGAGGTCATCCATTCGACCAGATCGTTGTTGAAGAGACCTGCCAGACCCATCAGCATGCAGCTGACCGTGCAGTTGCCGCCGACGAAGTTGCGTACGCCGCGCTTGAGCGCCGCATCGATGACCGGGCGATTGACCGGATCGAGCACGATGATGGCGTCGTCCTTCATGCGCAAGGTGCTGGCCGCGTCGATCCAGATGCCGTTCCAGCCCGCTGCGCGCAGTTTCGGGAACACCTCAGTGGTGTAGTCGCCGCCCTGGGCCGTGACGATAATCGGCAGTTTTTTCAGAGCATCGATGTCGTAGGCGTTTTGCAACGGGCCCGCGCCGTCGGCCCACGAGGGCGCCGCGCCGCCAGCGTTGCTGGTGGAAAAGAATACGGGATCGATCAGGGCGAAGTCGTTTTCGTCACGCATGCGTTGCATGAGAACGGAACCGACCATGCCGCGCCAACCGACCAGGCCTACTGCTTGCGTCATTTTCAATGCTCTTGAGGTTGATAAATAAGGGAAAAAACGAACAATACCGACAATTTATCAGATTAAACGGGCTGATGTTGTGCGGTTTTGCATCGCACTGGCGGCACGCCACCGTGAATCAAATGGCGTCATGCCAAACAAAAAGCCCGGCGAGATTCGCCGGGCTCTGAAGACGACCGGCTGCTATCAGGCGAGCGCTTTCAGTACGGCGTCGCCCATTTGCGAGGTCGACACTTTCGTCGTGCCTTCTTCGTAAATGTCGGCGGTGCGCAGGCCCTGACCCAACACCTTGCGCACTGCGCCTTCGATGCGATCGGCCTCGGCGGCGAGGTTCAGCGAATAGCGCAGCAGCATGGCGGCCGACAGAATCGTCGCCAGCGGGTTGGCGATGCCTTGCCCGGCGATGTCGGGAGCCGAGCCGTGGCTGGGTTCGTACAAGCCTTGGCCGGAGGCATTGAGCGACGCCGACGGCAGCATGCCGATCGAGCCGGTCAGCATGGCGGCCTCGTCCGACAGAATGTCGCCGAACAGGTTGCCGGTCACAATGACGTCGAACTGGCGCGGATTGCGCACGAGTTGCATCGCGGCGTTATCGACATACATGTGCGACAGCTCGACATCGGGATAGTCGCGCGCGACTTCGATCACGATGTCCCGCCAGAACTGCGAGGTTTCCAGCACGTTGGCCTTGTCCACGCTGCAGAGTTTCTTGCCACGCTTGCGCGCCGATTCGAAACCAATGCGCGCGATGCGGCGCACTTCGGAATCGGCATAGCGCATTGTGTCGAAACCCTCGCGCTCGCCGGCGAAGGCATCGTCTTCGGCCGTGCGCACGCCGCGCGGGGTGCCGAAGTAGATGTCGCCCGTCAGTTCGCGGATGATGAGGATATCCAGGCCGGAAACGATCTCGGGCTTGAGCGAGGACGCGCTGGCCAACTCGGGGTACAGAATCGCGGGGCGCAGATTGGCGAACAGGCCCATGGCCTTGCGCAAGCCGAGGATGGCTTGCTCGGGACGGAACTGGCGCGGCAGGCTGTCGTATTTCCAATCGCCCACGGCGCCAAACAACACGGCGTGCGAGTTAAGCGCCAGATCGAGCGTGGCCTGCGGCAACGGATGTTCGAACTGATCGTAGGCCGCCCCACCCACAGGGGCTTGCTTGATATCCAGCGACAGGCCCAGCGCGCTCAGCACGCGCACGGCTTGTTCGACGATCTCGGGGCCGATGCCGTCACCGGGCAATACGGCGATGTTATGCGTCATGAAGAAAACCTATTAATGAAAATCTAAACGTTCGAGGCTTCAAGTGATCGTCAGGCGATCGGCCGGCTTTCCAGCCAGGGATGGCGTGCCAGGCGCTCGGCCTCGAAGGCGCGAATCTTGTCGGCTTGGCGCAGCGTCAAGCCGATATCGTCGAAACCATTCACCAGACAATACTTGCGGAACGGCTCGATGTCGAATTCCAGCTCGCGGCCATCGGCGGCGATCACGACCTGACGTTCCAGATCGATACGCAGTTTATAGCCCGGGAATGCCTTGACCTCATCGAACAAGCGCGCGACTTCCAGCTCGGACAGCTTGATCGGCAGCAGACCGTTCTTGAAACTGTTGTTGAAGAAGATATCCGCGTACGAGGGCGCGATGATGGCGCGAAAGCCGAATTGCGTCAGGGCCCAGGGCGCGTGTTCACGGCTGGAACCGCAGCCGAAGTTCTTGCGTGCCAGCAGGATCGATGCGCCTTGATAACGCGGCTGATTCAGCACGAAATCCGGATTCAGCGGACGCTTGCTGTTGTCCATGCCGGGTTCGCCATGATCCAGGTAGCGCAGCTCGTCAAAGAGGTTGGGGCCAAAGCCCGTGCGCTTGATGGATTTCAGGAACTGCTTCGGAATGATCAGGTCGGTGTCGACATTCTCGCGATCGAGCGGGGCCACCAGGCCTTCGTGAGTAGTAAATGCTTGCATGATGTCTGGACTCTTAACGGAAGTTGCGCACGTCGACGAAATGACCCGCCACGGCGGCGGCGGCGGCCATGGCCGGGCTCACCAGATGGGTACGCCCGCCCTGCCCCTGACGGCCTTCGAAGTTGCGGTTCGAGGTCGAGGCGCAACGTTCGCCCGGTTCGAGGCGGTCGGCGTTCATCGCCAGGCACATCGAGCAACCCGGCTCGCGCCATTCAAAACCGGCTTCGATAAAGATCTTGTCCAGGCCTTCGCGTTCGGCTTGCAGCTTGACAAGGCCTGAACCCGGGACGACCATGGCTTGCTTGACGTTGGAAGCCACGCGCTTGCCACGGGCCACGGCAGCAGCTGCACGGAGGTCCTCGATACGCGAGTTGGTGCACGAGCCGATGAACACGCGATCCACACGGATATCGGTCAACGGGGTGTTGGGCTTTAAGCCCATGTACTGCAATGCGCGCTCCATGCCGCTGCGACGCACGTCGTCCTTTTCGCGATCGGGATCCGGGACGCGCGAGTCAACCGGCAATACCATCTCGGGCGAGGTGCCCCAGGTGACTTGCGGCTTGATGTCCTTCGCGTTGACTTCCACCACACGGTCGAATTCCGCGCCGGGATCGCTATGCAGCGTGCGCCAGTAGGTCACGGCCTGATCCCACAGCACGCCCGTGGGCGAGAACGGACGACCACGGAAGTATTCGATCGTCTTGTCGTCGACGGCGACCATGCCCGAACGAGCACCAGCCTCGATCGCCATATTGCACACGGTCATGCGGCCTTCCATGGACAGGTCGCGAATCGTGCTGCCGGCGAATTCGATGGCATAGCCCGTGCCGCCAGCCGTGCCGATGATGCCGATGATATGCAGCACCACGTCCTTGGCCGTACAGCCGAAGGGCAGCTCGCCTTCGACCTTGATCAACATGCTCTTGTTCTTTTTCATCAAGAGCGTTTGCGTGGCCAGCACGTGTTCGACTTCGGACGTGCCGATACCGAATGCCAGTGCGCCCATCGCGCCGTGGGTGCTGGTGTGCGAGTCGCCACAGACGACCGTCATGCCCGGCAAGGTCGCGCCCTGCTCCGGCCCGATGACGTGCACGATGCCCTGGCGCAGGTCATTCATGCGGAATTCGGTAATGCCGTACTTGTCGCAGTTGGCGTCCAGCGTATCGACTTGCAGTTTCGAGATCGGGTCATCGATGCCTTGCTCGCGATTGAGCGTGGGCACGTTGTGGTCGGCCACGGCCAGGTTGGCGCTGATGCGCCAGGGTTTGCGGCCGGCAATGGACAGCCCTTCGAAGGCTTGCGGACTGGTCACCTCGTGAAGCAGGTGCCGGTCAATGTAGAGCAAACAGGTGCCGTCGGATTCCTGGTTCACGACGTGCGCGTTCCAGAGTTTGTCGTAGAGGGTTTGGGCCATGAATAGACTCACACAGTAGCCGGCTGGGCCGGTGGACATCGAAAGCAAAGATGCATTATGCCCATGCCCTCAAGCTAGTACAACGGCAGCATTTATCCTAGTATAAATAGCACCACCTTGCGGGGCTGCAGCATGCCGACGCGGCAGCGCAGGCGGGACGAGGGCCGAGAGTCGGGACCAATAGAAAACGCCTCACGGTTAGAACCATGAGGCGCTATGACGTGCGCTTCCGAGGGGCGCCGGCAGTCAGGGTTTTGCTGAAGTCCGTGTGATGGCTTCACTACACGCAGGGTACCGGGCTACCGCCGGGTACCTGGTTATTTAGCGCCCTTCGACTGCTCATACAACGGCAACACACGCTGGGAAGCCGACTGCAATTCGCTGATCCGTGTTGCCGCCGAGGGGTGCGTCGAGAGGAACTCAGGCGGGGCGCCGTCGCTAGCCGCGCCCATTTTCTGCCAAAGCGTCACCGCAGCCCGGGGGTCATAGCCGGCCCGAGCGGCGAGTTCCACACCCATCAGATCGGCTTCACTCTCGTGTGTACGACTGTTGGGCAAGGTGAACATCACGTCGGTCAGCTTGCTGCCCAGATCCGTCGATACGCCCGTCGCAGCGGCCAACACGGAAAGCCCTACGTTCGTGACCATCTGTTGAGACACGCGCTCGCGAGCATGTTCACGCAGTGCATGAGAGATTTCATGGCCCATCACGGCGGCCAGTTCGTCGTCGGTCGGCTTGATCTGATTCAACAAACCGGTATAGACGGCCATCTTGCCGCCCGGCATGCACCACGCGTTCACATCATCCGAAGTAATCACGTGCACTTCCCAATCCCAATTTGCCGCATCGGGGCGGAATGCGCCGACCTGCTGAACCAGCCGCTGAGAAATAGCCTGCACGCGCTTGACCTGCGCGGCGTCCCGATCCAGGGCATTCTGGGATTTAGCCTGCTGGATCATTTCGGCATACTGCTGCCCCGCCTCTTGCACGAGCGCCTGCTCGGGCACCAGGCTGGACATATATTGCGTACGCTGCACGCCCACGGTACCCGATTGGGTGGTCTGCACGCCAGCGCAGCCCGCCAGGGCGAGCGTGGCTACCAAGCCAGCGCTGGCCAGCATGCGGCGCATCATGTTTTTATGCTTCGCGGTCATTTGAGTTCTCCAAGGCGACTGGTTGAATCCGACAGTTCAGGACCGGGGTGGCGAATGATCCGATCAGGCCCCACACTGCGCGCGATGGCGCAGCGCGTGATCCATCAACACTAGCGCCAACATGGCTTCGACGATAGGCGTGGCGCGGATCCCGACGCAGGGATCGTGCCGGCCCAGCGTTTGCACCATGATGGGCTGCCCATTGCTGTCAATGGAGCGCCGCTCGACGCGGATGCTGGAAGTGGGCTTGATCGCCAGCGACACCGTCAGCGGCTGCCCGGTGGAAATGCCGCCCAGCACGCCACCCGCTTGGTTGCCGATAAACCCATCGGGCGTGATCTCGTCACCATGCTCCGAACCACGCTGCGTGACGCAATCGAAGCCCGCGCCGATGGACACGCCCTTCACCGCGTTCAAGCCCATCATCACGTGGGCGATATCAGCATCCAGGCGGTCGTAAATGGGTTCGCCCCAGCCCACGGGCACGTTTTCGGCGATCACCTCGACGCGCGCACCGATCGAATCGCCGTCGCGGCGCAACTGGTCCATAAAGGCCTCCAGCTCCGGCACAATGGCCGCGTTCGGCGCATAAAAAGGGTTACCCGGCACATCGTCCCAGGAGACAAAGGGAATCTTGATCGGTCCAAGCTGGCTCATATAGCCACGGATCCGGATGCCATGTTGTTCGGCCAGCCATTTCTTCGCGATGGCGCCGGCGGCCACCGTGGGCGCGGTCAGCCGCGCGGACGAACGGCCACCGCCGCGGGGGTCACGCAGGCCGTATTTGCGCGTGTAGGTAAAGTCGGCATGACCCGGGCGGAACGTATCCGCGATGTTCGAATAGTCCTTGCTGCGCGCATCCGTGTTGCGAATCAAGAGCGCGATAGCGGTGCCGGTGGTGCGTCCCTGATAGACCCCGGACAGAATCTCGACCTGATCGGCCTCCTGGCGTTGCGTCACGTGGCGCGACGTACCGGGACGGCGACGATCGAGCTCGGCTTGGATATCGGCGGCATCCAGGGCGAGCCCCGGGGGGCAGCCATCCACCACGCAGCCAATGGCCGGACCATGGGATTCACCGAAATTGGTGACGCAAAAGAGGGTACCGAGTGTGTTGCCGGACATAAACGAAAGGAGTCAGGAAGCATTAAGGGGCAGGCCCGATTATGACATCACGCGGGCGTGGTATTGACGAGCAGCTGTGACAATCGGCAGCGGATGTGAATGCGCGCAGGCGATACGCACCCGGCCGTTCACGACGAGCAACTCACCTCGATTCCCCCCGCCCAGTCGGGCGGCAATGCAGCGTAGGACTCATAGCCGGGCTTGGCGCGATAGGGATCGCGCAAGAGGGTCAGCAAGGTTTCGATTTCGCTGGCGTCACCCTCTTTGGCCGCGCGGATTGCTTGTTCGGCCAAGTGATTGCGCAGCACGTAAAGCGGATTGACGGCGTCCATGGCGTTCGCCCGAATTTGGGCCGGGGCGTCGTCGGCTGCCGATTCCTCTGCGATCGGATCTTCGGCATGGCGCGCGGCCAGTTGTTCATACCAGGCTTGCGCGGCCGCTCTATCGATAAACAGATCCTGAAACCCTTGGGTCTGACCACGAACCGCATCGGCGAGCCGGCGAAATGTCAGCGTGAAATCAGCACGCTGATCGTGCATGAGCTTGAGCAGGCTATCGAGCAACGCCTCATCTTCGGGCCGCCAGTGCTGAATGCCGAGCTTTTTGGCCATCCGCGCGTGAAACGCCTGAATGAACTGGGCCTCATAGCGATCCAAGACCGCGCGCAACGCGTCGCCGTCCGGCACCAGCGTGTGCAGGCTGCTAGCCAGCCGATAGAGGTTCCACAGCGCCACCGAGGGCTGACGGTTCCACGCGTAGCGGCCTTGGGTATCCGAGTGATTGCAGATATGGTCAAGCTGGAACGTGTCCATGAAACCATAAGGGCCGTAATCCAAGGTCAGCCCCAGGATCGACATATTGTCCGTGTTCATCACACCATGGCAGAAGCCCACCGCTTGCCAATCAGCCATGAGCAACGCCGTGCGCCGGGTGACCTCATCCAGAAAACGCAGAATGGCGCCCTTTTCGTCCGCGGTTTCCCCCGTGGGCGTTTGTCGGCATTCCGGGTAAAACCGGTCAATCACGTAATTAACCAGCGTGCGCAGTTCGTCGGGCTGCTTGCGCGAGGCCCAATGCTCGAATGACCCGAAACGCACGAAGCTCGGCGCCATGCGCGTGACGATGGCGGCGGTCTCTACGGTTTCGCGCTGCACGGGATCGTCGGAGACCACCAACGCTAGCGCACGCGTCGTAGGGATGCCCAGCCCGTACATGGCCTCACTGGCCAGATATTCCCGCACGGACGACCGCAACACGGCGCGTCCATCGCCCATGCGCGAGTACGGGGTCATGCCCGCGCCCTTTAGCTGCAATTCCCAGTTTCCCTCGAGTCCGATCACCTCACCGAGCAAATGTGCCCGGCCGTCGCCCAACTGGCCGGCCCAGACGCCGAACTGGTGGCCGCTATAGACGGCGGCCAGCGTATCGCCCCCAGGCAGCGGCTGCTGGCCGGAAAACACCCGCAAAAACGCTTCCGATTGCAGCGCACGCGGCGATAGCCCGATCAGGGCGGCCGCCTGCTCGTTGGCGTGCAGCAGACGCGGCTGCGTCAGGCCCTGCGGTTGCAGCCGTGTATAAAACGTTGACGGTAGCGCCGCAAACGAGTTGTCCAGCCGTAGTTGGCTCAGGTCGTCATGCAGCCCCGAGGTGGATAAAGTCATAGTCGAGAAATCCGTCAACGAAAAGTACAGGGTCAGGCTCGCGGCAGCCGAACGGGTCTGCGTGTTAAGAAGCCGATCGCTGGATGCGCGCCGCGCGCTTGGCGGGTCGTACGTAGCAAAGCGCCGAAATGAAGAATATGAGTGAAAGGGCAACTTCCATGCCCGCTAGCGCGGCGGACACGGGCGCGGGGTCCGACATGACCCGCACTACGCCTTCCATCAGATACAGCAGCACCAGCATCGATGCCCATTGATAGGTATAGACATTGCCCTTGAACACGCCTCGCAGCGGGAACGCCAGCGGCAACGCCTTGAGCAATAACCAGGATCCCCCCGGCCGTATGGGCGCGAGCACGGTTTCCCAGGCGACGCACAGCACGATTAAAGCCAGCAACGAGACCGAGGCCGTCCATCGGAAACGAGGGTTCAATTCAGCATTCATCCCGGGTTTTGCCCATAAAAAACGCCATTCGAACTGCTATTATCGCCCGATGAGCCGCATCGCTGAGCCACCCGCTGTCACGCAGCCCGCCGCCACGACTACGCCGCACATGCGGTGGTGGTCGCGCGCCGGCAAAATGCTGCAGTTTGCCGCGCACCGGGCGGCGGAAGAACGCTTGCTGCAGGTCGCCTCGGCATTGACGTTTACCACCGTACTGGGCTTGGTCCCCATGCTGGCCGTGGTGCTGTCACTGTTCACCGCCTTTCCGGTTTTCCAGGAATTCCGCCTCGCGCTCGATCACTTTCTGGAAACCAGTCTGATGCCGCCCTCGGTGTCGGACAACATCATGAACTACCTGAATCAGTTCGCGCGCCAGGCGACGCGACTGACGACCATTGGCGGCGGTTTCCTGATCGTCACGTCAATCTTGTTGATCATGACAATCGACAAGAGTTTTAACGATATCTGGCACGTAACACGCCAGCGGCCGCTGCCGCAGCGCGCGCTGATTTACTGGGCGGTGATTACGCTGGGGCCCGTGGTCGCGGGCGCGAGCCTCTGGGCGACCTCTTATGTCGCCCGCGAATCGCTGGGCTTGGTGCGCGACGTGCCGGAGATCATGAGTGCGATTCTCTACATCGTGCCCGTCGTGCTCACCGGCTTGGGCTTTGCCGCCTTGTTTGTCGTGGTGCCGAATCGCAAGGTGGTATGGCGCGACGCGCTGGCGGGCGGCTTCGCCACGGCTGTCGTGCTGGAACTGATGAAGGTCGCGTTCGCCTATTACGTGGCGCGCTTTCCGACTTACACCGTGCTCTACGGTGCCTTTGCCACCTTGCCGATTTTCCTGCTGTGGATCTATCTATCGTGGCTGGCCGTGTTGTGCGGCGCGACGATGGCGGCGAATTTACCGCTGATCCGCATGGGCCGCTGGGAAATCCAACGTCAGCCTGGCGCCGTGTATATCGATGCGATAGCCGTGCTGCGCGCGCTCAATCGCGCGCAAGGCCACCGCCCGGCGGGCAAACGCGCCAGCACCCTGGCGCGCCGCCTGCACCTGCACCAGGACGAGCTTAACCTGGTGCTGGAAAGGCTCGAAGATATGGGCCTGGTCGCACGCACAGCGGAAGACCGTTGGGTATTAGCCTGCGATCCTCGTAAAATTTCCCTAGCGCCCGTGGTGGACCACTTTCTGATTGACCGCGCGCAGCCCCGGTTGCGCGAACAGCCACAGATCATCGAAATCGCGGCGGCCACGCTGGCCGGAGCCCCTGCCCCCTCGCTGGACCAGCTCGAGCGAGCCGGGCCAACGAAGGAAATGGCCACCGACGCCCAGCCGACGCCGCTCGCCAATACACCAATAAAATCGGGGCCGCCGCCCCCTGGAGAAGCATCATGTTGAAAGTCAGCGAAATCCTGCGCGTGAAGGGGCACACCCTTTACACCGCGACCCCCGATACCCCTGTCGCGCAGGCGGTACAGACCATGAGCGAACAAGACATCGGCTCGCTGGTCATCATGGAATCCGGCATGCTGACGGGCATGCTGACCTTTCGCGAAATCATTCGTCATCTGCACGACCACACCGACCGCGACTGGGGCAAGACCACGATCCGCGCCATCATGGACGACGCGCCGGTCAGCGTTTCGCCCAACACCAGCGCCGAGGAAGTGCAGCGCCTGATGCTGGAAAAGCACGCGCGCTACATTCCGGTCATGGATGGCCCCACCCTCATGGGCGTGATTTCTTTCTACGATATGGCGCAGGCCATCGTGGCGGCTCAGCAGTTCGAAAACAATATGCTGAAGGCGTATATCCGCGACTGGCCCACGGACACCGATCCCGAGGCGCCAAAGTCGGAATAACGCCGGACACCCTCAAGCAACGGCTTCGCCAGCGGCTCGCTGTATGCCCAGCCAAGCCTCACGGATCAAGCCGGGGTCGTCGGAAGACAGCCGCGCCGCATCCGAGAGCATGCGCCGCCAGCGGCGTGCGCCGGATTGGGCGCTGAATAGCCCCAGCAGCGGGCGCGTCATCACCCGCAGCGGCACGCCGCGCGCCACTTGCTGCGCGGTATATCCCACCATGGCTTCCACCACCTCGGCATCCGTGGCGATGGCATCCTCCGGCCACAGTCTGGCCGACACCTCGGTCAGCACCCGGGGCGTATGCCATGCGGCACGGCCCAACATGACGCCATGAAAATCCGCCAAGGCCGCCACC
Source organism: Bordetella sp. 15P40C-2 (assembly GCF_009763235.1). Lineage (NCBI taxonomy): Bacteria > Pseudomonadati > Pseudomonadota > Betaproteobacteria > Burkholderiales > Alcaligenaceae > Bordetella > Bordetella sp. 15P40C-2. The sequence goes on from NZ_WSJA01000014.1 coordinate 292,545, forward strand.
GATTGGTCGGCATCGGCGATGCCCCCGTTCAGCACAAAGATCGCATCCGGGAAATCGGCCATCAACTGGCGCGCCACGTCGTAGCGCAGTGGCGGAATCTCGCGATTATCCTTGGGCGACAGCCCCTTGAGCACGGCGTTGCGCGCATGGACAATGAATACGCGGCAGCCCACGTCGTATTGCGCGCCCACAAAATCGCGCACGAAGGCATAGGACTCGTCATAGTCCAACCCCAGCCGATGCTTGACGGTAACCGGGACACTCACGGCGTCCTGCATCGCTTTGACGCAATCCGCGACCAAGGCCGGTTCGGCCATCAAGCAAGCGCCAAAGGCGCCCTGCTGAACACGCTCTGACGGGCAACCGCAATTCAGATTGATCTCGTCATAGCCCCATTGTTCGCCCAGCTTCGCCGCGCGCGCCAGCGCCGCCGGCTCGCTGCCGCCGAGCTGCAAGGCGACGGGATGCTCGGACGGGTCAAAATCCAGGTGCCGATCGAGCTTGCCGTGCGTCAGTGCGCCGGTCGTGATCATCTCGGTGTACAGACGCGCCCGGGGCGCCAAGAGCCGGTGAAAAAAACGGCAATGGCGATCGGTGACATCAATCATCGGGGCGACGCATAGCCGCCAGTCGGAGGGCTTCAACATACCTAAACACGCAAGGGAATCACGTATTTTACGGTGTATCCCTGTTTTGCTCGGGCGGTTCGCTCTTGGCATCCGATTACGTAGACTAAAATTGCTGCGCCCCTTTCGGCCGGCATCACCGTTATCCTGCCGCCGTCTAACCTGACTCGCTGACCCATGGCCGTTTTCACCCCTGTTTCCGATACCGACGCCCGCACGCTATTGACGCAATTCGATCTGGGCGACCTGGTGTCGCTGCGCGGCATCACCGCCGGCATCGAAAATACCAATTATTTTCTGATGACCACGCGCGGCGAGTATGTGTTGACGATTTTCGAAGTCCTCACACAGGCACAACTGCCTTTCTACATCGAGCTGATGCACCATCTGGCATCGCGCGGCGTGCCGGTGCCGCAGCCGCAGACATTGCGCGATGGCAGCCGGTTAACGACGCTGCATGGCAAACCGTGCGCCATCGTGACCCGTTTGCCCGGTGGATACGAGCCCGCGCCAAGTGCTGCGCACTGTGGGCTGACGGGTGCGACGCTGGCCCGCGCGCACTTGGCTGCGCAAGATTTTCCCCTCCATCAGCCTAACCTGCGCGGTCTGGCCTGGTGGGTCGAGACCGCGCCCAAGGTGCTGCCTTTCCTTGATCCCACGCAAACGCAGCTGCTCAATGATGAGCTGGCGGCGCAGCAGCGCGCCGCGCAAGACCCGGCATGGCAGACGTTGCCGTCCGGGCCTGCCCATTGCGACCTGTTTCGCGACAACGTGCTGTTCGCGGGCACGTTCGACGATCCGCTCATGGGCGGGTTCATCGACTTTTATTTTGCCGGCTGCGATACCTGGCTCTTTGATGTGGCGGTCAGCGTTAACGACTGGTGCATTGAACGGGAGACCGGCCTGTTCATTCCTGAACTCGTCCAGGCATGGCTGGCGGCATATGCCGAAGTGCGTCCGTTCACGGACGCCGAACGGCAAGCATGGCCCACGATGCTGCGCGCCGCCGCGCTGCGGTTCTGGCTGTCGCGGCTGTACGACTACTACCTGCCGCGCCCGGCTCAGACGCTAAAACCCCATGACCCGCGACATTTCGAACGCGTGTTGCAGGCGCGCCACCGCGCGGCCTTGCCCGAGTTGCCCTGAGCGAGACGAGACTTATGCAAGCAGCATCCTTACCCGCATCTTATGGCTGGCAATGGGTTCGCGACGGCTTCGGTCTGTTCAAAAAGCAGCCCCTGGCCGTGTTCACCTGGGCGCTGTTCATCAGCCTGCTGGTGATGTTTGCGACGTTCACCCCGCCCGTCGGCCCGCTGCTGTTCGTGGCGCTGATGCCGATCATCACCGTCATGACGCTGGCGGCATGCAGACACATCGAAGCCGGCCGTACGATGCTGCCATCGATGTGGCCGCAACCCTTGACGCGGCCGGGCCTTCTGAAAAAACTGCTGGTGATGGGTGCGCTCTATGCCGGCCTGAGCATCACGGCCGGGCTGGTGACCTTCCTGCCCTTTTCGAGCGAATTGACCGAAGGCCTGCGCGTTGCCTCCATGGAAAAGGATTTAACGCCCTTCCTGGAGGCCATGCGCGTGCCGGTGATTCTATTCGCCGTCGCCTACCTCGTGATTGCCGCGCTGTTCTGGCATACCCCGATTCTGGTCGCCTGGCATGGACTGCGCTTGCCGCAGGCGTTGTTCTATTCGGGCGTGGCCTGCTGGCGCAACAAACTGCCGTTTCTGGTCTACGGCGCGACGTGGGTGCTGGTGTTTCTGTTCATCGATCTGTGCGCCGGGGTGCTGGTCAGTATCGGCCTGTCGCCCGAGCTGGCGGGGACCTTGCAGATCCCGTTCAACATCGCAGCCGGTGGCGTCCTGTACTGCAGTTTCTATCCCGCCTATACAACGGTGTTCGATATTCAGGACCCGCTCGCGCAGTCGGACCAGCGGCCAGATCAGCCCGCTCAACCGGGAAGTTGAACTCCCCGGTCATTTACAGACGCGGGCACGGTGTGCCCGCGCAGGCAATGCAGTCACGCGTTAGTAGGTGGGTGCGCCCGTGAAGTTCAGGAAGCGCGTGCTCGAACCCTGGAAAGTCAAACGCACCGTACCAATCGGGCCGTTACGCTGTTTGCCGATAATGATTTCGGCCGTGCCCTTGTCTGGCGAATCGGGGTTGTACACCTCGTCGCGATAGATAAACAGGATCAAGTCGGCATCCTGTTCGATAGCACCCGATTCGCGCAGATCGCTCATCACCGGCCGCTTGTTCGGCCGCTGTTCCAGACTGCGGTTAAGCTGCGACAACGCAATCAACGGGCAATTCAGTTCTTTGGCCAGGCCTTTCAGCGACCGGCTGATCTCCGAAATCTCGGTTGCGCGGTTTTCGCCGCCGCCATTACCCGCCATCAGCTGCATATAGTCGATGATGATGAGGCCGAGCTGGCCGCATTGCCGGGCCAGGCGTCGGGCGCGGGCGCGTACTTCCATGGCGCTCAATGCCGGCGTCTCGTCGATATACACCTGCGCATCCTGCATCAACTGCACCGCGTGCGTGACGCGCGGCCAATCGTCGGCGACGAGCTTACCCGTACGCATGCGGTGCTGATCCAGCATCCCGACCGAGCCCAGCATACGCATGGCCAGCTGCACCGCGCCCATTTCCATCGAGAACACGGCCACGGGCAGACCCTGCTCGATGGCCACGTGTTCGCCGATGTTCATCGAGAACGAGGTTTTACCCATCGAGGGACGACCGGCCACGATGACCAGATCGCCCGGCTGCAGACCCGAGGTCATCTTGTCCAGGTCCACAAATCCCGTCGGCACGCCCGTCACATCCGAATCGGAATCACGGTGATATAGCTCGTCGATACGCTCGACCACCTGGGTCAGCAGCGGCTGAATTTCTTGGAAACCGGCCGAGCCCTTCTCGCCCTCCTGGGCGATCTTGAACACCTTGGATTCCGCCTCGTCCAGCAACTGGCGGGCTTCCTTGCCTTGCGGGTTGAACGCGGCGGCCGAGATCTCGTCGGCAATCGAGACCAGTTTGCGCAGCATTGAGCGCTCGCGCACGATTTCGGCGTAGCGACGAATATTCGCGGCCGACGGGGTGTTGTGCGCCAGCGCATTCAGATACGCCAGACCGCCGGTATCCTCGGCCTTGCCGGCGCTGACGAGCGACTCGTTTACCGTGATGACGTCCGCCGGACGCGCCAGCCCGATCAGACGCGCGATATGGTGCCAAATCAGCCGGTGATCGTGCCGATAGAAGTCTTGTTCGTCCAGCACATCGGCGATACGGTCCCAGGTCGTATTGTCCAGCAGCAGACCGCCCAGAACCGACTGCTCGGCCTCGACTGAGTGGGGCGGAACGCGGAGATATTCCAGTTGGGGATCAGCGGGTGTATTCAATGACATGGAGAAAGCCAAATATCAGCAAGCAGTGAGCGGTCGTGCCGCGCGCAGACGCATTCGGGATAAGAACGAGGGAACAGAACAGGACAGCAGCACTGCGACAAACAGTGTCAATGATAAGTCAGTTAGAACCCAATGCGCTTGGCAAAAGGCCTTAGGGACGGCCGGAAGATTACAACAGCGCGCGCAGCGTATCGGCGACGCGAAAGAAACCTTGAATATCACGTCCGCGCAATCGGCCGCCTATCGGGCGTAGCACCGACGCCGAGCCGCAGACGATCCGCGCCAACCGCCGCAGACGCGCGCGCACCTGCGGTGCCGGCCGCGCCTCGAAATAGGCATTCAGCATCAGCTCGCCCAGCCCTACGGGGTCCGGATCGTCGAGCTTGCGCAGACCCATCAGCGAAGAAATCATTTGGTAGAGGTCATACGCCTGCGCCATCGGCAACGACAGCGCTTCGCCGATGTTTTCCTCGAAATCGATGCGCCAGAATTGCCCGTCGCGCAGCGTCACATTCCGGATCTGTGCGCCGCCGTGACAGTGCCCTTGGTCATGAAACTGCGCCAGATCGATGGCAATCCCGCGTGCCCATTCGCGCCGCTTTTCGACGAAAGCGGCACGCATCAGGTCGGCCATATCGTCGCCAACGTGTTCCAGCACGAGCAAGCCGGGCCCTTCTGCCCAGACGTTCGGCACCCGGCAACCGGCTTCGGATAAGCGACGCAGACGTTGACCTTCGTACGTCAACCCATTGCGCAACAGCACCGACGGGCGCGGGAACTCGCCCAGGAACATCAGGCTGCCCAGAGCGAGCCCGAAAGCACGCAGATACCGCAGCCCATAGCTCAATCCACGTAGCAAACCGGGTCGTCTACGCTTGACGACACAGCGCACGCCATCGATGGTCACCTCGCGTACGGAGGGTTCCTTGGAGGCGTCCACGGTGTCGAGCCAGGCCTGCAGGCCCGGTGGCGCGTCATGGTGGGTTGGCAACGACGTAGAGGGCATTTGTCGAAATCCGCGCGCTCAAGAAAAAAGCCGGCACCTGCGCCGGCTTTTTCTTGGGCTAACCGCGAGGTCTTAGGCCATTTCGCCTTCGACGACCACGTTCACGTCCACGACCACGTCCGGGTGCAGCGCGACTTGGATCGGGAACTCGCCGACGGCCTTCAACGGACCGTTGGGCAGACGGATCTGCGATTTTTCAACAGCGTCGAAATCGGCTTTGCGCAGAGCTTCAGCGATGTCGGCGTTGGTCACGGAACCGAACAGACGGCCGTCAACACCCGCTTTTTGCGAGATCTTGAGCTGGTAGCCGTTCAGACGGGCGCCCAGCGCTTCAGCAGCGGCGAGCTTCTCGGCCTGGACTTTTTCCAGTTCGGCACGGCGGGCTTCGAATTCCTTCAGAGCGGCGTCGGTAGCACGACGGGCCTTTTTCTGAGGGATCAGGAAGTTACGAGCGTAACCATCGCGCACACGGACGATTTCGCCCAGGTTGCCGAGGTTCAGGACTTTTTCGAGCAGGATGACTTGCATTTCAGTAACCCCGGATTAGTTGTGGTTGTCGGTGTAAGGCAACAGAGCCAGGAAACGGGCACGCTTGATAGCGGTGTCCAGTTGACGCTGGTAGTGAGCCTTGGTGCCGGTCAAACGGGCCGGGATGATCTTGCCGTTTTCTTGCACGAAGTCGCGCAGGGTGTCCAGATCCTTGTAATCGATCTCTTCGACGCCGGCGGCGGTGAAGCGGCAGAACTTACGACGCTTGAACAGCGGGTTCTGCTGCGTGAATTTACGTTTTTCTTTGCGTTTTCCGAAGAAAGCCATGATGTGCCTCTTAGTCTATCTGGGCCGGGGTGTTCTACACCGGTCCGTAATCTGGTGTCTGTTCCGACGTCTCTGCTATGCCACCAACGGGTCCTGCCCTGCACTGCCGGAAACTCGACGGGCCCGCTGCAAATGCAGCTTGACCTTTACCGAGTCCTTGCGCGCCGCAGCCAAAAAGCCTTGGACTTGCAATTCGGTCCCCAAGGGGGTACCGGCCAACAGTTGCGCCAAATCGCCTAGGGCCACCGCCGTAATCGTCAGCTCGACGCGGCGCGGATGGCCGGCTTCGATGACTTCCGATTCGTGGGCCAGCAGCATTTCCAGCGCTGGCACGCCGGCGGGAGTGTGGCGCAAAGGCTCGCATTCGAGAACGCGGGCACTGAGTTCCAGGGTATTCATCCGCCAGGTCGTGGTGATAACAGCAGTGTTATCGGGTTATTGAGCTTGAGCAGGCGCCGCAGCTTCGGCGCTGGCCTTGCGGGCCTCTTCGCGCTCGACCGACTTCATCATGATCGAGGGAGCGGTCTGGGCTTTCTTGGTCTTGATGACCAGGTGGCGCAGAACGGCGTCGTTGTAGCGGAACGAGTGCTCGAGCTCATCCAGCGTGGCTTGGCCGCACTCGATGTTCATGCAAACGTAATGAGCCTTGACGAGCTTCTGGATGGGGTAAGCCAGTTGGCGACGGCCCCAGTCTTCCAGGCGGTGCACGGTGCCGCTCTGACCGGTCACGAGCGAGGTGTAACGCTCGACCATGGCGGGCACTTGCTCGCTTTGGTCCGGATGGACGATGAACACTACTTCGTAGTGACGCATAGGTAAAACTCCTTGAGGATGTCTTGGTGGTCGCCCGCGCCAAAATCCGCGCAAAGCACCCGCCAAGGGACAGCCCGCCACCCGAAATATCCGGGCAATCGAGCAAGAAAGCCTTCGATTATCGCCGATTTACGCGCATCACGCAATAGGTAGCGCGCCGTTACGCCGCGAGCGTCAAGCTACGCCCGGCATCAACCGCGATAATCTGGCGGGCAAGTGCCCGCCGGAACATCAGCCTTCTACGACAGCGTAGGCCGAATGGTTGTGAATCGATTCGAAATTCTCGGCTTCGACGCGGTAACGCGACACACCCGGGAACGCCGCCACACGGGCAGCCACGTCGCGCACCAAGTCCTCGACGAATTTGGGATTGTCGTAGGCGCGCTCGGTCACGAATTTCTCGTCCGGGCGCTTCAACAGGCCCCACAGTTCGCAGGAACCTTCGTCCTCGACGAGACGAATGATGCGGTCCATCTCGACATCGGCGTTGAGGACGGCCGACACGGTGACGTGCGAGCGCTGGTTATGCGCGCCGTACTCGGAAATCGCCTTGGAACACGGGCACAGGCTCGTGACCGGCACCTGTACGACCAGCTCGAACTCGACCTCATCACCCGCCGCGCGGGCTACCCATTGGACTTCGTAGTCCAGCAAGCTCTGCACGCCGGAAACCGGGGCAGATTTGTTGACGAAATACGGGAATGCCGCCGTGATGTCGCCACGCTCCGCGTGCAAAAGCGGCAGCATGTCGCGCGCCATGGTGGCGAACAACGCCGGCGTCATGGGCACAGTGCGGTATTTTTCCAACAATGCCACGAAACGCGACATGTGCGTGCCCTTTTCCTCGGCCGGCAAGGCCACGGTGAGGGTCCAGTTTGCCACGGTGGGCTGCGGGCCAGCGGCCGTCGCAACCAGCATGGGATGACGCACCCCACGAATGCCTACACGCTGAATCGGGATGTGCCGCGTATCCGCCGAACTCTGGACATCAGGCATCACCAGGGCGGAATCAATCGGAGAGTTCATAAGTTCCTGTCAGGGCGAGGGAAGTCGGTTCCGCCCCGAAATATGTCAATTGCGCAATTATCGCCCAAAAGGCCGGGCAGACCCAGCATAACCCTCTTATCAGTAGGTCAGCGAAGCCGCCCGATCGCCATTATTCGACCTGGGCCTGTCCCAAGGAGTTCCCCGAATCGTCGCCAAACCGGGCGCGTATGGATTGCTCGATGCCTGCCGCGTCCAGCCCCACACCCGCCAGCAAGACGGCCTGATCGCCATGATCGATGAATCGATCGGGCAAACCCAGTTGCAGAACAGGAATGGTGACACCCGCTTCGTTGAGCAGCTCCGTCACAGCACTGCCGGCGCCGCCCATGATAGAGCCCTCTTCGATCGTCACGAGCGCATCGTGACGCGCAGCCAGATCCAGCACGAGTTCGCGGTCGATGGGTTTGACAAAACGCATGTCAGCGACAGTCGCATCCAGCGCTTCGGCCGCTGCCAAGGCCGCTTGTACCAGCGTGCCAAACCCTAGAATCGCAATGCGCTTGCCCTCGCGGCGCAAAACGCCTTTACCGAGCGGCACAGTCGGCAGATCGGTAGCGATCGTCGCGCCACAGCCCGAGCCGCGCGGATAACGCACTGACGCCGGACCCGGATATTCATAGCAGGTAGACAGCAACAACCGCGCTTCGTTTTCGTCGGATGGCGCGGCGACGACCATGTTGGGAATACAACGCAGATAGGCGATGTCGTAATTGCCGGCATGCGTTGCCCCGTCGGCGCCGACCAGACCCGCGCGATCGAGCGCGAAGGTTACATCCAGGTTTTGCAGCGCGACATCGTGGACCAGCTGGTCGTAGCCACGTTGCAGGAAAGTCGAATAGATGGCCACGACGGGTTTTTGCCCCTCGCAGGCCAGACCCGCGGCGAACGTCACCGCGTGTTGCTCGGCGATGCCCACATCGAAATAACGCTTGGGGAAGCGTTGTTCGAATTCCACCAGGCCACTGCCTTCGCGCATGGCGGGGGTAATGCCCACCAGGCGTTCGTCTTTCTCGGCCATGTCGCAAAGCCAGTCGCCAAAGACCTGGGTGAATGTCTTGCGGGTCGCGGCCTTGCCCTTCACGATCCCGACCGACGGATCGAATTTGCCGGGGCCGTGATACAGCACCGGGTCGGCTTCGGCGAGCTTGTAGCCCTGGCCCTTGCGGGTGACCACATGCACAAACTGCAGGCCGCCCAGCGCTTTCAGGTTTTGCAAAGTCGGAATCAACGCATCGAGGTCATGACCGTCGATGGGACCGACATAGTTAAAGCCCAACTCCTCGAACATCGTCGCGGGTGTAACCATCCCCTTGGCATGGCCCTCGAAGCGACGCGCCAATTCGAGCACGGGGGGCACGTGTTGCAAGACGGCCCGGCCGACGTTCTTGGCGGCGGCATAAAAGCGCCCGGACATCAGCCGCGCGAGATAACGATTCAATGCGCCCACGGGAGGTGAGATCGACATATCGTTGTCGTTCAACACCACGAGCAAGTTGACGTCAGGCGTCACGCCCGCGTTGTTCATGGCCTCGAACGCCATCCCGGCGGACATCGCGCCGTCACCGATCACGGCGATATGCTGGCGATCGATACCAGCGTTGCGCGAGGCGACCGCCATGCCCAAAGCGGCGGAAATCGAGGTCGACGAGTGCGCCGTACCGAACGCGTCGTATTCGGATTCGCTACGCTTCGGAAAACCCGAGAGACCGCCGGCTTGACGCAAGCTCGCCATGGCGGCGCGCCGGCCCGTCAGGATCTTGTGCGGATACGATTGATGACCCACGTCCCATACGATGCGGTCGTGCGGCGTATCGAATACACGGTGCAAGGCCAGCGTGAGCTCGATGGTACCCAGATTCGACGACAAATGGCCGCCCGTCTTGGATACTGATTCCAGCACGAAGCCGCGCAGCTCCTGCGCCAGGACTTTCAAGTCACGGCGGTCAAGCTGGCGCAAATCGGCCGGGCTGTGGATACGGTCCAGAATGTCTGTCGTCATGCTCGGTATTAGCGATCTCTGAGTACGATGTAATCGGCCAGTCGGGCCAACATCGAGGCGCTGTCTCCCAGCGGGAGCAATGCCGCGTGCGCGGCGGTGCGCAATTCTTCGGCCAGGGCACGGGCGTCATCCAGCCCCAATAAAGACACGTACGTGGGCTTGTTGCCCGCGGCGTCCTTGCCCGCGGTCTTACCGAGATCGGCAGTGTCGGCGGTCACATCGAGAATATCATCAACAACTTGGAACGCCAGGCCAATCGCCGCGGCGTAGTCGTCCAGCGCAGCGCGCGTGGCCGAGCTGGCGCCCGAGACGATACCGCCCAGCGCCACGCTGCAGGCCAGCATCGCGCCGGTTTTCATGGTGTGCATGGTTTGCAGCTCGTCGCGCGAGAGCGTGTGTCCAACGCTATGCAGGTCGATCGCCTGCCCGCCCGCCATGCCCAAACTGCCGGCAGCTTGCGCCAGGGCGCGCGAGGCCTGGACGACCAAAGCGGGCGCGATCGGCATTTCGGCCAGCAGTTCGAAGGCGAGCGGCTGTAAGGCGTCGCCGGCCAGCATGGCGGTGGCTTCGTCAAACTGCACATGGGCCGTGGGCCGGCCGCGCCGCAGCACATCATCGTCCATGCAAGGTAAGTCGTCATGGACGAGCGAATACGCATGAATCAGCTCAACGGCCGCGGCCGCGCGGTCCAGCGAGGCGGTGACCGCGACCGTATTGCCGCTGATCTGACACGCCTGCCCCGCCGCATATACCAGTGCCGCGCGCACGCGCTTGCCGCCGCCTAGCACCGCGTAGCGCATCGCTTCGTGCAAACGGGCCGGCGGCGTGTCTACGCTGGGCAGGTACTCGTCAAGTACCGATTCGACGTGCTGCGCTCTACCCTGCAGCCAGTCGGTAAACGCGAGATGTTGTTGGGTCATTGCGGTTTATTCTTCATCCAGCGCGTGGGGGTCTAAAGGACGCAGCAGACCGCCTTCGAGGACTTTCACCTGTTGCTCTGCTTGCGTCAGACGCTCCTGACAAATGCGCGTGAGTTCCACGCCCCGGCGATAAGCCGCCAGCGACTGCTCGAGCGGCAAGGAACCGCCTTCCATGGCAGCCACCAGCGTTTCAAGCTCAGCCAGCGCCGTCTCGAAATCTTGCGGCAAAGGGCGATCGTCTTGAGGGGAATCGGTGTGCGGGGAAATGGCCAAGCGGAACTCCGAACGCGGAAAAAAGTCGTCTAAGGGTGAATTGTACGAGATCACGAAGCTCGACCGCCTGGGCACGCGGGTTTCGAAATCATGGTGGGCGCGGCGGGGCCTATATCACCAGGGCATCCAGATTCCTGTCGAGCCGTCCCATAACGCGCCGCCGTATCGCAACTAGCGTGCCCAGGCCTCGCCAGATGAGGATTTTGTTTGCGTTTGCATTCGCCGGTTAACGCCTGGAAACATCGTCGGGCACGAGCACTGCTATGGTAATCGCATGCATAGAACCGGAAATGACGCCCTCTTGCCAGCGGCACCGACCTCAACCACATTGTCGGTGAACGATAAGCTGGCGCGCCTGGACGCCGCGCGGTGGATCGCCGCCTTGGCGGTTGTGCTGTTGCATTGCGCCGCGCAAGCGGTCTCGGACCCCGACGCCTATGCCAGTGGCGATTGGGTGGCCGCCAACCTCTATGACTCGGCGGCGCGTTGGTGCGTGCCGGTGTTTGTCATGGTGAGCGGCGCGCTGATGCTGGACAACCGCAAGCCGCTGGATCCGCAGACCTTTTATCTACGCCGCGCTGCGCGTATCTGCGCGCCGCTGGTCTTTTGGACGCTGTTTTATCTGGCGTGGCGCTCCCTGCTGGGATGGCTCGATGACGGCCAAATCGACATTTCGTTCTGGCCGACCAAGATCGCTCAAGGCGAGCCGTACTATCACCTGTGGTATCTGTACATGATCATGGGGCTGTATCTAATCACCCCGCTCGTACGCACGCTCTATCATCGTGGGACGAAGAACGCCCGGGCGTGGTATCTCGCGGGGCTCTTCGGAATCGCCGTCCTGGACGCCCTGTATCGGCAGATGATGGACACAGGACATGGTTTTTTCTTGACCTGGTTCGTGCCTTACCTGGGTTATTTCATCGCGGGGCGCATGATGTTCGACGGCGAGCTGCGCGTTCCGAGCCCCGGATGGGTGCTGGCGGGCGCCGTCACCGCCACGGCAGCCGGTGTGTACTGGTTGTCGGATCATGTCGGGCTTAATTTCTATTTCTATGACTATTTCAGCCTGACCGTGTTGGCGATGTCGCTGGCGGCCTTCCAATGCATCATGACGATGACGAGGCTGCCCGCGCTCTCGATGCTGGCGCCGCTGACGTTCGGGATCTATCTGATTCATCCCGTGTTTTTGGATATCGCTCAGCGTACGAGCGCCCAGACAAGCGTGCATGCCGCCTGGAGCTTGCCGGTGCAGGCGTTCAGCGTGTTCGCTTTATCTGCCGCGGCATGCTGGCTGCTGCGACAACACCCAACTACGCGTAAGCTGGTGTAGATGGCCCCACATATTGGCATAGGCTGGTATCCCCGCTCTTTATCGTTTAAACGAGATTCCTGCCGATGTTTTCCCTTGCAGAGGCCGAATAGGGTAAACTCCAGGGTTTGATCGGCCGGACCGATTTTTCTTCGCGCCAGCACGGTAACCCTACCCGTCCTGGCTTTTTTATCCGAGCGGAGGGAATCATGACCGACATTGGTCGGATGGCGCATGTAATGCCGGCTCGCACCCAGCTGCCCGTCAGCGCGTATTTTGACGAAGCCCGCTTCCAGCGCGAGCAAGAACTCATTTTCAGTCAATCCTCGTTATACGTCGGCCACCAGAAATTGGTGCCCGAGGTCGGCGATTGGCGCACGTTGCCCCAAGAGAACGGAGGGCGCGTTCTGGTTCGCAATCAGAATGGCGTCGAGCTCATCTCAAATGTTTGCCGTCACCGCCAGGCTTTGATGCTGGGCGGCGAGGCAGGTAATGTCACGGGCCACTGCAATACGCACGGCAATCTGAAGAGCACGGGAGGCAATATTGTCTGCCCCCTGCACCGTTGGACGTACAACAACCAAGGCGAGTTGTTGGGCGCGCCTCAGTTCGAGCAAACACCCTGCATGAATTTGCAGAAATATCGTTTGCGCGACTGCCACGGTCTGCTGTTTGAAGGCCCGCGCGACGCTGCAGCGGATATGGCGCCTTTGTTTGCGCGTCCAGAGTTCGATTTCGGTGACTACGTGCTGGATCACGTCGAGATTCACCAGTGCAATTACAACTGGAAGACCTTTATCGAGGTCTATCTCGAGGATTATCACGTCGGGCCGTTCCATCCCGGGCTTGGTCGGTTTGTCACCTGCGACGATCTAAGCTGGGAATTCGGCGACTGGTACAGCCTGCAACGCGTGGGCGTACACAAAGCGCTGGCTCAACCGGGCTCGGATGTGTACAAGCAATGGCACGATCGCCTGCTGGATTTCCGTGGCGGCGATGCGCCGGATTTTGGCGCGGTGTGGGTGACGTATTTCCCAACGCACATGATCGAGCTCTATCCGCACGTGCTGGTCTTGTCCACGCTCTATCCCAAGAGCCCGCAAGAAACCGTGAACGTGGTCGAGTTCTACTATCCCGAGGAAATCGCCGCGTTCGAGCGTGAGTTCGTTGAAGCGCAACGCGCGGCCTACATGGAAACCGCAGTCGAAGACGACGAGATCGCGGAACGCATGGATGCCGGTCGCAAGGCCCTGATGCTGCGCGGCGTGAATGAAGCCGGGCCGTATCAGTCGCCCATGGAAGATGGCATGCAGCATTTCCATGAGTGGTATCGGCGGGTCATGCAGGAAACGCAGCCTTGATACGTGTGTACCAGTGAGGGTTTGTGCAAAAGGGCGTCTCGGAAGAGACGCCTCAGGCTGTTGATAAACCCCTGGTTTTTGCCGGGGGTTTGTTTTTGAAGGACCGCTCAGGCGCGGCGGCGCCGCGTGTGGAAATTGGAGTCCAGATGGGT